>JAYZAW010000100.1:0-37092 GCA_036339495.1 Pseudomonadota bacterium | reverse complement strand
GGCCCGGTCGCAGACGTAGGGCGGCCACCAGCAGCTCGAACAGATTGATTGAGGTGGAATCCGCCGCTACCACCTCTCCCGGAGCCGCGCCGATACAGTGCGCAATTTTGTCGCCGACGCGGGACGGTAAATTTATCCAGTCATGACTATTCCAGCTTCCGATCAGATCCTGGTCCCATTCCCGGCCGATGGCCTGACTCACGCGCGCGCTTGTCGCCCTGGGCAGCGCACCCAATGAATTGCCATCGAAATAGAGAACACCCTCGGGCAGATCAAATTCGCCCCGAAATCCCGTCAAGGGATCGGCGGCATCTTCCGCCTCAAAAATTCCCGGCTGATAGGTTGATCTGTCATTTATCGAACCAGACATTGAAATCGCGCCGATTATCGCCTCAATCAATCGAATCCGCCACATTTGCGACCTCGAATGGTCACGAAAACTCCTCTTCTCCGCCCCGATCCTGCCTCAAATAAACGCCAAAACGATATGGACATTAGAGTTCCGGAAAAGGACGGATTATGCAACGACCCCTAAAAACAGCCATTTTATTTGTATTTGCCGCCGCTATATCAGGCTGTAGCGCAAGTTATGACCAGGCCACCAAAATGCGGCCTGTCGGTTCGGATTTCAACAAGGCGCTTTATGCGGGCTATCTGAAATTGGCCGGCGCCGAGCTTGACGAACTTGATCTGGTGGACACGAATGCGTTTGCCACCCGCGCAATTCGCTCAGGACGCGGCGAATTGGTGGCGCCGGAAGAAATTTCCAAACGCAAACTTCTCACCAACATAATCCCCGACCTGACCCTGGCGCGGGAACGTCTGGTCGCGACATTGGATGATGCGACGCGCGCGCATCAGCCAAAGACCGCCGCACAAGCTCAGCTCGCCTTCGAGTGCTGGATGCAGGAACAGGAAGAAAATTTCCAGCCCGATGACATATCCGCCTGTCGTGAGCGCTTCTCGAAATTGCTCACCGGCATCGAAATGCGAAAAAAAGTCGCGGAAAACCGCCCGCTTTCCCCACTGCTGCGCGCCATCCCCGCATCCGCCACCGTCAAGCGCAAGGACATTACCCAGACCGGCTATGTGGTGCTGTTCAACCTCAACAGCTCCCGGATCACGGAAACCGGCAAGAAAATCCTCGATAAAGCCATTGCCACCGCAAAGCGTCTCGGCGCGGCCGTGGTCCGGATCGCCGGTCATGCCGACCGGTCCGGCAAGCGGCCTTACAACGCCAAACTCAGCCAGCGCCGCACCGATAAGGTTTCGGATGCCTTCACAAGCGCGGGCGTCGATGGGTCGACCATTCGGATGGAGTCGCATGGCGAGGACAAACCCGCCGTGCTGACGCCGGATGGGAAGGTCGAACCACGAAATCGCCGGGTTGAAATCGGCATCGTCACGGGAGGCGCACGGACAGCTGAATTACGCTGACTGCGTCGGCCGGCCGCACGACTTCTCGCCCCCTGACGCGCGGCCGGTTTAATCTATCGGATAAGAAATCAGTCCGTCGGCGAGCTTGGGCTCAAACCAGGTCGATTTCGGCGGCATTTCTCGGCCGGAATCGGCGACCGACATCAGATCGTTCATTTGAGTGGGGAAAATCGAGAACGCGACCGCCATTTCACCCGAATCGACCCTGCCTTCCAGACCTTCGAGACCTCGGATACCGCCGACGAAATCGATCCTTGTGTCCAGCCGTTGATCTGTAATGCCGAGTAGCGGTTCAAGAAGATTGGTCGCCAGCAGGCTGATATCCAGCCGAGCCACGGGGTCGTCGCCCGCATCAAAATCATCCGCTAGCAAAAGCGCATACCAGCGACCGTCGAGATACATGCCGAAACGCATGGGCTGATCAGGTCGATAGGCGGCTTCGGTGGGGTGAACAGTGAAACGCCTGCTGATTTCCGCTAGCAGCCGTTCAGGGGTTTGGGAGCCGAGGTCACGGACCACCCGATTATAATCGAGGATGTTGACCTCTTCCTCCGGGAAATTTACCGACAGGAAAAAATTATAAGGTTCGTCGCCGCGATGATCAGGATTTGCGGCCCGGCGCTCCTGGGCAACCCGCAGGGCGGCTTCCGACCGATGATGGCCATCGGCGATATAAAGCGCCTCCATGGCGTCAAACGCCTTGGTCAAACCGGCGATGTCATTTGCATCATTGGCGACCCAGAGACAATGGCGGACGCAGTGATCGGCCACAACGTCGATATCGGGCATGCGCGCCGAAATATTCTTGAGCATCTCATTGGCTGCCGGGGTTGACCGATAGGCCATCATCACCGGCCCGGTATGGGCGTTGAGCGCATCGATTTGGCGCGTACGGTCCTCGACCTTTTCAGGCCGTGTCAATTCGTGGCGGCGGATGCGTCCGGTTTCGTATGCCGCCACCGAAGCCGCGGCCACCAACCCGGTCTGGGACCGCCCGTCGGCTTCAACGCGGTAAACGTAATAGGCCGACTGGGCATCGCGGAGCAGCACTCCTTCCGCCAACATCCGCTTCATGTTGGAAGCGGATTTCGCATAGGCCTCGGGCGCATGGGAATCGCTGCCCGGCGGCAGATCGATTTCGGGGCGCGAGACATGTAGGAAATTCCATTCATTGTCGCCGGCGCGCGTGATCGCTTCCTCGGTCGATAATACGTCATAGGGCGGCGCGGCCACCTTTTCAGCCCAGCCGACGCCCGGACGGATGCCAGCGAACGGCCGAATAAGCCCAACGGAATTGATTGTTACACACATGTTTGATATCGATGACGCCGTCACGAAGCGCTCCAGGAATGGTTGGGTACGAAATGGAGCCGTGTTTAACGGATGACGGCACGAAAAGCCATAATTGCGTATATCTATGGGGCGTTTATCTGCTCCATGAGCGCCATGCGATCGCCCAGCACCCAGATTTCATCGATCTTACCTTCCGAAAACTTGAAAAATGCCTCGCCGGCTTAGGTAATTGCGCGTTCCGTCACCTGCCTCCCAAAAAGCTCGCCTTGATGGGTACCGCTATAGGTCAGCCGCGCGGCGGCATGGGACTCCTCGGAAACAATCTCTTCGATCTGATTGTGAAAATCCGGAAAAGCGGTCCGGATTAACGCAACATATCCGAGAAAACCGTCATGCCCGTTTACATCGACACCGAGCGACCCGCGAAACACGAGATCCGGCGATAAAATCTCGCGCGCAACATCCGCATCCCATTGATTCCCTACCTAACCATAGAAGCGTTCGATGAGTTCCCGATTGGTTTGGCCGGTCATTCCTTCGCCGACATCACATCGGACACATTTAGATCTTCGCCGACGCGGTGCAGCGGGCGCCCGGCGTCGCTGAGCGCCAGGATCACCACGATCTCATCCGCCCGTGGCGCACCGGGGACGGAAATTTCCATGGCGTCGAAGTGGCTAAACTTCCAGGCGTCGTCCTTGTAATGCAGCGGGCAGTCGATGGTCGCGCCCGGCCCGCCAATTTTCTTCGCCGACGGGATGATCGCGCTCGCCGGACCGATCAGTTCGCGCACCGGTTTTCCAAGCCGGGGATGGAGTACGGCGGCGGCGTGTTCCTTTTCGCCTTCCGTGCCGACAATTGCGGCCTTGCCGTAGCTGTGAATGTCAGCCGGTGCGATCCCCAGCGCATCGACCCCACGCACGGCCAGCAATTCGCCCAGTTCGGCCCCGGCTTCCTCCAACAAGGACAAATCATGGGAATACCGACCCGCATATGGGTTGCGGATCACCGCGATCGCAGCGACTTGGTGCGATGGCGGGTCGATTTCCTGGCCCTGTTCCCACCGCGTCGATTGGACGACGGTGATCAGCTTTCTAATTTCTGTCATGACTCCTCCCCATCACATCAGATAGACATTATCATATGGCTGTTTCCAGGATTAAATTTAAACAATGATCGATCCCGTCACCCTCGCCGTCATTCGCGGCCGTCTCGAGCAAATCGTCGATGAAATGGACGCGGCGCTGTTCCGCAGCGCCTTCAGCCCGGTGATTGCCGAGGCGCGCGACGGCAGCCACGGCATCTACCACGCCGAAACCGGCGATACGCTGGTCCAGGGCAAGGCCGGCCTGCCCATATTCGTCGGCGCGATGAGCTTCGCCGCGCGCGCGGCCATCGCCCGCGCCAACGCCGAAGGCGGCCCCAATGAAGGCGACGTCTTTTTCATGAACGACCCTTACGACGGCGCGACCCATCTGAACGACTACAAGTTGGTCAAACCGTTCTTCCGTGACGGCATGGTGTTCTGCCAGCTTGCTTCCGTCGGGCACTGGCAGGATGTCGGCGGCAATGTGCCGGGCAATTACAATCCGCAAGCGACCGATTCCATGCAGGAGGGCGTCCGCATTCCACCGGTCAAATTGTTCGACCGAGGCGAAATCCGACAGGACATGGTCGAGATCGCACTGGCCAATTCACGCCTTCCGGTCAGCGCGAACGGCGATTTGCAAGCCCAGATCGGCGCGTTGGAGCTCGGCGAGAGGCGGTTGCACGATCTGCTCGACGAATATGGCGATGATCTGATCACCCAGGCCATGGACGAGATGCTGAGCCGCGCCGAAACATTGATGCGCGCCGAAATCGAAGCTTTGGAAGATGGACTCTATGAGGGGCTCGATTTTCTCGACAATGACGGTGTGGTCGATGAACCACTGGCGATCGGACTGACAGTAACGATCAAGGGTGACCGGCTGACGCTCGATTTTTCGAACTCAGCCGATGGCTGCGCCGGGCCGCTGAACATTTCGCGCGCCACGGCGGCGGCAGCATGTTTCGTCGGGCTGAAACATATCTTCCACGAATTGCCGGCCAATGCCGGCGTCATGAAACCGGTCGAGGTCATCATCCCGGACGGCAGCATCCTGGCGGCCGAAGCGCCAAGACCGGTTTCCGGCTATACCGAAACCATCCTGCGCATGATCGATGTGATGTTCACCGTATTCGCCAAGATCGCGCCGGACCGGGTCAATGGCGCGCCCTATGGCACCATCAATGCGCTGCTGATCTCCGGCAAGCGCCACACCGGCATCCCTTGGATATTATTCACGTTTTTCGGCGGCGGCCATGGCGGCCATCCGGACGGCGATGGGCTGAGCCACGGTAACGCGCCGATTTCCATGGCCACTATCCCGCCGGTCGAGGTTCTGGAATCGTCTTTTCCGGTGATCTTCAAGCAATGGGCGCTGCGCCCCGACAGCGGCGGCGCGGGACGGCATCGCGGTGGGCTGGGCGCGGTCTATGAGATCGAACCTCTACATGATGAAGCTGATCTGGTGGTCTTGGGCGAGCGTGGCAATTACCACCCGCCTGGCGTTCTGGAAGGTCTGCCGGCGGATAAAAACGTGGTCGAGTATCAGCAGGATGACGGCGCCCACCGGCCGTCGATGGGCGCGAAGCTTTTTGGCGTCAAACTAAAGCCCGGCCAAAGTGTCCGCATCGAAAGCCCCGGCGGCGGCGGCTATGGCGCGCCGGGCGAGCGCGCAACCGAGGCCATCGCCGAGGATTTGCGGCTTGGGCTGATCACCCGTGAAAGAGCGGAGCGGGATTATGACGTCGGCTTTATGGCGGACGGCGAAATTCAATGACGACATTTGATCCGGTGGCGCTGGCGGTCATAAGGGGCCGGCTGGAACAGATCGTCGATGAAATGGACGCCACCCTGTTCCGCGCCGCGTTCAGCCCGGTGATCGCGGAGGCGCGCGACGGCAGCCACGGCATATATGACGCAGTAAGCGGCGCGACGGTGGCCATGGGCAAAACCGGCCTACCCGTTTTTATCGGCGCCATGAGTTTCGCCACCAAGGCGGTGATCGACCGCGCCGGAGAAGATGGCGGGTTTCAGCCCGGCGACGCCTGGCTGCTGAACGATCCCTATGTGGGCGCGACACACCTGAATGACATCAAGATTATCAAACCCATATTCCGCGACGGGCGGGTTTTTTGCCATCTCGCATCGGCCGGGCATTGGTTGGATGTGGGCGGCAATGTGGCCGGAAACTACAACCCGCGCGCTACCGACATCATGCAGGAGGGCGTGCGCATTCCGCCGGTCAAACTGTTCGACCGGGGAGAGATGCGCCAGGACGTGGTCGATATCCTGCTCGCCAATACCCGCATGCCGCGATACAGCTATGGCGATCTGAACGCCCAGCTCGGCGCGCTCGAGTTGGGCGAAACCCGGCTTCACGAACTGCTCGACGATTTCGGCGACGATGTGATCGCCGACGCCATGGCGGAAATCTATTCCCGAGCCGGCGCGCAGATGCGCGATCTGATCCGTGAAATTCCGGATGGCGCATACCAATTCGAAGACAATCTGGATAATGACGGCATCACCGACGCGCCGCTGCGCATTGCGCTTGCACTCACCGTCAAGGACGACCGCCTGATTCTGGATTTCACCGGGTCCGCCCCTTGCTGCGAAGGCCCGATGAACGTAACCCACGCGACAACCGTGGCGGTCTGCTTCGTCGCGTTAAAGCATATATTCCCCGAAGTGCCGGCCAATGCGGGCTGCCTGGCGCCGATCGAATTCATTATCCCCGACAACACGATTTTGTCGGCCCCCGCGCCAAAACCGGTTTCGGGCTATACCGAAAACATTATGCGCACCATCGACGTTATCTTCGGCGCCATGGCGCAGTGCGCGCCGGGCCGGGTCAACGGGGCGGCCTTCAGCACCATCAACGCGCTACTGTTTTCAGGGCGCGGCGACGCTGATGAGCGCTTCATCATGTTTACGTTCTTCGGCGGCGGGCTGGGTGGTAATCCGGAAGGCGACGGGTTGAGCCATGGTAACGCGCCGATCGGCATGGCGAACATTCCGCCGGCGGAAATTCAGGAGGCCGCCTATCCGGTGCGCATCACCCATTGGGGGCTGCGTCCCGATAGCGGCGGCCCGGGCCGACAGCGCGGCGGACTCGGCTGCATCTATGAATTCGAATTGACCGGCGACGAAGCCGATGTGGTGGTGTTCGGCGAGCGCGCGGTCTTTCCCGCCTTCGGAGTTCTGGGCGGCTCGTACGGTGCGCCGAACCGGATAATTTATGACCAGTCGGACGGGAAGCACAGCCCGACGCTCGGCGCCAAGCTGTCGGGTGTCAAACTGCGGCGCGGGCAGCGGGTGCGGGTCGAAAGCCCCGGCGGCGGCGGGTATGGTTCGCCCGCGAACCGTGAATTGGCTGACATCGAACGCGACCTGCGTCAGGGCATGATCACCGAAGCCGGCGCGGAACGGGATTACGGGGTTTCCGTTGCAGTCAATGGAAAAGTGACGAGAATGGCGACATGAGCGATACAGACAAAACACCGAGCATCGTCGTCGGCGTCGATGTGGGCGGCACCTTCACGGACGTGTTCTTTGCCGATGAAGCCAGCGGCGAATTCGGCATCGTGAAAGTACCTTCGGTGCGGGGCGATATCGCGCAAGGGTTTCTGGAAGGCGTGTCATCGGCGGTCAAAGAGCTGGCGCCGGTCGCGTCCATCGTGCATGGCACCACGATCGGCACCAACGCGTTGCTGGAACGCAAGGGCGCGCGTACCGGGCTGATCACCACCAAGGGCTTCCGCGACGTTCTGGAAATGCGCCGGCGCGACCGGCCCAACACCTGGGGGCTGTGGGGCAGCTTCAAACATGTGGTGCCGCGTGATCTGTCAATCGAAGTCGACGAACGCATGCTGGCCGACGGATCCGTGATGAAACCGGTGGATACAGAAGAAGTCACCCGCGCGGCCCGGCAATTGCTCGATGATGGCTGCGAGGCGGTCGGTATCGTTTTTATCAACGCATACGCCAATAGCGAAAACGAACTTGCGGCCTTGGAGGCCGTGCGCGCGATCTGGCCAAATGACTGCGTCAATGCTTCGTCGCTGATCTTGCCCGAAATCCGGGAGTTTGAACGCGCGTCAACCACGGCACTGAATGTCTGCCTGCAGCCGGTGGTCGGGAAATATCTCGGGCGGCTCGATGAACGGCTCGGCGAGGAAGGCTTCAACGGCGAATTGCTAATCGTGCAATCCAATGGCGGGGTAATGTCGGCCGATACCGCCCGCACATTGCCGGTGCGCACCGCTTTGTCGGGCCCGGCCGCCGGCGTGATCGCGGGCGCGTATATCGCGGAAGCGGCGGGGTTTTCCAATGTCATTACCTGCGACATGGGCGGCACCAGCTTCGACGTGGCGCTGGTGTCCGAGGGCAGGGCGGCGCAGTCACTGCAAAGCTCAATTGATTTCGGGCTGGTCATCCGCACGCCGATGATCGAGATCACCACCATCGGCGCGGGCGGCGGCTCGATCGCCTGGGTCGATCGCGGCGGCTTCTTACAAATTGGGCCGGAATCAGCGGGCTCGGACCCGGGACCGGTCTGTTACGGGCTCGGCAATGACCGCCCGACGGTGACCGACGCCAATCTTGTCATGGGACGCATCAACGGCGACAAGCCGATCGGCGGCAAGATCGACAAGCTCGATACGGAAGCCGCCAAGGCGGCAATCGAATCTCACGTGGCGGAACCGCTTGGTTTGGGCGTCATGGAAGCGGCCGAAGCCATCGTGCGCGTCGCTAATTCACGCATGGCCGGCGCGATCCGTCTGGTTTCGATTGAACGCGGCCATGATCCAAAGAACTTTGCCGCCATGCCGTTCGGCGGCGCGGGCTCGCTTCATTCCGGCGTACTGATCCGCGAAGTTGGGCTCGACAGCGCTATCGTGCCGCGATTTCCGGGCGTCACCAGCGCCATGGGCTGCGTAATCGCCGATATGCGTCATGATTTCGTTCACACCATCAACCGGCCGCTGGACGGCCTCGACATCGCCGCGCTGGATTCCGAAATGACGGCGACCGCCCATAAGGGCCTCGAATTGCTGCGTCAATCGGGCGTCAATCTTGAAAGGCTTGATATCGAGTTCGAACTCGACATGTCCTATATCGGCCAGACCCACACGGTTCCCGTGCCGCTATCGGTCAAAATCGAAAACAAATCCGCCGGGATTACTTGCGACGGCATTCGTGACGCCTTTGAAGACGCCTATCGGCGAACCTATGGCCGCCTGCTCGACGATATCGGCGTGCGCATCCTATCACTTCGAACGGCGGTGATCGGGCGGCAGCCGAAATTCGATCTGACGGCGCTGCGCCCGACGGCCACTGGTTCGGTCGAAGATACGGTTACGTCGGAACGGCAGGTCTGGGTTGATGGCGGCTGGCAAACCACGCGGATTCATGACCGCTTGGCGCTGCCGATCGGCGCGCGCATCACGGGCCCGGCAATTCTGGAACAGACCGACACGACAATTTTCATCGATCCAGGTCTCGCCGGCGAGGTCGATGATTTCGGCAACGTCATCGTGAGGCGCGCTACATGACCGACAAGTACGACGTCCTGGCCATTGATGCCGTGGTCAACCCCGCCACGGCGGAAATCGTCGCGCAACGGCCGGAGTGGAGCGAATCATTCTACACCGGAAAGATCGGCCGTGACCGCACGCCGCTCGACGGCGTGTCGTCGGAACAATTGCTGGACATGATGGACAAGGCCGGCATCGAACGCGCCTTTCTGATTGCCGCCAAGGTCGGCCAGCTTGGGCTACAGGGGTCCTGGCATCTATCCTATGAATTGATCGCCGGGCTGGTCGCCGAACATCCGGACCGGTTTTACGGCCTCGCCGGGATCGACCCGACGGAGGGCATGAAGGGCGTCCGCGCGCTGGAACATGCGGTGAAGGAGCTGGGCTTTATCGGCGCGCATCTCTATCCCCATTGGTTCGAATTGGCCCCCGATCATGCGAAATACTATCCGTTCTATGCAAAATGCGTCGAACTCGACGTACCGATCCAGATGCAGGTCGGGCAGTCATTGGTTTATGACCTCAAACGCCCGCTACGGTCCGTCGGCCGCCCGATCACGCTGGATACGGTCGCCTGCGATTTTCCCGAGCTCAAGCTGATCGGCATTCATGTGGGCATTCCGTGGGCCGATGAGATGATCGCCATGGCGTGGAAGCACCGCAACGTTTTCATCGGCAGCGACGCCCACAGTCCGAAATACTGGCCGGAGACCTTTGTCCATTACTGCAACAGCTACGGCCAGGACAAGGTGATCTTCGGCACCGACTGGCCGGTGCTGGAGTTCGATCGCACGCGAGATGAAATTGAAGCGCTCGGCCTCCGCCCCGGCCCCAAGCGCAAGCTGCTACGGGACAATGTGATGCGTATCTACGGTCTCGATTAAAGCGGCGTCAATAGCGCCTTGAGTTCGCCCTTGGCAACCTTGCCGAGCGCACTCCGGGGAAAGGCATCAACCACAAATATTTCACGTGGTATTTTGTAAGACGCCAGGGTCTCGCGGCAATGTTCCGCCAGGGCGTCGCGATCCACCTGCGCATCGCACACCACGAAGGCCGCGATTTCCTCGCCCATCTCACGTGATGGCCAGCCGAGAACGACCGCGTCGCGCACGCCGTCATGAGTCAACAATGTCTGTTCGATTTCGGCGGGATAGATATTGACCCCACCGCGCAAAATCAGATCATCGGCGCGGCCCGCGAGGTACAAGAATCCATCATCGTCAAGCCTCCCGAGATCGCCGGGATAGAACCAGCCGTCGTGAAAACTTTGCGCACTCGCCGCCTCATCCCGGAAAAACCCGTTGGCGACGCCCGGCCCGCGATATCGGATACGCCCGATGTCACCCACGGAAAGCGCAGTGTGGTCATCACCGACAATCTCGACATCCGTTTGAAAGACCGTGGAGCCAACCGAGGTTGATTTTTCTTCCCCGTGATGTGGCAATAGCACCGACACGCCGCCGCCTTCGGTCGAACCGTAGTAATTGATGAAGCCGGCGCACAGCCGGTCAATCACCGCGCTGCGTTCATCGCCATGCAGAATCGCGCCGGTCGACAGCAACAGACGCAGTCCGGCAAATAGTTTTTCATCGCCCTCCACGGTGATCCCAAGCAATCGACGCAGCATCGTCGGCACCAATAATGTTGTCGTGGCCCGGTAATCAGCGGCTGCGGCAACCAGCTGCGCGGGCTCGTAGGGCGGCGGAAACATCACGACGGTGGACCCGGCATAAAGTGCGCTCATGGTGAAAGACCGCCCGCCGCCGAAATACAGCGGCGTCGCCGAGAGATAACGGTCATGTTCGGAAAATGTCAGTGTCACAAATTGGGTGACCCAACGTGACAGAAACTGGCGATGGCTGAGCACGGGGCCCTTGGGCGTCCCCGTCGTGCCCGACGACAATGACAGCACGACGGGCGCATCCGCGTCGGACGGAAAGGAGACTTCCGGATCAAACGCGGGCAGCGCGGCATGCCAGGCGCCATCAATCGTAAATGCACCTGGAATCTCGTCGCCCGGTTCAGCAAGGGTTCTTTCCGCTCCGAAGAATTCCGTGATGCGTTGTTTTTCGCCCGCCGTCCAACGCCAGTCGACGGGCAAAATGATTCCGCCCATTCGCGCCACCGCATAAAACGCGATCAAATGCTCGGCGTGATCTTTCAGGGCGATCCCGATCACATCTCCGGGCTCGGCGCCCAGCGCCTGTAACCTGGCCGCCCAGCGCCGCACCACGGGATCGAACTCGCCATGGGTGATGACCCGGGATTCCTCGATGATCGCGGGGTGGTCCGGCCTGCGCCGTGCCTGATGGATGAGCATATCGGCGAGATTCATGGCCTAACCGCCTGAAGGCTACTTGCCGTCGTCGTCCAGCGGCGCGGGCGGAACGTGCTGTTGCGCCTCGACGACGCCACGCCGGATTTCCCGGGTGCGCGTAAACAGCTTTTCCATCGCATCGCCGTCGCCGACCCTGATGAAGCGCTGCAATTGCGTCAGATCCTCTGAAAATCGCCCCAGCATTTCGAGCACCGCATCGCGATTATTCAGGAACACGTCGCGCCACATCACGGGGTCCGATGCCGCAATACGCGTGAAATCGCGGAATCCGCTGGCCGAGTATTTTATGACCTCGGCTTTCAGGTGATCTTCCAGATCGGTGGCGGTGCCGACAATCGTGTAAGCGATCAAATGGGGAATATGGGACGTAATCGCCAAGACCTGATCGTGATGGACCGGGTCCATGATATCGATCCGGCTGCCCGCGGAGCGCCATAGTTGGGCGATCTTGTCGACGGCGGCCTGATCGGTTCCGGCAGGCGGCGTCAACAATGCCCAGCGTCCTTCGAACAAGGTCTCAAATCCGGATTCGGGTCCCGAATGCTCAGTCCCGGCGATTGGGTGACCGGGGACAAGGTGAACATTATCCGGCAAATGGGGACCCACCGAATCGATCATCGCCTGTTTTACCGACCCGACATCGGACACAATGCACCCCGGGCTCAGCGCGGGACCGATTGTGCGGCCAATGGCTTCATAGACGCCGACCGGCGTGCAGATGATCACCAGATCGGCGCCGGCCACGGCTTCCGCGGGATCGGACGTCACACTGTCGGCCAAACCAAGCCGCGTTACCGCATCGAGAGTCGCCGCGCTGCGCGCGCAGGCCACGATATGACCGGCCAAGCCGTCCCGCCGCATCACCCGGGCCAGGGACGATCCGATCAGCCCGATACCGATCAGGCACACCCGCTCAAAATAGGGATTAGGATTCTTGGCCATCAAACATTCAGGCCATAAAATCGGTTAAGGCGTCGGCCACCGCGCGCATTTCGTCCTCGCGCCCAATGGTAATCCGCAGACAGCCCGGCAAACCGACGCTGCTGGTGTCTCTCGGAATTATCCCCCGGCCCTGCATGAAATCGAGCGCCGCCATCGCGTTATGTTGCTTGGTCTCGGGAAACCGGACCAGGACGAAATTTGCGATGCTGGGATAGGCCGTAAGCCCGACCGCTTCTATTCTTTCAGACAGCCATGGTAGCCAGGTCGAATTATGGTCCCGGGACTTCGCGAGAAATTCCTTGTCGCGCAGCGCGGCAACGCCCGCCGCCTGCGCCGGCAACCCGACGTTAAACGGCCCGCGAATTCGATTCATCACATCGGCAATTTCCGGTGGGCAATATGCCCAGCCGAGCCGCACGCCACCCAACGCATAGGCCTTGGAAAATGTGCGCGTCATCACCGTGTTACCGCCTGCATCGACCAGTTCCGCGCCGGCGGCATAATCATTGACCGTGACATATTCCGCATAGGCGGAATCGACCACCAGCAGTACATCTTCCGGTAGCCCGGCGCGCAATCGTTTCAATTCATCTTCCGCCAAATAGCTTCCGGTCGGATTGTTGGGGTTTGCCAGATAGACCACCCGAGTTCGTGGCGAGACACGGGCCAGCAAGTTATCGACATTCGCGGTCAGCGACACTTCATCCGCCTTTACCGGTGTGGCGCCGATGCCGAGCGTGACCAGCTCATACATGATGAAGGCATGGGCATGGGTCAGCACCTCGTCGCCCGGCCCGGCGTAACCGCGCCCGAGAAGATAAAGAATTTCATCGGAGCCGGCGCCGCACACAATACGGCCCGGATCCAACCCGTGCTGTTCGCCGATGACCTCGCGCAGTTCAGTGGAATCCCCATCGGGATACCGATGAAGCTCATTCGCGGTCTCGATATAAGCTTCGATCGCGCGCGGACTCGGTCCCAGCGCGCCCTCATTGGATGAAAGCTTGATGATCTCTCTGGCGCCGGCGACCGTCGACTTGCCCGGAACATAGGGCGAAAGATCGGAAAGTCCGGGCCGGGGCGTTGGCCCAGTCACTGTCCGATACCTCCCTGCCCGGCTTTGGCGGCTGCAAGATCCGCGGTCCTGAAGGGGACGGCGAAACCGCCTAGAACTTCGACGGCTTCGATCGGCAGATCTTCGGAATCCAGCAATGCGGCCAGGCGCGGGTCTCCGTCGGCAATGAACCCTTCGACCTCGAACAGAAATTCAGTCAAATCAGGATTGCCGTCATCGGGGCGGGTGATCATGCCGACCGTCACCATGTCGGCCTGACTCAGGGCTTCGCTCAACCGCGCACGGCTGACCCCTGAGCTCGCCCGGATCATCAAAAATCCGTGGTCGTTGCCGGTTTCCTCGTGCGCGATCATCGCGATGACCAGTGCTTCCGGGGTCTGGCCATGGGTTTCCTCAACGGGCGCCACCGGTAGCCGGGCAACGATCATAGGACCCGGCCGGGGATAAGCCAGCAATGCCGGCCACCACGGGTCGCGTTCATTTTCCTCGGGAACCGGAAGGACGCCGACCGTCGCCGCGCCCTCGCCAATCGCATGCACCACCGCGCGGGTCGATTGGTGAGCGGTAATGGACGTCGCATAACCGAAATGCTCCCGCGCAAGATCATTGCGGGCAGTAACGCCTTCCGGCGCATGGGCGGCGACCGAGAACGGCCCTTGCAGACCAAGCGTCGCGGATATGATTTCTCGCCAAATACGCACCAGCACCGATTTTGGAAATCGACCTTCGTGACGGTCCGCCAACCGGCGCAATATTAGAATTTCGCGCGCCGGGCGGAAAGTGGGCGCGCCGCCGCCCTTGGCGAGCCGAATTTGATCGGCAAGAGATGTCCTGCGCATGATCGCGTCATGGAGCACATCGTCAATAGCGTCTATTTCCCGGCGCAATCTGGAGAGTTCGGCGTCGTTCATTTCAATTCTGATTCTGGTTTCGGTGACGTCAATTGGTCATGCCAGATCGATCAAATCAACGTCAAGCAGGGCGTTATACCTAGTTGGTGCGCCCTGTAAAAGCAAAGAAAACATTGACATAGGACACCCCCCCTCATAGCTATTCAGTTTCCAAATAGAGGACAGGCCAAGGCCCGATCAAAGCGGATGAACGTTACCGATTTGAACCACAATCGATTGGAAGGGGACGATTCCGTTCCCGGACATCGGGTGCGGCTGGCCGAAAACAAGCCGATGGCGCTGGATTGCGGCGTCGAATTAGGCCCGTTTACCGTCGCCTACCAGACCTATGGCGCGTTAAATGAAGATAAATCCAATGCGGTGATGGTGTGCCACGCGCTGACCGGAGATCAATTCGTCGCCGGCGACCATCATCCATTGACCGGCAAGGCGGGATGGTGGGAGTCCCTGGCCGGGCCGGGCAAGGTTCTGGACACGGATCGATATTTCATCATTTGCGCGAACGTGCTGGGCGGCTGCATGGGCACCACAGGGCCGATGGATATCGACCCCGCGACCCATGAACCCTATGGACTCGATTTTCCGGTCATCACAATTTCGGATATGGTCCGCGCCCAGGTATTGCTGCTGGATCATCTCGGTATCGACCAGCTGTTTTGCGTCATCGGCGGCTCCATGGGCGCCATGCAAACACTTGAATGGGCGGCGCGCTATCCTGACAGAGTGTTTTCCGCGGTGCCCGTCGCGGGGGCGGCGCGCCATTCCGCACAAAATATTGCGTTTCATGAGGTTGGGCGTCAGGCCATCAAGGCCGATCCGGACTGGTGCCAGGGCAACTATCACATTGAAGAGAAAAAACCCTCGCGCGGCCTGGCGGTCGCTCGCATGGCCGCCCATATCACCTATCTTTCCGAAGCCGCGCTGCACCGAAAATTCGGACGCAAGCTGCAGCAACGCGAGGCGCTGAGTTTCGCCTTCGATGCGGATTTCCAGGTTGAAAGCTATTTACGCCACCAGGGCAGCACCTTCGTCGACCGTTTCGATGCAAATTCCTATCTCTATATCACGCGGGCGATGGATTATTTCGACCTGGCGGAAGAACATGACGGCGTGCTGGCCGGCGCATTCCGCGGCACCAATGTGCGGTTTTGTGTGATCTCATTCACCAGCGACTGGCTGTTTCCGACCGCTGAAAGCCGGGAGGTTGTCCAGGCGCTCAATGCGGTCGCCGCCAATGTCAGCTTCGTCGAAATCGAAACCGACAAGGGTCATGACGCGTTTCTTCTGGAAGAACCCGAGTTTCATTCAACACTCAGAGGCTTTCTGAACGGCGCCGCCGAACATCGTGGCCTGACATCCACATGAACGATCCAATCGGACAATCTCCGGGCGGCGGGCTGCCGATCCGAAGCGATCTTCGCATTATCGCCGATATGATCGAGCCCGGCTCCAGGGTACTGGATATCGGCTGCGGCGACGGAGCGCTCCTCGATTTTCTGGTCCACGAAAAAAATGTCGATGGGCGAGGCATAGAGCTAAGCCAAACCGGCGTGAATACCTGCGTGACCCATGGCCTATCGGTCATCCAGGGCGACGCGGACACGGATTTGTCGAACTATCCGGACCAGGCGTTCGACTATGCGGTGCTGAGCCAAACATTGCAGGCGACGCGCGACCCCCGGGAATTGCTGTATCAACTGGTTCGGATTGCGCGCCGCGCAGTCGTCTCGTTCACCAATTTCGGACATTGGCGCATGCGCTGGTCGTTGACATGGTTCGGCCGCATGCCCGCGATCGGCGACGACGGCACCATGTGGTACGACACCCCAAATATTCATTTATGCACGATCCGGGATTTCGTGGAGCTATGCCGCACCCTTGACCTCGAAGTCGAACGCGCGGTCTCGCTGAGCCGCACAGGGTCATCATGGGAAATCAGCCGCATCGGCGCGGCGGCGAATCTGCTCGGCCAACAGGGAATATTCTGTCTGACTCGGAATTAGAACGAAATATTTATACCAATACCGATTACGAACTCAATTGCCGCGACGATCATAAGTAATTTCACCAGCCGGTCCTTGCGGACTTCGCGTTTGACTTCTTTTTCGTCGGTTTCATCAACCCACTCACGAGCGAATTCATTGACGTCCTTTCTGACAAACGCATGCCGCAGCGGCCGTCTCAAATCTTTTCGTACAGTATCCACACCCCAACTCACATAGCGTGAGCGAAGCGCGACCCGGTCATCATCGGATAAGGTCATGACGCACTCCATCTCAAAATTTGACTCTATTTTCGCGACCAAATAATTGACGGGAGATATACGCGAGCGGTGAACAGTGTGTTAACGGCGCGCCTGGGCAAATTGTGACCGTTAAAACGCGCGGGTGGCGTGACATTGCGGGGGATCAGGGGGTAAAGTTGAAATTCAAAATAACGCTATTGATGAAATTGGGAGAGACTCATGGCAATAAGCCGCCTTCACGCAGGCCTTAAGGTGGTTGCGGCGATCTCCACGATATTCGCCTTAGGCCTGAGCCACGCCGATTGAGTCGCGAATTTTTTAAAGGCCGGGCGGTCGCGATTCTGGTTCCGTCGGGATCAGGCGGCATCAAGGGAACCATTTACTGTTACAACATCGCGCCGAAGGACGGCTCGTTCCTTTGCGAATCTCCCAAGCCGCTGATCAAGAAGATTCACGCCACGCTGGGTTACAAGTAATCCGATAAGCGATAACGGGTTCAAACGGAGTTTTCCGGGCCGGACCTATTGTATTTACACTTCGAAAACGGAGGCGATTATGACGCTCGAACTTTACCATGCCGGGCTTACGACATGCTCGAAAAAGGCGCGGCTTTGCCTCAATGAAAAAGGGCTGGACTATGTCAGCCATTACGTCAATCTGCGGGCGTTCGAAAATCACACCCCCGAATACCTCGCCATAAATCCCAACGGGGTCGTGCCAACGCTGATTCATGACGGCCAGGCGGTCGTCGAATCGACTTTCATCAACGAATATATCGATGAAGTGTTCCCCGGCCCGGCGCTTACCCCGACGGACCCACTGCTGCGCGCCAAAATGAGAGGCTGGGGCAAATTGGCCGATGATTTCGGACTGGCGGCGGTGCGCAACCCGACATGGTCGCGCACCAAGCTTGCCGCAATCGACGCCTTGAAGGAAGCCGACAATCTCGACGCGGCGATCGCCCGCATTCCGCTCCAGGATCACCGCGACAAATATCGCCAGATCGCAGCAGGTGGTTTCAGTGAAAAAGAATTCGAAGATGCATACGCCAAAATGGATTTTGTCTATGATAGCGTCGAACAAGCGCTCGATGAAGGCGGACCATTTTTGGTCGGCGACCAGTTCACCCTGGCCGATATCAACATGCTCCCCTTCATCGACCAGTTCGCCAAATACCGGCCCCAGTTAATCGAGGACGGCGCACATCCCGAATCCAAGGAATGGCTGGACCTGGTATTGGCGCGCCCGGCGGTTATCAAAGTCTATAATCCATCCGATGAAGCCCCAGCGCGCCCGCCTGCGCCCAGTCAAAGCGCGGCCTGACGGCTTTATTTAAATAAGTCCGGGGTGATGCGCTCGGTAGCGCCGGGCATGGGAATATAAACCCGCCGGCGGCGCGTCTTGCGAGCCGATTCCGGCGTCGCGGCGTAGATTTGTTTTGACGCCTCAATGAATATCACGCCGCCGAAATGGGGGAACCAGCGCCGGCCGATCTGTTCCCAGGCGGGCGCGGAAGACACCAGCACGCGCCGGCGGCTTGGCGGCATGAATAACCCGTAGGACGTCCCCATCGGTGTAAACAAATTCTCCCGCATCAGCCGGGTGATCTGCGACAGGGTATAGGGACGCCCATTGCCGAACGGCGTCCGGTCGAGTCGCGCCCAGATACCCCGGCGGTTGGGCACTATGATCAGCAGGCGTCCGCCATCCTGCATGACCCTCCAAATTTCCCGCAACATGGGGCGGAGCTGTTCGGCGGATTCGATCGCATGGACCAGTAACACCCGATCAAAGCTCGTATCGGCGAACGGCAGTTCCGCCTCATCCGCCAAGGCCACCAAGTTCGGACCGTCGGTCGGCCAATGCAGAACGCCCTGGCCCGCCGGCATCGCCGAGATCACCCGTTCGGAATTATCGCGGAAGGGCAACAAATAGGGCGAGGCGTAGCCAAGCCCGAGAACTCCCATGGCGGTCGTATCGGGCCAGATTTCACGAACCCGCCGGCGAATGATACGGCGCGCCATCTGGCCGAGCGACGTACGGTAGAAATCGCGAAGATCAATAGCGTCGGACCACATGGTCGCATTGTACCACAATGGGTGCGCGACACGTACGATAGCGTTGCAGGATGGACTTTGCTAATTTGGCGGACGGCGCAATCAGGATGACGTTTCACAATAAGGTCCGCACATGTTGAAAATAGAAATCCATTAGATATGGACCCGCAGAGACCATTTTTGAGTACGCCGACTCCAACAGAGCTACCTAAATTTCCGTTCAAGGGAACATTGCCATGAAACTTCGATTCTCATCGACCTCGCCTTTTGTCCGCAAGGTTTGGGTCGCGGCCCTTGAAACCGGGCTCGCCGAGCGCATCGAGCGCGTCATGGTCAGTCCGATCAATCCAGAGGACGTGAAATCTTCGCCCAGCCCGCTCGGTAAAATACCGTGCCTTGTGACCGATGATGGGATGGTGCTTTTCGATTCCCCTGTCATTATGGATTATTTCAACAGCTTTCTGGATGATCTCAGTCTCATTCCGGCCAAGGGCACCGCGCGTTGGACGACGCTCCGGCGTCAAGCTCTGGGCGATGGCATGATTGGATGCACGGTCAATATTTTCGTGGAAAGAATGCGCAAACCCGAGCGCCAGTCAAAAGGCTGGATGGTCCATAACAAGGCCGCCGTGGATCGCGCCATTCATTCCCTGGAAGCGGAAGTCGGCGACCTTGCCGATGTTATCGATGCCGGGACCATTACCCTGGCGGTCGCGCTGGCCTTTGTCGATATGCATTTCCCGGAAGATTCCTGGCGCGAAGAACATCCGAAGCTCGCCGCCTGGTCGGACGAATTCAACCGGCGTCCCTCAATGACAGCGACTATTGTCGAAGAAATGTAACGACCGAATCGCGATGCCGGGGCTCTTACGAATCCGACGCGTCTGATATTTCGGCCAATACGTCCAGGTTTCTGAGAATTTCCGGGTCACCGGGAGCGAGTTCCAGGGCATAGCGCAGTTCTTTTTCGGCATCTTCCCGAAAGCCGGATTCCGCCAGCGACGCCGCCAGAATATTGCGGGCGTCCAGATCATTTGGATCGGCCGCGACGGCCGCGCGGGCGGCGGACAGCGCCTCGCTCCTGTTGCCCTGCGCCAGCAGCACCGCGGCAAGGTTGGCATGGGCCTGGGCATAACCGGGGTCAAGTTGGATCGCCTCGCGGAAAGCCGCCATGGCTTCGTCCATGCGGCCGGTGTCTCGGCGCACGGCCCCCAGGCTGTTTTGAATTTCAGCGAGAGCCGGGTCGAGAGACAACGCCTGTTCGAGATGGGCCGCCGCTTCGTCATAACGCCTGAGCGCGACCAGCACCGTCCCCAAATTGCCGTGATATTTGGCGATCGCCGGGTTCGACGCGACGGCGCGGTTATAATAATCCACGGCCTGGTCGGTGCGGTTCAGTTGAAAACTCAGCATTCCCAAAAGGTGGAGCGCCTCGCCGTGTTCAGGCTCGGCGGCAATGATCTGCTGATAGAGCGCTTCCGCTTCGTCCAACCGCCCTTCATGGTGGGCGGCGACGGCGGAATCCAAAATAGAAACATCATCCGACATGGCCCCGTTATAAATCGATGCCCCGTCGTCGACAAGCATGTCCGGCGAATCCGTCAATATGCCGCGTAAGGAAATCGCTATTCGTCGGATGTTCTCAGGTCGACAATCCTTTTCGATTTCAGCGTATCACCGGGACGATAAATTTCGTCACCGGACAGTATCTCAATAACCGGGGTAACGCCGACCGTATGTTTGACGCGGTCGGCGAGCCCATCCACCGCCGCATTCTCGCTCGTGAGCGCAATGCGCAGCGTCATCCGGTCCATGGAATGGCGATCGGACAGATCGGTGCGGTCGATCACGATCTGGAATTCCGCGATGCCGGGCTGGGCGGCGAGTATTTCACTGATGAGATCGGGGTTGACCAGCATTCCTCTGATCTTCACCAATGAATCCACCCGATGGGGGATTTCGGTCAACCGGTCGGAATTTGTGCCGCAATGGGGGCATGTCTCGCGCGTGCGCCGCGTAATGTCGCCCAAAGCGTAGCGCAGAAGCAAGGTTCCGCGCCGCCGGAGATGGGTCAGCAAAATCAGGCCGGGTTCGCCGTCGGGAACCGGTTCATGGGTATCGGGGTCGACGATCTCGACATAAAACTGGTCCGGCGCCGGGTTGTGGTAACCGCTGCCGTGAGCGCACTCAACCATCCCGCCCTGCATCTCCGTCGACCCATAAGAAATGCTGACGAACGGATCCGTTGCGCCAAGCGCTTCCAGCCGGGTGACCAGATCGCGGCGCAGCCCCTCCGGCGCGGCTTCTCCGGTCACCAGAACCACGCGCACCGGCGAGAAATCCGAGTTTAACTCGGCGGCGCGCACCAGAACCCGCCGGATATAGCTTGTCACGCCCCATAACACCGTGGCTTGGCTGCGTTGGATCGTCGCCACCACCTCATCCAGACCCCGGCCCCACTGAAAATGGGGAGACGGGTTGCCGGGCAGCGCCGAGACCACCGGGATGTTCATTACGGCGGCGGCGTGAATCGCACGGGTAAACCCGCCATGGGGCCACATGGTCAGGGGAAAGAGATTTGCGATGACATCTCTTTCATCGACTTTGCGCAACGCCATCGTGGCATGCTGCAGGGTGAGGATATCGAAAAAATCCCAGGTCGTTGAATGGAACGGCGTCGGCTTTCCGGAGGTGCTTCCCGTAGTGTGCATGACATCCCAGGCCGCCTGCATTTCCGGGGCCAGCCCATCCGTGTTCAACCGGAATGCGTCCGGTGCGGACATATAATCCCGCTTGAAAGTGACCGGCAATTTGACGATATCGTCGAGGGAACGGAAATCGCCCCGGGTCAGACCGCGATCCGCCATGACCCGGGCGCACCAGGGGTGACGATCAACGGCGAGGTCCATGGTCTCGGCGAAATTCGTCTCCTGCGCGGCGACAATCTCCGAATGGCTTTTGAACATTATGTGATCGAACATGCCGTCAACCGTAGCAGATGGAGCATGCGCCATGATAGGCTCGACTCATGGCGGACCAATCCATAAGAGGCTATCTCGGCAGCCTGGAACAACAGGGGGAGCTACTTCGGTTCAGCGCCGAAGTCGACCCCCATGCCGACCTCACCGCGATCGGGTGGAAAACCTATGACCAGCTTGGAAAGTCGTCTTTATTCGACAATCTGAAAGGCTTTCCGGGCTGGCGCGTGGCCAACCAGATCGTAACCGACCGGCGCAAATGGGGCATCGCCCTGGGCGTCACGGAAAGCCAAGTCATCGGTGAAATCACCGCCCGGAGTAAAGGGGAAATTCCGCCGGTCGCCGCCGACCCGGCCACCGCGCCGGTCAAGGAGGTCATTCTGCGCGGGCCGGAGGCCGATTTGACCAAAATCCCCGCGGCCTGGACGTCGGAACGGGACCCGGGACCTTATATCGCATCCGGCATGGCAGTGATCCGCGACCCGGATACGGGGCTGCGAAATGTGTCGATCCACCGGCAACAAATTCAGGGACCGGACCGCACGGGCTTTCTGATCTGCCCGCGCCAGGCGCAGCGCATCTATCAAAAATATCAGGCGCGCAATGAACCAATGCCGATCGCCATGGTGATCGGCGCGCACCCCGCGTTTTATTTTGCGGCCGCCTTCACGGCGCGCTATGGCGATGACGAATTCGCGCTGGCGGGATCACTGCTGGGCGAGGCGGTCCGGCTGGTGAAATGCGAAACCGTCGATCTGGAAGTCCCCGCCGAGGCGGAGCTGGTGATCGAAGGCGTGGTCCCGCCGGATGTCATGGTCGAGGAAGGACCTTTCGGCGAGGGGTCGGGTGGCTATGGCCCGGCCGGGGTAACTCAGGTCATACAAGTCTCGGCGATTACGCGGCGCGCGGATCCGGTGTTTTACGCGATGCAATGCGGCGCGCCGATGACCGATACCCAGGCGATCGTGACCACCACCCAGGATATGCTGCTGTGGCGTCATCTCGCCAATGTCGAAGGCGGGCTCGATCTTCTGGACGTGCGCGCCCTAGGAGAATCGGGATGCATGGCGGTGGTTATCAAACTGCGGCCGCGGGTCACGGGACAGGCCAAAACCGCGCTTCTGGCGGCGTTGTCCGGCCCCCAGCTTCATCCGAAACTGGTGATCGCGGTCGATGAGGATATTGATGCGTCGGATATGGGCCATGTGTTCTGGTCGATGACCACGCGGGTTCATGCCGAGCGTGATGTGACCATGATTCCCAACACGCGCACCTGGTCGCTCGACAATGCCTCCAATACCATTTCCGGGCAGGACCCGATGTACCGCATCGGCGCGAAATGGCTGATCGACGCGACCCGGCCCGTCGGCGGGGAGGCGCCGGAACGGTTCGATGCGGCCATGCCGCTCAATTACGACAAAGTCGACCTTGCCGATTTCCTGCCGTAAACCGAACACCACCCAATCGGGGAGAAGATATAAATGGCCGATGAATTGAAATTGCCGGCGCTGGACCCGGAAACCACCGAATGGTTCGGCCGCCAGGTTTACCCGCCACCCTATGACACCGCCATGACCGGACGCGAACGCCGGATCATCGGCGACGTTCTGGGGCTTACCCAGTTCGGGGTCAATCTCGGCAGGCTGGCGCCGGGCGCCAATTCCTCGCTGCGCCACACGCACAGCGCCGAAGACGAATTCGTGCTGATCCTGACCGGCACGCCGACGTTGGTCACCGATGACGGCGAACAGCTGCTCGGCCCCGGCATTATGGCGGGCTTTCCGGCCAATTCAAACGACGGCCACAGGCTGGAGAACCGCTCCGATGCGCCCTCTACTTACCTGGAGGTGGGCACCCGAGCGGCCAAGGATGAGGTCACTTATCCGGACGCGGATTTGCGGCTGTCAAAATCGGATGGAGAACGGACGTTCCTGCATAGCGACGGGACGCCCTATTGAAAGGCATTTAACGGAGGTCGAAATGACCGAGACGTCGATAATCCGTAAAACCACTTATCTGTTTTGCGCCCTGGCTATGTGCGCCGTCACGTTTTCCGCACCGGTCCTGTTCTCCAAATCGGTCTTTGCCGACCCGCCGCGCTGGGCCCCGGCGCATGGTTACAAGGACAAGCACGAAAAAGGTAAATACAAAAAACACAGGAAGCACAAAAAACATAAGGACGGATATTCCCGTGAGCGCTATCGTGATTATCGCGAAAGCGTCGAGCCGGCCGCGACCCCGGTCACCCTGCCCCGTATCACGCTCGACAACTGCAACCGCGACCTGATAGGCGGCGCGATAGGCGGCGCGGCGGGGGGCTATATCGGTTCAACCATCGGCAAGGGCGACACCAGGCTCGCCGCCACGGCGATCGGCGCCATTCTCGGCGCTTTGGTCGGCGGTTCCATTGGCCGCGCCATGGATGAAATCGACCAAACCTGCGTCGGCCGCGTACTCGAAACCGCGCGCACCGGCCAGACCGTGGCCTGGCGCAACCCGGACTCGGGCGGCACTTACGAAGTCACGCCGGTCGCCACCAACACCAGCGACCCAAACCGCTATTGCCGCGACTATACCGCCCGGTCGACCATCAACGGCCGAACTGAAACCATCCGCGGCGTCGCCTGCCGCCAGCATGACGGGACCAGGAAGACGGTCAACTAACCGGACAATGGTCTAGCTGAGATAATCTTTTACGAGCTTTTCGGCGATCTGGACTGCGTTCAGCGCCGCGCCCTTGCGCAGATTATCGGAGACTACCCACATGCTAAGGCCAAAGGGCACACTGGGGTCGAGCCGGATGCGGCTGACATAGACCTGGTCATCGCCGGCGCATTCCACGGGCGTGACATAGCCTTCGTCATGGCGATGGTCGATCACGGTGACGCCGTCCATGGCGCGCAATAGTTTGCGCGCTTCTGCCTCCGACATGGAATTTTCAAACTCGATATTGACCGCTTCGCCGTGGCCGATAAACACCGGCACCCGAACGCAGGTCGCGGCGACCTGAATGGAATCACCGAGAATTTTCTTGGTCTCGACGACCATTTTCCATTCTTCCTTGGTCGCGCCGTCATCCATGAACACGTCGATATGGGGAATGACGTTGAAGGCGATCTGCTTGGTGAACTGCTCGTGATCCTTGAGATCGTTCACAAAAACGCCCCGCGTCTGCTGGAACAACTCATCCATGCCGGCTTTGCCGGCCCCCGACACCGATTGATAGGTCGACACCACCACGCGTTCGATGACGGCCGCGTCGTGCAGCGGCTTGAGCGCCATGACCATCTGGATTGTCGAACAATTCGGGTTGGCGATGATATTACGTATTTTATAATCGGCGATGGCGTCGCCATTGACTTCCGGCACCACCAGCGGAATATCCGGGTCCATGCGGAATTGCGACGTATTGTCGATCACCACGCATCCCGCGGCGGCGGCGCGCGGCGCGTGCTTGGCCGACACCTTGGCGCCGGGGGAAAACAGCGCGATGTCGGTTCCCTCGAAATCAAACCCATCGAGATTCTGCACCAAAAGGATATCGTCTTCGCCGAACGATACTTCCTGGCCGATGGAATTTTCCGACGCCAGCGCAACAACCTCATCGGCGGGGAATTCCCGCTCGGCGAGGCATTGCAGAATTTCGCGACCGACATTGCCGGTCGCGCCAACCACGGCGACCCTGTAACCCATTTTGCGTTCCTATCCTAAATTCGGCTTAAGCCGCCAGCTTGTCGAGTTCGGCGAGGACTGCGTCGCCCATTTGACCGGTCGACGCCAGGGTTTTGCCGGGCTGCAAGATATCGCCGGTGCGCAGGCCGGAATTGAGAACGTTTTCAACAGCTTGGTCGACCAGATCGGCGTCTTCCCCCATGTCGAAGGAATAGCGCAGCATCATGGAATAGCTCAAAATCGTCGCCAACGGATTGGCTTTGGATTCTCCAGTGATATCGGGCGCGGTGCCGTGCACCGGTTCGTACATGGCGCGCCGCCGGCCGCTTTCATCCGCCGGCCCGAGCGAAGCCGAGGGCAGCATGCCGAGCGAACCGGTCAACATGGACGCGACGTCGGACAGCATATCGCCGAACAGATTGTCCGTAACGATCACATCGAACTGTTTCGGGTTGCGCACCAGCTGCATGCCGCAATTATCGGCCAGCATGTGGGACAATTCCACGTCGCTGAACTCGGCCTTGTGCAGTTCGGTCACGACCTCGCGCCACAGCAGGCCGCTTTCCATCACATTGGCCTTTTCCACCGAGCAAAGACGGTTGCCGCGCTTACGCGCCAGGTCGAAACCAACGCGGGCAACGCGCTCGATCTCGGACGTGGTGTAAACCTGGGTATTGACCCCCTTGCGTTGTCCATCGGGCAGGGTCTCGATGCCGCGCGGTTCGCCGAAATAGACGCCGCCGGTGAGTTCCCGCAGAATCAGGATATCGAGCCCCGCGACCAGCTCAGTCTTCAGGCTGGAGGCCTCGGCCAGGGCATCGAACACCAGCGCCGGGCGCAAATTCGCGAACAACTCCAGGTCTTTCCGCAAACGCAGCAACCCCGCTTCCGGGCGAATGTCGAAATCGATGCCGTCCCATTTCGGTCCGCCGACCGCGCCCAGCAGCACGGCATCGACCGACATGGCGGTTTCCATCGTCTTATCCGTAATCGGCACGCCGTGGGCGTCGATCGCGCACCCGCCGGCCAGCTCTTCGGTCATATCGAAGCTGATATGACGGCGTTTATCGGCCCAGTCGATCACCCGGCGCACTTCACGCATGACCTCGGGTCCGATCCCATCGCCCGGCAAAATTAGAAGCTTCTTGTTGGCGGCCATATTCTAAATCTCCTATTTATCTCGACAGCGCAAGGGCGGGTTCAAGCCCGCCCTCACCGCAATTCGATCGCCGGGTTGGTGTTACAGCCAGGGCTCGGCGGTATTGCGCGCGCCTTCATAAGTCGAAATTTTTTCGTCCTTTTGCATGGTCAGGCCGATATCATCGAGCCCGTTCAGCAGGCAGTGTTTTCTATGGGGATCGATGTCGAACGGGATGGTCTCGCCATCGGGGCGGGTGATCTCCTGACTTTCCAGATCGACGGCCATGCGCGCATTTGCGCCCTTTTCCGCGTCATCCATCAACCGGTCGATTTGCTCCTGCGGCAGGGTGATCAGCAACACGCCGTTCTTGAAGCTGTTGTTGTAGAATATATCGGCGAAGCTTGGCGCGATTACGCATTTGATGCCAAAATCCATCAGCGCCCACGGCGCATGCTCGCGCGACGACCCGCAGCCGAAATTCTCGCCCGCGACCAGGAACTTCGCCTCGCGATACGGCCCTTTATTGAGTACGAAATCCGGCTTTTCCGAGCCGTCTTCGTTATAGCGAACGTCATTGAACAGGTTCACGCCGAGTCCGGTTTTTTTGATGGTTTTCAGGAACCGCGCCGGGATGATGCGGTCGGTATCGCAATTGATCATCGGCATAGGGGCGGCGACGCCGTCGAGCTTGGTGAATTTTTCCATCATCCGGCCTCCCTATATGAAATCCCGGACATCCGACAGATGCCCGTTGATCGCGGCGGCCGCGGCCATGGCGGGGCTGACCAAATGGGTGCGCCCGCCGGGACCCTGGCGGCCCTCGAAATTGCGGTTCGATGTCGAAGCCGACCGTTCGCCCGGCTGTAGCATATCGCCGTTCATCCCGAGACACATAGAACAGCCCGGCTCTCGCCAATCGAATCCGGCCTCGGTGAATATCTTGTCCAGCCCCTCTTCCTCGGCCTGTTCCTTGATCAAACCTGAGCCGGGCACGACCATGGCGTAAACGCTGTCGGCCACCTTGCGGCCCTTGGCAATTTGGGCGGCGGCGCGCATGTCTTCTATGCGCGAATTGGTGCACGACCCGATAAACACCTTATCGATATGGATATCGGTGAGCTTCGAATTGGCTTCGAGCTCCATATATTTGAGCGCCCGTTCGTAGAGATCGCGCCGGCCCGGATCCTGTTCATCGGCCGGGTTCGGAATGTTGGCGGATATGGGCAACACCATTTCCGGGTTGGTGCCCCAGGTCACCTGCGGTTCGATGTCCGCCGCATTCAGCGTAACCTCGGTCTCATAAGCCGCGCCCTCATCGGACGGCAATTGCTTCCACATTTTCACGGCGTGTTCCCATTGCCCGGCCTTGGGCGCCATGGGACGGCCCATCACGTAATCGAAGGTTTTCTGGTCGGGCGCCACCAGCCCGGCGCGGGCGCCGGCCTCGATTGACATATTGCACACCGTCATGCGGCCTTCGATCGACAATTCCTCGATCGCCCGGCCGGCATATTCGATCACGTGACCGGTGCCGCCGGCGGTGCCGATCTTGCCGATTATGGCCAGGATCAAATCCTTGGCGGTCAGCCCGTCG
This sequence comes from Pseudomonadota bacterium, assembly GCA_036339495.1. Classification (GTDB taxonomy): domain Bacteria; phylum Pseudomonadota; class Alphaproteobacteria; order MPNO01; family MPNO01; genus CALGIA01. Next base: position 8,785 of record JAYZAW010000100.1, on the reverse strand, counting down.
GGCAGCGAACCATCGACCGTGATACGCATGTTTTTCAACGGGCTCTGAATCAATGTCTGGGTCGCCAGCACATGTTCGACCTCGGACGTGCCGATCCCGAATGCCAGCGCGCCGAGCGCACCATGGGTCGAGGTATGGCTATCGCCACAGACCAGTGTGCAGCCCGGCAATGTAAATCCCTGTTCCGGGCCAATGACATGGACGATGCCCTGACGGACTTCGCGGTAATCGATAAAGGGAAGATTAAATTCCCGGGCGTTCTTTTCCAGCAACTCGACCTGAATTCGGGATTCCTCGTTCTCTATCGGCAGCGACCGGTCTGACGTCGGCACATTATGATCGGCGACCATCAGGGTGGATTTCGGCCGGCGCGGCTTGCGGCCGTTTTCACGCAACCCGTCAAACGCCTGGGCGCTGGTGATCTCATGAATGATATGGCGGTCGATATAGATCAGGCAGGTGCCGTCATCCTGGACATCAACCAGGTGTTTTTCCCAAATTTTGTCGAACAGCGTCTTAGGCCCCGACATACGCGGTCTCCTTCATCCCACTAATCCCAATGCCGAGCACGGCCCCGGCGCCTCCAAGGCCGGTTCTGCTAGGCGTCGTTTTGCTCTGTCGATTCGGTTGCGGCCGCTTCGCCGGCTGTCCCCGGGGGCTGGCCTTTTTTGGTTTGACCGACAAAGCGCCGGTCGACCTTTTCGGCGATACGCGCCTTCTTGCCGCGTCGGTTGCGCAAATAATAAAGTTTGGCCCGGCGAACCGCGCCGCGGCGGATGACTTCCAGCTGGTTGATGCGCGGACCATAAAGCGGAAAGACGCGCTCAACCCCCTCGCCATAGGAAATCTTGCGCACCGTAAAGCAGGAATTGATCCCTTTATTGGTGCGCGCGATGACCACGCCTTCATAAACCTGGATGCGCTCACGCGTGCCTTCGACCACTTTGTAGTGGACGCGCACCGTGTCGCCCGGCGCGAATTCCGGCACCGGGTTATCGGCGGTCAGTTTGGCGATCTGTTCGTTTTCGAGTTCATTGATCAGGCTCATGATCCTATTCCTTTAACGTTGCGCGTTCAGCGACGTATCGTTGCCAGAGATCCGGCCGCCGCTCCCGCGTGATCTTCTCCGCCTGGTCCTGGCGCCAGGCCTTTACCTTTTCGTGATGCCCGCTCAAGAGAATTTCCGGCACCGCCCGGTCGCGCCACGATTGCGGCCGGGTATATTGGGGATATTCCAGCAATCCCCGTTCAAAACTTTCCTCGGCGAGCGACTCATCCTGACCCACCACGCCCGGCAGCAGCCGGACGCATGCATCGATCAGCGCAATCGCCGCCGGCTCGCCGCCGGACAGAACAAAATCGCCAAGGCTGACCTCGTCGATTTCAAATTCATCCATCACCCGCGCATCAATCCCCTCGAACCGGCCGCAAAGCAGCGTCACCGAGGGATCGGAAGCGATTTCCCGCACACGCGCCTGGTCGAGAGCGCGTCCTCGCGGGCTCATATAAATCACCGCGCCTTCCGATTCCGTCTTGGCTTCCAGCGCATCGGCCACGATATCCGGGCGCATCACCATGCCGGGCCCGCCCCCGAATGGGGCATCATCGACGGAACCGTGTTTATCGCGCGCAAAGCCTCTAATGTCCACCGTTTCGAGGCTCCAAATACCATCTTCAAGCGCTCTGCCGGCCAACGAACACCCCAAGGGCCCGGGAAACATTTCCGGGAATATCGTCAGCACCGTTGCCCGCCAGGGCGCGGTTTCGCTTTCAGGTGAAAGTGCGGCCGTCATGGCGCATCCCCATCCAGATCCTCGATCAGGCCCGCGGGCGGGTCGATCACGATCCGGCCGCCATCGAGATCGACCATCGGCGTCGCTTCGCTGGTAAACGGCACCATCACGGATGGCTTCCCATCATCTCGCGTGATCTCCAACACGTCGGTTTCGCCGACCGTGCGGATCGCCGTGACCGCGCCGAACCGGGTGCCGTCGGCAAGCTCGGCGGCAAGCCCAAGCAGGTCGCCGTGATAGAACTCACCATCATCGGGCGCGGGCAATGCATCACGCGTGACGTAAAGCCGTGTGCCTTTCAGCGCTTCGGCCGCGTCGCGATCATTCACGCTTTGCAACCGCGCCAGAATCACACCCCTTGCCTCGCCGATGATTTCAATCTCAAACACCCGTTTTCCGTCCTCGTCGCTCACCGGCCCATATGCCGCCACATCGGCGGGCTCGGTGGTAAAGCTCCGAATTTTCACCGCGCCGCCGACGCCATGCGCGCCGGCAATGGCGCCGAGGCACACGCGATCGGAATGCGCGCCTTCAACCGCCATCGAGGAGGCGATCGTTGAAGGACCCGCGCGTCCCTTGTTTTGTCCCGCGCGCGCCGTGGCCCTACTCCTTGGCCTCTTCTTCCGCCGGGGCTTCCTCGGCCGGAGCCTCTTCCGCCGGGGCTTCCTCGGCCGGGGCTTCCTCGGCCGGGGCTTCCTCGGCCGGGGCTTCCTCGGCCGGAGCCTCTTCCGCTGGAGCATCTTCCGCAGCAATTTCCTCGGCGAGAGCTTCTTCCTCGGCGGGTGCTTCCGCCGCCGCCTTGGCGGCTTCCTCGGCTTCTTTCAAGCGCTCCTGCGCCTTGGCCTTGGGCTGGCTCTTTTTCGGATTATCCTTTTGCGGCGGCATCGGAATAACCTCGGCGCTGCCCAGGAAACGCGCAACCCGGTCGCTCGGCGTCGCGCCGTGGGACAGCCAGTGCTTGGCGCGCTCTATATCGATAACGACGCGGCTGGGGTCGGTTTTTTCCAGCATCGGGTTATAGGTGCCGATACGTTCGATGAACCGGCCGTCCCGGGGTTTGCGCGAATCCGCGACAACGATCCTGTAGTAAGGCCGCTTTTTGGCGCCGCCGCGAGACAATCGAATTTTCAAAGCCATATGTTGGTATCCTCTCTGGAGATATTTAGCGCCGCGCCACGATCAGCGGGGCGGCATCAATCCTTGCATCCCGCCGCGCATCAGGCCTTTTTTGCCCATCTTGTTCATGCGCTTCATCATGCGGGTCATTTCATTGAACTGTTTCATCAACTTGTTGACGTCCTGAACCGTGGTGCCCGAACCGGTCGCGATGCGCCGCTTGCGCGACGCCTTGATAAGTTCGGGCCGCGATCTTTCGCCGGGCGTCATGGACGATATGATGGCTTCCTGACGGTCGAACGCGCCATCATCGATATTCGCCGCGGCAATTTGTTTCTTGGCCTTGGCGACGCCCGGCAGCATTCCCATCACGCCCGACATCCCGCCCATCTTGCGCAGCTGGCGAAACTGGGACGCCATGTCGTCCATGTCGAACTTGCCCTTTTGGATTTTGGCAACAAGTTTTTCGGCTTCCGCTTCGTCAATCGTTTCCTGCGCCTTTTCGACCAGGCCGACGACGTCACCCATGCCGAGAATGCGGGACGCCACCCGTTCGGGGTGGAATTCCTCGAGCGCATCGAGCTTTTCACCGGTGCCCAGAAACTTTATCGGGCGTCCGGTCACCGCTTTCATGGACAGCGCCGCGCCACCGCGCGCATCGCCGTCAACGCGGGTCAGCACAATACCGGTCAGATTGAGGCGCGCATGAAAGGCTTCCGCCACATTGACCGCGTCCTGGCCCGTCATGGCGTCGGCGACCAGCAGGGTTTCCTTCGGCTTGACCGCATCGGCGACCACGGCCACCTCCGCCATCAACTCTTCATCGACGGCGAGCCGGCCCGCGGTATCGAGAATGACCACGTCATAGGCCTGAAGCCGTCCGATTTCCAAGGCGCGATCGGCGATCATCTTCGGCGTCTGCAACGGAATGACCGGGAGCGTATCGATGCCGGCCTGTGCGCCGAGCACGGCGAGCTGTTCCTGGGCCGCCGGACGGCGGACATCAAGCGACGCGAGCAGAATTTTTTTCTTTTGCCGATCCTTGAGCCGCAGCGCCAGCTTGGCTGCCGTCGTCGTCTTGCCCGACCCCTGCAACCCGACCAGCATGATCGGCACGGGGGGGATCGCGGCGAGATCGATACCTTCCGACTCCGCACCCAGCGCATCAACCAGGCAGTCATTTACAATCTTGACGACCATTTGCCCAGGGGTCACGCTTTTCACGACTTCCTCGCCCAGCGCGCGGTCCCGCACGCCGTCGATGAAATCCTTGACCACGGGCAGCGCGACATCCGCTTCCAGCAGGGCGACGCGGATTTCACGCAGGGCCGTATTCACATCGGCATCGCTCAACGCGCCGCGCTTCTTAAGACGGTCGAAAACTTCACCGAGCCGATTGCTGAGACTGTCGAACATAGCCGCTTTCAGTCACAAATTAATTGCGGGCAATTTCCAACGCAAAACGCGCCAGTGCGCGCAACGCGCGGACTGGCGTACACCCTTGGGCGTCAGGCGATGGAATCTGCCTTGGGTTGCGCGGAATTTAAGGATGTCGTGGCGTCAAGTCAAGCACTTGGCGCCGGTTCAGCAGCGGCGGTTAAACGCGATCGCTTTCAATGTGCTTGAGCACCGCCAGCAAGTCCTCGAAGTTCCCGGCAAAATATGTCCGAGGGTCACGCAATGCATCTGTGAGTTCTGAACGTTCCTTCAAGCTCAAGCCATTGAAATAATCCAACGATTCCGTAGCTACTTCATCCCTGCGGTCCTGGGTCTTCATCAGTTCGATCCCTATATTTTCGGTTACGCCGGCATCCACCCGGCATCCCGATCATTCCTTATTTGATATCCCCATCGCCGGAAAATTTAGGTTCCTTGAGGCTACCCCGTCATTAAAAGCCTGTCGACTGGCTTATTCAATAGAAGTACGCAAGAATTATGCCAATTATTTTTATTCCACAAAATCAATAAGTTGTGATGCTCGATTCAGGATCATGTAAAATATCTCGACACAATTCCGGTTCATCAAACCGAAACTGTAAAATTTTCCGACAGCTGCAATGGTTACCGCAAAACCAAACTCCGGATGAAGCTTCTGGGCTGACGGCGAAGCCTATCCAACATAGAATGACGCGGGGCCGGGCGCGGAACGCAACCATGGCAGATCATTCTTCTTTCGCAGTTTTGAATACGCCTTGCCGGGTGTGGGCGGTGGCGTCGATTCACGGCGAATTCGAAAATTTGGCGCGGCTGCACGCTGCCTTGGAGCCAAGAATTGTGAGCGGGGACCGCCTGGCGTACCTGGGCAACATGATTGGGCGTGGAAAAAGCGCCCGCCAGGTTGTCGATGAAATTCTCCGTTTCAGGCGCGACTTCATGGCCCGGCGCGGCAACGACGCCTCCGACGTGGCCCTGTTGAGGGGCGCCCAGGAGGAAATGTGGAACAAGCTTTTCGAGTTGCAGTTTTCGGTTAATCCGGCGGAAGTTCTGGAGTGGATGCTCGATCAGGGGGTGGCCGCCTCCATTGAAGCCTATGGCGCCCGGGGAATGGATGGGCTGATCGCCGCGCGGCAGGGCACCATCGCGCTCGGCCGCTGGACATCGGCGCTACGGGACCTCGTGCGAGACGCCCCGGGCCACCGCGACTACCTCAGCGCCCTTCGCCAGGCCGCTTACGTCAAGGACGGATCGCTGGTTTTTGTCAGCGCGGGCATCGAACCCGAACGGCCGCTCGACGCCCAGGGCGATATTTTATGGTGGGGCGGACGCGGCTTCGACCAGATCACGGACGCGTATTACGGATGCCGCCTCGTGGTGCGCGGTTTCGACCCGGCCCATGACGGCATGAAGGTCACGGAATTCGCCGCCACGATCGATGGTGGATGCGGGTTCGGTGGCCCCCTGGTCGCCGCCTGCGTCACCCCGGCGGAAGGCATCGTCGAAATCATCGAAGGCTGATTAGGGTTTTCGTTCAAGCGAAGTGAAAAGCCCGGGATATTTTAAATCCCCATCGCGTCGCAATATTTCGCCCAGACTTCTTCCGGTTGGCCGGCCTGGAAAATGAATTTTACGAAAAATCGCGCCATCCTGAAATTGGGATCATTGGCCTCCGCGCGGGTCGGTCCCCGGCTCAGATAGTCGCGCTCTAGTATGGGCAGTTCGATCCGCCCATGGGTGGCGGGGTCGCGGTAGATCGCTTTCGGGTCCTCTCCTTTTTCGATCCGCTCCAGATCGTCGAGGAACCGTTTGCGAATCATGATCACGCCGCGGTCGCTGCGCCCGAGATGTTCCTGGGACCGGTCGGACAAATCCCCCTGCCCGACCCAGGCGGTAAAATCCTGGTTCATCACATGGCTGGTAATCCATTCGCCGGTCGCCTCATCGACCACCGGGCCATGCCAGCTCGGGATTTCGGCCTGCACGAAGGGCCGCTTGTCCTGGGGCGCCGGGTTGAAGAACCAGCCGACGCTGAGCGTGTTGCAGTCGTCGATCGGCACGCGCCATTCGAAATGATCGCCGGTAAAGAGCGAGTTGGGCCATAGGCAGTTGCGCCCGACGGTCCAGAGCGGGTTGTTCTCGTCGGTGTCCTCGCGAATCCTCTTATAGATCATGCCGTGTTCGAACTCTTCGAACTCGATTTTAAGATGTGTTGGCGCATAGGGTCCGGTTTCGCCCGTGCCCCGCACAGCCCAATTGGCGTGCATCCATTCGAAATGGACCGGATCGATGGAATTTTCCTGGCACTGAAACCAGTTGCAGGGAATTTCTGAAAACACGATCTGGACGAACCCGTTTTCCCACTCGAAGGGTTCGTAATTGGGCACAAGCGGCGTGGGTTGCGGCCCAAGATAAGCCCACAGCAGCCCGCCCTTGGCCTCGACCGGATAGGCCTTGATGCGGATTTTGTCCTTGAACCGGCCTTCCGGATCGTCGACTTCCTCAAACGGCTGGGACACGCATGCGCCGGTATGGTCGAACTGCCAGCCGTGATAGCTGCAGCGCAGACCGCATTCTTCCGGAAAGCCGAATTTCAGATCGGCGCGGCGGTGCGGACAGTGCCGGTCGACCAGCCCGTAATTGCCCGACAGATCCTTATAGAGAACCAGATCCTCACCCATCAGCCGCACCGATTTGACAGGTTTGCGCGCCAATTCCGATACCGCCCCGATCGGTTGCCAATAACGCCGCATGAGCTGGCCCATGGGCGTGCCCGCGCCGACCTCCGAAAGCAGTTTATTGGTTTTATGATCCAGCATTACCGAAAATTCTCACCGGGATTTTGAAAATTTTAGCACATGGCGGCGAGCTCGGGTTCACTTTCGGCGAGTCAGATGGATTTGGTCCTGTTACACTTTCGAGAAGAGGTAATTTTTCTATCGCCATTAGGTGTCTCGCGTTGTCAAAATCCGATTTTCGCCGTTTTCTGCCGCCCCATGATCACGGCAAAATCGTGGGGTCGACGGCGCGCGCGCATGCGGAAGCCAAGTTAAAAGGCCCGCGCGCGTAAGAACTCTTCAGCACGTGGCGCAAAATGTTGAACGAACCGTTCAAGGGCATCACGACGGCCGGAAAAGTGATCCCCGATCTTTTTTCGCTGCGCCATGAAGACGCGCCGACGGCGGCGATGGTGGATGCCGCCAATCAATTCCTCGCCCAACTGTCCAGCGAACAACGCGGGGCGGCCTGTTTGGAAATCGATTCCCACCATTGGCGTAATTGGCAGAACACGGAAATTTATGTCGACCGGCACGGGCTGCGACTTGAGGAAATTGAACCAACTCTGCGCGAGGCAGCCATGGCGGTGCTGCGCGCCGGGCTCAGTCCCAAGGGATTCAAAATGTCGCGCGACGTGATGAAGCTCAACCGGTTTCTCGGCGATCTCGTCGGCGGACCGCATATTCTGGGCGAGTGGAGTTATATCTTCTGCGTCTTCGGTACGCCGTCCATGAGCGAACCCTGGGGCTGGCAGATATTTGGGCATCATCTCTGCGTCAGCTGTCTGGTGATCGAGGGCCAGATGGTTCTGTCGCCATTATTCTGGGGAGCCGAACCGTACCAGGCCGACGAAGGCCCGTTCGCCGGCATTCGACTGTTTGAGGATGAGGAGCGCGCCGGGCTGGAGCTGATGCGCTCGCTGAATTCCGCTCAGCACGAAAAGGCCATTGTCGCGCATTCCATTATCGGCGGCGATTTGCCCGACGACCGGCGTCATTTCGCCGACAATCTGCATCTCGGCGGCGCCCATCAAGACAACCGCGTGATACCATATGAAGGTCTCGCAGGCGCGGAACTGTCGAAACTGCAAAGACGCGGGCTGATGGATCTTGTCGAGTGCTATCTGGCGCCGCTGCCGCCGGGCCCGTTCAGTGCGCGGATCGAGGATGTTGAACGCCATCTGGACGATACCCATTTCTGCTGGATCGGGGGGGCGGGCGAGGACAACCCGTTCTATTACCGCATTCAGAGCCCCGTGGTGATGATCGAATTCGACCATCATTGCGGCGTGTTTCTGATTAATGAGGAGCCGGAGAAATTCCATGTTCACACACTGGTGCGCACCCCCAGCGGCAATGATTACGGGCTCGATCTGTTGCGGCTGCATTACCGGCATGCGCCGCACCACCGGCATGGCTAGCGGATAGATAGATGGACCTGCCTGATTTTGATACGCCGGCGCTGATCGAGGATCCTTATCCGGCCTATCGCGAATTGCGCGAAACCGAACAAACCAAATTTATTCATAACATCCTCCCAATTGCCGGATTAGGCATAACACTCTCCCCCAGTTTTTTTGATGCGGGTTAAACGCCAGTAATCTTCTTATGGGACGTGCCGAACCCGGGTCGGGAGGGTGTTGAGCTCTTCGCAGCCGGTTTCGG
>JAYZAW010000099.1:0-14882 GCA_036339495.1 Pseudomonadota bacterium | reverse complement strand
GCCGAGCCCGACGAACCAACGGAACAGCAGGTTGAACTCGATCTGCTCCATAAGCTGGCGCTCCGACCGCACCGAATAAAATGCCTGTAACAGCAAGGCGCGGATAAGACGTTCCGGCGCGATAGATGGCCGTCCGATGTCCGAATAGGCGGATGCAAAATCTGCCGAAAGCGACCCAAAACGTCGTTCACGATCTCGCGAATGAGCCGAAGAGGATGCCGCGCCGAAACCCGGGACTCAAGATCAACTTAGCTGAATAAACTGCCACTCAAACGATCCTCGCCACGCACCGGACACCTCCATCGGTTTCTCAAAGGAGAAAATCACGTTACCATCCCAAAGATGAGGAGTTTTTCAGCAGCCTGCTAGAGCCCTTTCCGACCATACGGAAACATTTGACCGGGATTATTCCGTCCCGTGGTTAGGCGCGCTTCGTAGGGCGATACGGTATATCGGTCAAGAAGCGCAACGCGGCCCATGTTGAAGTTGGGGGGCGGAAGAACCCGGCCTTCGGTGGGGCCAATCGGTGTCTCGGGTGCGTTGCGGCTTTTGCCCGATACACCGCATCGCGCTGCAAGCCGCGCCTGCCCGAAACGCCGATTGGCCGCCATCAAATGATTCTAACTATCCTGAATTTGCTCTAGAAAGCCCGTCAGGCGGTCGTAAAATTCCCGGGGATGATCAGCGTGAAGCCAATGACCCGCGCCGGCAATGCGGTCGATTTCGGCTGTTGGAAACAGCCGCCGGATTTCCGCTTCATGCTCGGGCAAAACGTAATCAGACGCCGCGCCGCAAATGAACACATTCGGTCCGTCAGAGGGGCGTTCCGACGCGGCGGCGCCAAACCCGGCCAAGGCCCGGTTATTGGCGGCGATGGCGTCGAGATTGAGACGCCAGCGATAGCCGCCGTCCTCGGCAACGAGATTGTGCAGCAGAAACGCCCGCACGCCGGGCTCGGGAACGGCGGGGGCCAGCAGGGTATCGGCATCGGCGCGGCGCGCGAAGGCGGATAAATCGAGACCCCGCATGGCGCCGACAAAATCATCGAACCGGACCCCATAGGAGACTGGCGCAATATCGGCCACTGCCAGCCCGCCGAGCCTGTCGCCGTGCGACAGGGCCAAGGTCATTGCGGTCTTGCCGCCCATGGAATGACCCAGCACGACCGGCCGGTCGAGCTGTTCGGCATCCATGAACTCGGCCACGTCGCCGGCCATCTCGTCATAAGTCATGGAACCGTCCCACGGCGATTCGCCATGATTGCGGGCATCCAGCAGATAGACCCGCCGCGTCTCGGCCAGCTGTCTGGCGATCCCGGCCCAGTTCCGCCCCGAGCCGAACAGGCCATGCAGGATCACCACCGCCGGCCCCGCGCCCTGGCTGACAAATGAAAGCTTCATCGGCTTTGTATTATCCCCGCCCTACCCGCGCTTTTCATAATGGCTGTGGACATAGTCGTCGACGATACGGTGGAATTCCTCGGCGATTTTGGGGCCGCGCAGGGTCATGGCTTTTTTTCCGTCGATGAACACCGGGGCGGCGGGTTCCTCGCCGGTACCGGGCAGGCTGATGCCGATATCGGCGTGCTTGCTTTCGCCCGGCCCGTTGACGATGCAGCCCATCACCGCGAGGTTCATGTTTTCGACGCCGACATGGGTGCGCGACCATTCGGGCATGCGGTCGCGCACATGGGCCTGGATCTTGCCGGCGAGGTCCTGGAACACCGTGCTGGTGGTGCGGCCGCAGCCGGGGCACGCCGCGACCAGGGGCACGAAGGCGCGCAGCCCCATGGTCTGGAGGATTTCCTGCGCCACGATAACCTCGCGGCTGCGGTCGCCGCCGGGCTCGGGCGTGAGCGACACCCGGATGGTGTCGCCAATGCCTTGTTGCAGAAGAACCCCCATGGCCGCCGTCGAGGCCACGATGCCTTTCGACCCCATGCCGGCTTCGGTCAGGCCGAGATGCAGGGCGTGGTCGCTTTTCGGCGCGATATCGGAATAGACCGAGATCAGATCCTGAACCGCCGACACCTTGCAGGACAGGATGATCTTGTCGCGCGCCATGCCCAACTCCTCGGCGCGGGCGGCGCTGTTCAATGCCGACGACACCATGGCGTCGCGGGTGATCTCGGCGGCGTCCTTCGGCGAAGCGGATTTCGCGTTGTCGTCCATCATCTGGGTGACCATGGCCTGGTCGAGGCTGCCCCAATTGACCCCGATCCGCACCGGCCGGTCATATTTCATCGCGGTTTCGATCATCGAGGCGAACTGGCTGTCTTTTTTGTCGCCGAACCCCACATTGCCCGGGTTGATGCGGTACTTCGCCAGCGCCTCCGCGCAGGCCGGGTTACCAGTCAGCAGCTTGTGGCCGATATAGTGGAAATCGCCGACCAGCGGCACGGCGCAGGCCTGGGCGTCGAGAATGTCGCGGATTTTCGGCACTGCTTGCGCGGCCTCCGGCCGGTCGACGGTGATGCGCACCAGTTCCGAGCCGGCCCGCGCCAGCGCCGCGACTTGCGCCGCCGTGCCTTCCGGGTCCGCCGTGTCCGTGTTTGTCATCGACTGCACCACAATCGGCGCGCCGCCGCCGACGGTGACCCCGCCGACATCGACGGCGACGCTTTTGCGCCGCTGGATCGCTTGATATGGCTCAGCCATATGAGTCAAACATGGGCAATTACCTTCGCGCCGACGATATTGGATATACAATACACTTCTATGCTGGGTATTTGGGTCATCCTCCCCGCCCGGGTCAAGACTGGATTGGACAAGATTAATGACTTTGCCAAAACCGCCCGCGGCCCCGAAACGGCCTGAAACGATTGTTCAGCATGGCCGGGAGCGTATCGACGACTATGCCTGGCTGAAGGATGCCGATTGGCAGGCGGTCATGAACGACCCGGAAAGACTCGACCCGGATATCCGCGCCTATCTGAAAGCGGAGAACGCCTATGCCGCCGATTTCATGGCCGATACGGATGCCCTGCAAACCCGGCTGTTCGAGGAAATGAAGGGGCGCATCAAGCAGGACGCTTCGTCCGTCCTTGCGCCGGACGGCGACTGGGACTATTACCGGCGCTATGAAACCGGCGGCCAGCACCCGGTCTATTGCCGACGCAAATCTTCCGATCAGGCGGAAGAAATATTGCTGCATGGCGACCGGGAGGCGGAAGGCCAATCGTATTTCCGCATCAGCGGATGCGGCCATTCACCGGATCATGGACTGCTGGCCTATGCGCTCGACCTCAACGGGTCGGAACGTTATGCAATCCTTTTCCGCGACCTGGCCACCGGCGAGACCCTGCCCGACCGCATCGCGGACGCGCGCGGCGACCTGGTCTGGGCCAATGATGGCGCCACGCTGTTCTATACGGTGCTGGACGACAATCACCGCCCCTGGCGGGTGATGCGCCACACCGTCGGCGGTGAGCCTGAAAAAGATGCAATCATATACGAGGAACCCGATGCCGGGTTCTTCGTCAGCATCGACAAGACCGAAAGCCGGCGCTTCGTGACCATTACGGCCCATGACCACACCACCTCGGAAGTGCATCTGATCGACGCCGATGCAACCGACAGCGCGCCGCGATGCGTCCACCCGCGCGAGCGCAATCTGGAATATGAGGTCAGCCACCACAGCGACGCGCTGTACATTTTGACCAACGCAAACAGCGCCGAGGATTTCAAGATCGTCACCGCGCCCTTGACCGCCACGGGCCGGGCAAACTGGCGCGACTGGCATGCCCACGCAAAGGGCCGGCTGATCCGGTCCATGCTGGTGTTTAATAATCACTTCGTGCAGTTGGAGCGCATCGACGGCCTGCCGCGCATTCTGATTTCCAATCTGGAGACCGGCGAGGAACACGCAATCGGTTTCGACGAGGAAGCTTATGAGCTCGACATTCAGCCGGGCTATGAGTTCGACACGGCCTTACTACGCTTTACCTATTCTTCCATGACCACGCCGCAGCGCGTGTTCGATTACCATATGACGACCCGCGACCGCGAACTCCGCAAGGAACAGGAAGTGCCGTCGGGGCACGACGCGGCCGCGTATGTCACGCGGCGGCTGTTGGCCGAAAGTCACGACGGCGCGCTGGTGCCGGTTTCGGTGCTGCACCGGAATGACATAAAGCTCGACGGTTCGGCGCCGCTGCTGCTCTATGGCTACGGGTCGTACGGCGCCGCCATGCCGGCGTCGTTCGTGACCAACCGGCTGTCGCTGGTCGATCGCGGGTTTGTCTACGCGATCGCCCATATCCGGGGCGGCACGGAAAAAGGCTATGGCTGGTATCTCGACGGCAAACTCGACAGAAAACGCAACACATTCCTGGATTTCATCGTCGCCGGGGAGCATCTGGCGCAAGAAGGTTACGGGAGCATCGGCCGCATCGCCGCCCATGGCGGCAGCGCCGGCGGTATGCTGGTTGGCGCGGTCGCCAATATGCGGCCCGACCTGTTCGGCGCGATCGTGGGCGAGGTGCCGTTCGTCGATGTGCTCAACACCATGTCGGACGCCGATCTGCCGCTGACCCCGCCGGAATGGCCCGAATGGGGCAATCCGATCGAGGATAAGGCGGCCTATGATTATATCGCGGCCTATTCGCCCTATGACAATGTGGCGGCCCGGGATTACCCGGCGATCCTCGCCACCGCCGGGCTGACCGATCCGCGCGTGACCTATTGGGAGCCCGCCAAATGGGTCGCCAAGCTGCGCGACCGCGGCACCGGGGGCGCCCCGATCCTGCTGCGCACCAACATGGACGCGGGCCACGGCGGCGCGGCCGGGCGTTTCGACCGGCTCGAGGAAGTGGCGCTGTCATACGCCTTCGTGCTGAAGATCTTCGGGATGGGTAAAGATTGACATACCCAGAAAACTAGTTATATTGAAATGGGAAAGATTGATGGCAATTTCATGCGCGAAGATCAGGCGGCGAACGGATTATCGGCTTTGGGCAACCGGACCCGGCTGCGGCTGTTCCGGTTGCTGGTCAAGGCCGGGGACGCGGGCCTGATTTTCGGCGACATTCAGGCCCGGATCGAGGTGCCGGCATCGACCCTGGCGCATCATCTGGCGACGCTGGCGCGGTCGGGTTTGGTCATTCAGGAACGCCGCGGGCGCGAGATCGTCTCGCTGATCGATTACGCGGCAATGCGGGGCCTGATCGGATATCTCACCGAGGAATGCTGCCTTGGGTTCGACACTGCGGAAGATGCCGCCTGAGGTCATGACATGAACCGTATCGCCGCCGCACTGGCCGTTCCCTTCAATCCCGCATCCATCGACCGGGTGGCGGTGGCCTTTGTTCTGATCGCGGGCGCGATATTTGCGCTGGATGCGTCCCAGGGGTGGGAAGGCCTTGTGTTCACCGGCGAACAGCTTTGGGGCGTGGCGCCGTTTCTGATCGGGTCGGTCGCGATCGCCGCCTATGCCAAGGCCAGCGGCGCCGACAATCTGATCGCCAAGGCGTTTCAGGGTCATGTCGCAATCATGGTGGTTTTCGCCGCGCTGATGGGGGCGCTGTCGCCGTTCTGTTCCTGCGGCGTGATCCCGTTGATCGCCGCGCTGCTCGCCATGGGCGTGCCGCTGTCCGCCGTGATGGCGTTCTGGCTGGCGTCGCCTTTGATGGACCCCGCCATGTTCGTGCTGACCACCGGCGTGCTGGGCGCTGAATTCGCGCTGGCCAAGACCGCCGCCGCCATCTCGGTCGGGCTGCTGGGCGGTTTCGGCGTGCTCGCCTTGCAGGGCAGCGGACGATTTGAGAACCCCTTGCGTGAAGAAATCGCAGGTGGCGGATGCCGCGGCCCGACCACGCCCCTGCCGGAACTAACAGCGTGGCGGTTCTGGCGGGAAGACGCGCGTCGGGATGCGTTTCGCGACAGCGCCGTTTCCAATACATTGTTTCTGGGCAAGTGGATGGCGTTGGCCTTTCTGCTCGAATCATTGATGCTGGCCTACATACCGGCGGAGACAGTGGCCGGGCTGTTGGGCGGCGGGGAATGGCATACGGTCGCCCTTGCGTCGCTGGTCGGCGTACCGGCCTATCTCAACGGTTACGCGGCGCTGCCGCTGGTCGCCGGTCTGATCGATCAGGGCATGGCGCCCGGCGCCGGAATGGCTTTTCTGATCGCCGGCGGCGTGTCCTGCATTCCCGCCGCCATGGCGGTATTCGCGCTGACCCGCCTTCCGGTATTCTTCGCCTATCTGATGTTCGCGCTGATCGGCTCGATTCTCGCCGGGCTGGCCTATGGCGTGATGGTTTAGATCACAACGGACCGCCCGGCGACCCAGGGACCGTCGGCAAGATCATATTGCAGGCTGACCACCCGAACGGTTCCCTTCCGCAAGGCGCGGTCGCCGATGTTTTCATGTGATCCCAGAACCGACAGCGGCCGCGTGCCGATATTGCCTTCGATCAGCCAGATTTGGGCGTCGCCCGGCGCATTTCCATCGCGCATTTCCGCCAACACGGCGTCGAATCCCGCTTTCGCCGCCGGCCAGTCTGCCGGCTCGTTCGCGCAGATGCTGCGCAACTCGCGCACCCAATGGCCTTTATAGGCAACCGAGGCCTGGACCGCGAAACGTTCGCCGAGCGCGGCTTCGCCCTCGATTCGCTCTAATCGGCTGGACGCGGCCAAATCGGGGGCGAGGTGAATCAGAACGTCCTCCGCGCCTGCGTGGCGCGCCGTGCTTTCGATCGCTGAATTGACCGCGCCCGACCCGTCGGCGCTTGCGGCGATCCCCGCCTCCAGCGCCGCCGAGGCGATTTCCGCCGCCCGCGCGCTGAGGGCGATTTCCACCTCGTCCGCCGGGTCGCGCAGATCGGCGAACAGCGCGCCGGCGTCCTCGAGTCGGGAGTTGCCGATTCCGGCGGCGAGCGGAATTGCGATGCCGCCCGGCAGTCCGTTCAGCTCGACCACGCCGACCCGCGCACCATCGGAGCAGCGATCCGCTATCAGCCTGGCCGCGCCGCCGCCGGTATCCGGCGTATGGGTGATATCGCCGAGATGGGACACGGATGCGATCCACGGGCCGACGCGGGGCGTCAGGCTGGCCACCAGCATCGGCATCCCGTCGGGGAATACCAGCAGCACGGCTTGGCTCCAATACGGCACGAAATGGGTCAGCCAGGACACCGCCGAGGGGCGCGGAAAATTGGTATAGACCACGAGACATCCAAGCCCGGCATCGGATAACGCACTTTGGCAGCGCGCGACCCGCGCCTCCAACGCCACGACCGGCGCCTCTTCCTTGTCCCAGGACAACAGACCACGACGCATGATGTTCTCCTTAACCCGGCGCCGACAGCAGCTTGCGCGGCGTCTCGATCAGGCATTCGCTGCCGTCCTCGGTGACGATCGACGTATCACCCAGCACCATGTAGCCGACCTCGGGATGATAGGTATTGGGATGGACCGTCACCGTCGCGCCAGCCGGCAGGACCGTATCCACGTCTTCGAGAATATGCGGCTTGGTGTCGACGAACAGCCCGACGCCATGGCCGCGCACCCTTGTATAGGCATTGGTGGTGTATTCACCGAGCCCGTGGCGGCGGAACACGTCGTTCTCGGCGCGCGCCACCTCCGACGCGGTCACGCCGGCGCGCAGCACTGAAATACCCGCCGCCTCGGCCTCGAGATAAACGTCGTGGGCGTCGAGCTGCGGCTGGGACGGCTCGCCGATCACCAGGGTGCGGCAGAGCTGGGCGTAATAGCCGTCGACGCAGGGAGTCAGTTCGGTGGTCACCAGATCGCCGACTTGCAGCCGGCGTTCGCCGGCCGGCGTCATGCCGCGCACCTCTTGCCCGCCGGAGCCCATGATCATGAAATTTTCCGGACAGCCCTCGGCCCGGAAGAATGCTTCCACGTCGGCCACGACTTCAAATTGCGCCCGGCCCGCCCGCGAGGCGTCCATAAAAACCTGGTAGCCCCGGTCGGCAAATGTCGCGGCGCGGCGGATGGCGTCGAGCTCGATATCGGCCTTGGCCAGCAGCAGCGCATCGATCGCCGGGCCGGCGTCTTCCATTTCCTCGCCGCGCCGGCCCCGGATCAACCCGTAGGGCATCAAGGTCGCGGGCGCGGACGCCAGCTTGCGGTTGCCCAGCCCATCCAGAAACGCGGCCGCCGCCGAGACCGCATCAGGCGACCAGGACACGTCAAGCCAGGGGCATTCGGTTTCGGCGCGGCCGGCTTCGAGCGGCGATTCGACGAACAGGCGCCTTCCGCCGTCTTTCACCGCGACGGCGATTGCATTGCCCTCGATACAGACATAATCGGTGGCGTAACGCAGATAATCGCACTGCCACGCATTGCCGTAGAGCACCAGCGCGTCCCAGCCATGATCGGCGACAACGCCCGCAAGACGGGCCGAACGGACATCGTGGATGGCTTTGCTCATGTCGTTAACCATAAATTTCGGGAGAAATGCTAAGCCTTACTATAGACCGAGCCGGGGATGCTCCGCCAGCGGCCCGGGACTTGTAGCAATGGATTCCGCTCTCCACATATAAGCGGAAGCGCGGATGCCGGTTTCGGGTCCGCATCACTGCCCGCCCAGCGCTTGGGGGCATTTAATTGCAATGTCTGAGCATGGAGTTGCAGAGTTATGGACACTGAGAAATTTACTGAGCGCATGCGCGGATTCATCCAATCCGCGCAGGGCCTGGCTATACGGTCGGGACATCAGAGATTCACCCCCGAACATCTGCTGAAAGTGTTGCTCGATGACGAGGAGGGGTTTTCCGCCAATCTGATCCGCGCCGCCGGCGGCGACCCGAAGGCCGCGCTGGACGGCGTTGAAGCCACGCTGGCCCGCATTCCCAGGGTCGAGGGCGGCGACGGTCAGACCTATCTCGACGCAGCCACCGTGAAAGTCTTCGACAGCGCGGAGAAGCTCGCCGAAAAGGCCAAGGACAGCTTCATCACCGTCGAGCGCATCCTGACCGCCCTGGCCCTCGCCGTCGGAACCCCGTCGGCCAGGATTCTGGCCGAGGCGGGCGTCACCGCGCAAACGCTGAACGGGGCTATCGAAAATATTCGAAAGGGCCGCAAGGCGGACAGCGCCGGCGCGGAAGGCAATTACGACGCGCTGGAAAAATACGCCACCGATTTGACCGAAGCCGCGCGCGACGGCAAGCTCGACCCGGTGATCGGCCGGGACGAGGAAATCCGCCGCACGATCCAGGTGCTGTCGCGGCGCACCAAGAACAACCCGGTGCTGATCGGCGAACCGGGCGTCGGCAAGACCGCCATCGTCGAAGGGCTGGCGCAGCGCATCATCAATGGCGACGTGCCGGAAAGCCTGCGCGACCGCAAGCTCATGTCGCTCGATCTCGGCGCGCTGGTCGCCGGCGCGAAATATCGCGGCGAGTTCGAGGAACGCCTGAAAGCGGTGCTGGCCGAAATCAGTGCGGCCGAAGGCGAAATCCTGATGTTCATCGACGAGCTCCACACCCTGGTCGGCGCCGGCGCGGCCGAGGGCGCGATGGATGCGTCCAACATGTTGAAACCCATGCTGGCGCGCGGCGAACTGCACTGCATCGGCGCGACCACGCTGGATGAATACCGCAAGCATATCGAAAATGACGCGGCGCTGGCCCGGCGCTTCCAGTCGGTGCTGATCGGCGAGCCCACGGTGGAAGACACCATTTCGATCCTGCGCGGCCTCAAGGAGAAATACGAACTCCATCACGGGGTGCGCATCACCGACGGCGCGATCGTTTCCGCCGCTACCCTGTCGAACCGCTATATCACGGACCGGTTTTTGCCCGACAAGGCGATCGATCTGGTCGATGAGGCGTCGTCCCGGCTGCGCATGGAGGTTGATTCCAAGCCGGAGGAAATCGACGAGCTCGACCGCCGCATCATCCAGCTCAAAATCGAGCAGGAGGCGTTGAAAAAGGAAACCGATCAGGCATCCAGGGACCGGCTTGAAAAGCTGAAAACCGAACTCGCCGAAATCGAACAAAGCTCCGCCGTCCTGACCGCCAAGTGGCAGGCCGAGAAGGATAAAATGGCCGGGTCCCACAAGATCAAGGAAGAACTCGAACACGCCCGGGTCGGGCTTGAACGCGCGCAGCGGGAAGGCGACCTGGCGCGCGCCGGCGAACTCGCCTACGGCGTCATTCCCGATCTGGAACGCCAGATCGAAACGGCGGAAAACACGGAAGATTCCGGCGGCGCCCGCATGCTGAAGGAAGAGGTCACCGACGGCGACATCGCCGCGGTGGTGTCGCGCTGGACCGGCGTGCCGGTCGACAAGATGCTGGAAGGCGAGCGCGAAAAGCTGCTCGACATGGAAAACATGCTGGCGCGCCGCGTGATCGGTCAAAGCGAAGCCATCGGCGCCATCAGCGAAGCGGTACGGCGCGCCCGGGCCGGTCTGCAGGACCCCGACCAGCCGCTTGGCTCGTTCGTGTTCCTGGGGCCGACCGGCGTCGGCAAGACCGAACTGACCAAGGCGCTTGCGGAATTCCTGTTCGATGACGACGGCGCGATGATCCGCATCGATATGTCGGAATATATGGAAAAACATTCGGTCTCGCGGCTGATCGGCGCACCGCCGGGCTATGTCGGATATGACGAAGGCGGCGCGCTTACGGAAGCCGTGCGCCGCCGGCCCTATCAGGTGATCCTGTTCGACGAGATCGAAAAGGCCCATCCGGATGTGTTCAATATCCTGCTCCAGGTGCTCGACGATGGGCGCCTGACCGACGGCCAGGGCCGCCATGTGGATTTCCGCAACACATTGATCGTGCTGACGTCAAATCTCGGCGGCGAGATTCTGGCCGCTCAGCCCGAAGGAACGGATTCGTCCGACGTGCGTGACCAGGTCATGGATGTGGTGCGCGCCGCGTTCCGGCCCGAATTCCTCAACCGGCTGGATGAAATCTTGCTGTTCCACCGGTTGACCCGGGACGACATGAACGGGATCGTGGAAATTCAGCTCGGCCGGCTGCGCGCCATGCTGGCGGACCGCAAGATCGAATTGGAGATCGACGACCAGGCCGGCGCATGGCTGGCGGACCGGGGCTATGACCCGGTCTACGGCGCCCGCCCGCTGAAACGCGTGATCCAGCGCCATCTGCAAAATCCGCTGGCAACCATGATCCTGGACGGCAGCCTGGGTGATGATGAAACCGTCCGCGTCGGCGTGGCCGGCGGAAATCTGGTCATTAACGGCGTGGAAATCGACGCGATCGCCGCCGAGTAGTCTGTTAGCGGCTGCTGACTTTGACGCCCGGCGCGGCAAGCGCGGCAATTCGTTTTTTTGTCGCGCTTTGCCGCTTCTTAAAGGCCAGCATTTTCTTGCCCTTCAGAATTTTGCGCGACGGCATGCGAAGCCGGAGTGGATTGATCAGCCGGCGGCCTTTCATCACTTCGAAATGCAGATGCGGCCCGGTTGAAAGCCCGCTCGACCCGACATAGCCGATCACCTGACCCTGCTTCACACGAGATCCGCTGCGCAATCTTTTCGCATAGCGTTTCAGATGGGCATAGGCGGTCGAATAAGAACCGCTATGTCGAATTCGGATATAGCGGCCATAGGCGCCGTTGCGTCCACGATAGACAATTTTCCCGCTGCCAGCGGCATATACCGGTGGACCCCGAGCGGCGGCGAAATCGACGCCGCGATGCATGCGCGTATAGCCCAGGATGGGATGACGACGCCGACCATAGCGTGACGCCAGCCGCGCGCCGTCGACCGGGGTGCGCAACAATGCCTTGCGCGCGCTTCGGCCTTTCTTGTCGAAATAGCCGTGCCGCCCGCGCGCGTATTCGAAGCGATAGAAAGCTGTCTTTTTCCCGCTCAGGGTCATTGCCGCAAAAAGAATATTGCCGTCCTGAGCGGCGACGCCGTCGGCGGTGTAATAGCGCGTATACACGACATCGAAATCATCGCCGGGGTGGATATCGCGCTGAAAATCCACATCCCAGCTGAAAATTTTCGTCAGTCCCGCCAGCACGTTTGATGGCAGCCCCGCCTTGACGCCGGCCCAGTACAGGCTGTTCTTGATCACGCCCGTGACCCGAACCAGGCGCGAGACAAGTTTTGCCTTGTGTTCGGTCGCGGTAAACCCGGCCCCGCCATCCCGTTCGATAAGAACCTTGCGGGTGAAGCTGGGCGACAAATCGAGGCTCTGAAGCGTCACGCGGCCGGCCGCGCCGCCGCGCCGGCTAATGGTCACGGTGACGCTTTGACCAGGCATGATGGAACGGGGATCATAAACCGGACGAAGCGCGCTGATCGCGGCATGGGCCTGCGCGCGCGGAATTCCCGCCTTTGTCATCAAATTCATCAGAGTGTCGCCCTGACGAATTTTGAGCTCGCGGCGGACTTGCGGCGCCGTACTGACCGTGGCGCCCGAAAGGAACGCGACGTTGGCGCCGTCAGCGGCCGGCTTCTGTTTATTGCCGGCAAGGGCCGTGACGTCCGATGTCGCACAGACCATGAGCGCGGCAAAAAGCGCGGCCGCAATCGGTCTGCGCGGCAACACAACAGCGATCGCCCGCGCAAAGCGTGGGGCGTACGATCCATGAACGGCCTTGCGGCCTTCGGATTTAGGGGAATTCGTTATATGCACAGCGGAAAAAACGATACGATAAAAATGAACCCAACCCAGGACTACGATGCAGAGAGAAGGTTAACAAGTCAAGCAATTATCGTTTTAAATCAAAGGAGTTTAACAAATCCTTTCCAGCGGTTTTAGTTAAAATTGCATAAAATTCGTGATATTCCTGCCCGCACGGATTTGCGCCCGCTTGACTGCATCCCCGTGGGCGGTGAAACTCCGCCGCCCGCCGCCAGGCGGGTTATCCAAGAACAAAACAGAGATCCGTTGTGTTCCGAAATGCAGAAACGCTGTTCAGGCCCAAAACCGTCGCCATAATAGGCGCGTCCGACACCGGCGGCGCCGGCTGGCCGAGCGCGATATACCAAAACCTGGAACAGGCGGGTTTTCCAGCCCGCGTTTTCCTGATCAATCCGCGTCGGGAGGAGCTTTGGGGCCGGAAGGTCTATCCGAATTTCGCGTCCGTCCCCGAACAAATTGATCTCGCGCTGAGCATCGTGCCGGCGGAAGCCGCCCCCGACGTTCTTGCCGAAGGCGTCGCCAACGGGCTGCGGACCGCCTTGGTATTCGCGGCGCGCTTCGGCGAGGGCGGCGATGGTGAGGGCGAGGTTCGAGCACAAAAGCTGCGCGATTTGTGCGACAAGGACGGCTTGACGATTTGCGGGCCAAACTGCATGGGCGCGATCTCGATGAGGGAAAATTTGCTGTTTTACCCGTCGGTCCGGGTACGCGGCCTGCCCCACGGCCCGATCGGCGTGGTGTTCCAGTCAGGCGGAACGTTTCAGTACTGGCTGAGCCAGGGAGCGGTTCGCGGTCTGGGATATTCCTACGCGGTGTCGAGCGGCAACGAGCTCAATCTCGATATCGCCGATTACGTCAACTTCATGGTCGACGACCCGGAAACCAAATTGATCGCCTGCATGATCGAGGGCATCCGACGGCCCGAGGCCTTCATGGCGGCGGCGGAAAAAGCACTCGACGCCGGCAAACCGATCATCGCGCTGAAAGTCGGAACCAGCGAAGGGGGCGCGACCGCGACCGCCAGCCATACCGGCGCGCTGGCCGGCGACGGCGACGTGTTCGACGCCATGTGCCGCAAATACGGGATCGTGCGTTGCGCGACGCTGGACGACATGATCGAAACCGCCCTGGCTTTCCAGGCAGGACGCATCCCCAGCGGACCGCGCGTCGCCATGGCGGGGTATTCCGGCGGCGCGAAAGGGTTGTTCCTGGATTACGCGGCGGTGGAAGGTCTGGAACTGGCATCGCTTTCCGATGATACGAAAGCGAAGCTCGCCCCCCTGCTGGATCGCGGGCTGGCGCCGGATAATCCGCTCGACACCGGCGCGGGGCTGGCCAACCGGGCCGGAATTTTTTCCGAAGTTTGCCGCATCATGACCGAGGACCCGGGCGTGGACATGTTTTCCATGCAGGGCCAACTGCCCGCCAGGGCCGACGACAAGGCCGACCCGGAAACGTTTGCGTCGGTGGCGCGGATCGGAAAGCCGGTCATTACACATGGCCGCATGTCGCAGAATATCACGCCGGACGGCCGCGCGTTTCAGGAGAAGGCCGGCGTTCCGTTTTTGCAGGGATTGCCGGAAGCCGTCCGCGCGCTCAAGGCGCTGGCCGATTACGGCATGCGTCGACAGCGGGGCATCGCCGAAATGGCCGCGCCGTCGCAAAACGCCGGCTTCGACGAAATTCAATTCAATGCGGCGCTGATCGGCCACGGCATCACGCCGCCGAAAAGCGCCTTTGCCGCCACGGCGCAAGCCGCCGCCCGGGAAGCCGCCATGATCGGCTTTCCCGTGGCGTTGAAAATCATTTCGCCCCAGGCCAGCCATAAGACCGAAATCGGCGGCGTCGCGCTCAACCTGCTCGATGAGATTGCAGTCCAGGCGGAAGCCGATGCCATGGCCGACCGGCTGTCGCACATCGATGCGAAAGCCGAGCTGTCCGGATTTCTTGTCCAGGAAATGGTGTCCGGGCTGGAGGTAATCGTCGGTGTTCGGGAAGACCCGCAATTCGGCCCGTTCATGGTGCTCGGGCTTGGCGGCATATATGTCGAGGCGCTGAAGGATGTGGCCTTCCGCCTGATGCCGGTCAGCGAGCAGGACGCCGACGACATGCTGGATGAGCGGCACGCCAAGGCGTTGCTGGGCGCGTTTCGCGGCGCAAAGGCGCGCGACCGCGCGGCGCTGATCCGCGCGGCGGCCGGCTTGTCGGCGCTCTTTCTGGATTACAGAAATGTTCTGTCCGATCTGGAAATCAATCCCTTGATCGTGCTGGGCGACGGCGAGGGCGTGCG
>JAYZAW010000098.1:0-11704 GCA_036339495.1 Pseudomonadota bacterium | reverse complement strand
CTTGGTTCTTCAAGCGCCATGGCTATACTGCGCCGCTTTTACGCTGCCCGATTATTTCTGGCGGAACCGGATAGGAGAATTCAATGACGGATGCGTCTCTCGATGTGGTTGGGGTGGGTAACGCCATCGTGGATGTGCTGGCCCAGGCCGACGACGCCCAGCTGGAACAGCTCGGCCTTGCCAAGGGCGCCATGACCTTGATCGATTCCGACCGCGCTCAAAAACTTTACGGCAAGATGGGCGCGGGGACTTCCGTCTCCGGCGGCTCGGCCGCTAATACGCTGGCCGGCATCGCGGCCCTCGGCGGCAAGGGCGCCTATATCGGAATGGTGCGCGACGACCCGCTGGGCAAGGCCTTCGGCAGAGATCTCCGGGCCGCTGGCGTCGATTACCGGTCGCGCGCCGTAACCAGCGGTCCGCCCACCGCGCGCTGCCTGATTTTCGTCACCCCAGACGCCCAGCGCACCATGCAGACATTCCTCGGGGCCAGCGTCGATCTCGGCCCGGACGACATCGATCCCGAGGCCATCGGCCAGGCCGCGATCACCTATCTGGAAGGCTATCTGTTCGACAAGGATGAAGCCAAGGAGGCCTTCGTCAAGGCGGCGAAAATCGCCCATGCCGCCGGACGCAAGGTCGCGCTGTCGCTGTCAGACCCGTTCTGCGTCGACCGCCACCGGGCCGCGTTCCTGCATCTGGTCGAAGGCCATATCGATATCCTGTTCGCCAACGAAGCCGAGATTACCTCGCTCTACGAGGTCGAGGATTTCGACGCCGCCGTGGCCAGGGTCCGGGGCCATTGCGAGATCGCGGCGCTGACAAGGGGCGCCGACGGTTCGGTCATCGTCACGGCGAATGAGTTCATCGAGATTGCCGCCGAACCGGTCGAGAAAGTGGTCGACACCACGGGCGCGGGCGATCTGTTCGCCGCCGGCGTGCTGTTCGGCATCACGCAAGGGTATGAGCTGGCGGTCTGCGGCAAATTCGGCAGCATCGCCTCGGCCGAGATCATCAGCCATTACGGTGCGCGTCCGGAAACGCCTCTCGCACCGTTAATTGCTGCAATCCGAGCTTAGAGTTCCCATATGGGATAACGACTGAGCCCCGCCACACCCGGTTGGGGCCGAAAATGCTATATTCTGTTCACCAGGACGCGCGTCATGAGTACAAATCTGCGTAATATCGCCATCATCGCCCATGTCGATCACGGCAAGACCACCCTGGTCGACGCCCTGTTCCGCCAGTCCGGCATGCTGCGCGACAACCAGCGCGTTGCCGAACGGGTGATGGATTCCAACGACCAGGAACGCGAACGCGGCATTACCATTTTGGCCAAATGCACCTCTGTGCCGTGGGGCGACGCGCGGATCAATATCGTCGACACCCCGGGCCACGCCGATTTCGGCGGCGAGGTCGAGCGCATCTTGTCGATGGTCGATAGCGTGCTGCTGCTGGTCGACGCCGCCGAAGGCCCCATGCCGCAAACCAAATTTGTGCTCACCAAGGCGCTCGCTCTTGGTCTGAAGCCGATCGTGGTGGTGAACAAGGCCGACCGTCCCGACGCCAGGTCCTATGAAGTCCAGGAAGAGGTCTTCGATCTGTTCGCCATTTTGGATGCATCCAGCGAACAGCTCGATTTCCCCACATTATTTGCTTCCGCCAAGGAAGGCTGGGCGGCGACTGAACCGGAAGGCCCGCGCGAAAACCTGTCGTCCTTGTTCGATCTGATCGTGGATTACGTGCCGGCCCCCAAGGCCGATCGGCAAGCGCCGTTTTCCATGCTGGCCAGCCTGTTGGAATATGACACCTATCTCGGCCGCATCCTGACCGGACGGGTGATGTCGGGCGCGGCCAAGGTCAACACGCCGGTGCACGCGATCGACCGCGACGGCAAAAGAATAGAATTCGGCCGCATGACCAAGCTGCTGGCGTTCCGCGGCATCGAACGGGTGCCGGTCGAAACCGCCCAGGCCGGCGACATCATCGCGGTCGCCGGGCTCAAGGACACGTCGGTCGCCGACACCATCGCCGACCCGGAGGTGACCGAACCGCTGGAAGCGCTGCCGGTCGACCCGCCGACGCTGGCCATGACATTCTCGATCAACGACTCGCCCTATTCCGGCCAGGACGGCGACAAGGTCACCTCGCGCGTGATCGGCAACCGCCTGCTGCGCGAAGCCGAGGGCAATGTGGCGATTTCCGTGGTCGAAAACGCCGAAGGCGACGCCTATGAGGTCAGCGGCCGTGGCGAATTGCAGCTCGGCGTGCTGATCGAGACGCTGCGCCGCGAAGGGTTCGAACTTTCGGTGTCGCGCCCCCGGGTGTTGTACCGCACCGATCCGGTCTCGGGCCGCCGTCAGGAACCGATCGAGGAAGTGCTGGTCGACATGGACGATGAATTCGTCGGCACGGTGGTCGAGGAATTCGGCCGCCGCAAGGGTGAGATGACCGACATGCGCCCGTCCGGCGGCGGCAAGACCCGGCTGACCTTCATGGCGCCGTCGCGCGGGCTGATCGGCTATCACGGCGATTTCCTCAACGACACGCGGGGCACCGGCATCATGAGCCGCATGTTCCACGGCTACGCCGACTATAAAGGTCCGATCGACGGGCGGCGCACCGGCGTGCTGATTTCAACCGCGAAGGGCGATTCGGTGGCGTTCGCTTTGTGGAATCTGGAAGAGCGCGGCGACATGTTCATCGGCGCCGGCGAAAAAATCTACGAAGGCATGATCATCGGCGAACACACGCGGCCCAACGATCTCGAGGTCAACCCGCTGAAGGGCAAGCAGCTGACCAATATCCGCGCTTCCGGCAAGGACGACGCCGTGCGCCTGACCACCCCGCGCACTTTGACGCTGGAACAAGCCGTCGCCTATATCGAAGACGATGAGCTGGTCGAGATCACCCCAAAGCACATCCGCCTGCGCAAACGCCTGCTCGACCCCATCGCCCGCAAGCGCGCCGGCCGCAAGGCGGCGGCGGGTTAAACCTCGCCAACGCTCGCCACGACTCAACCCGGCTTGTATGATCGGGATAATTATGCCGAATTCCTCAACATCCGACGGGTGGCGCGGGGCGCTCGCCATCTACGGCAATCGCCGCCAGCTGGTTATTTTTCTGATGGGGTTTTCCAGCGGCCTGCCCTTGCTGTTGGGGTTTTCGACCCTGTCCTACTGGCTCGCCAAGGAAGGCGTCGAGCTGGCGGCGATCGGCGGGCTGCTGACGGTGTCGACGCCGTACTCGCTGAAATTTCTCTGGGCCCCGGCGCTCGATCATCTGCGCCTGCCGGTTTTTACCCGGCTGCTGGGCCGCCGCCGGGGCTGGGCGCTGTTTATCCAGATTTTGCTGATGACGGCGATCGTGTCGCTGGGCGCATCGGACCCGGCGGATAATCTGGTCTATTTGGCGGGCGCGGCGCTGGTGGTCGCGTTTCTGTCGGCGAGCCAGGATATCGTGATCGACGCCTACCGCATCGAAATTCTCCTTGAGCACGAACAGGGTGCGGGAGCCGCCATGACCCAGGCGGGGTACCGCATCGGGCTGTTGGCCGCCGGCGCCGGCGCTCTGGCGCTGGCTGATTTCATCGATTGGTTCTGGGTCTATGTGGTGATGGCGGCTTTGGTGTCGGTCGGCATGATCGCGGTGCTGATCGCGCCCGAGCCGACGCGGACCCTTCCGCGTGGGAAATCCCGGATCGATATTCGACACGCGGTGATCGAGCCTTTCGCCGAATTCCTGACCCGCAACGGGCTGAAGGGAACCGTCGTGATCCTGGCGTTCGTGCTGCTGTACAAGTACGGCGACGCAGTGGCGGGCGCGATGGCCAATCCGTTCTATCACCAGATCGGATTTACGGGCGTCGAGATCGCATCGGTCACCAAGGCGCTGGGCGTCGCGGCGACCTTGGTGGGCGTGTTCGCCGGCGGCGCACTGGTGGCGAAGTCGGGCGTGTTCACGGCCCTGCTGGTCGGTGGCGTATTGCAGGCTCTGACCAATCTGATCTTCGCCTGGCTGGCCACGGTGGGGAACGATATCACAATCCTCGCCATCGCCGTCGGCGCGGACAGCTTTACCGGCGGGGTCGGCTCGGCGGCCTTCGTCGCCTATCTGTCGGGTCTCTGTAATGTGGCGTTCACCGGCACCCAGTTCGCCCTGTTGACGTCGTTGATGGCCTTAGGCCGCACCGTGCTGGCGGCGTCATCGGGTTTCATCGCGGAACAAGCCGGCTGGGCCGGGTTCTTCATCGCGACCACCGGGCTCGCCGTGCCGGGGTTGCTTTTGCTGCTCTGGGTGTCGCGCCTGCCTAATCGTCCATAAGGCTTTCGACGGCGTTCATCACCGCCCCGACTGGAATGTCCGACATCTCCTCGCCGCCGAAACTCTGCGCCGTCACCACCGCCGAGCGGGTTGTCATGGGCGCGAATTTGTCCGCCGATGTGGGGCCGAACAAAGCGACCAGCGGCAAATCGGCGGCGGCAAACATGTGGCTGGTCCCCGAATCATTGCTGACCCCGGCGGCAAGGCATTCGGCGAGCGCGATGGTCAGCATTGGGGAAAATTTTAAATCGGCCGGAACGTCGTCGCCATCCAATGCCGGAAACAGCGCGCCTGGCGTATCGCGTTCCAGCGTCACGCGCCAATTGCTTTCCTCGGGTCCCAGTACGAAAACCGGGACAAGCCCCTTGGCGGAAAGGCCGCGCGCCAGAGCAGCGAAATTTTCCAGCGGCCAGCATTTATTGCGCGACCCCGCGCCCGGCGACAGGCCGATATAGCGCGGGCCTTCCGGCAACAGACCGCGCGCAACGCGCTGCGTCGCCTCGTCAATATTCAGATGCTTCCCCGTATCCGGCGGTGCGCCGCCGGCGAGCTCGACCAGATTCAGAAGTTGCCGGATCAGGGCGGCGGGGCGTTCATAGGGCCGGGGCGGGCGGCGATCGGACAGATAGAAATCCGCCGCTCCCGACAGAAACACACCGTGGCGGATGCGGCGCAGCATCAGCGTGCGCGCCACGCCGCGCTGGGTATCGATGATCAGATCGAAGCGCCGCCTGCCCAGCGGCCGCGTGAAAATCTTGTCGCGCCAGCTATCGAACCCGGCCTCCTCAATGGTCTCGTCGATCAGCCCGGCGACCAGCGGCGCGAGAATTCCGGCATAGGCGGTCCTGGCGACGCCCGCCATCCAGGTGATATGCGCGTCCGGGAAGGCGTGGCGCAGCGCGCGCACGAAGGGCAGCTTGATCAGACCGTCGCCGACCAGATCGCCGCCCACATAAACCAGGATGGTTTCGGGCGAATGCGGTTGCTTTTGGCTCACAATGGCTCATTCTAGCATGAATGACGGACCGCATGATCATCGTCGAAGGCGACATCACCCGGCTCGAGGTCGATGCGATTGTCAATGCCGCCAACAATTCGCTGCTTGGCGGCGGCGGGGTCGACGGCGCTATACACCGCGCCGCGGGTCCGGAACTGCTCGCCGAATGCCGCACGCTGGGCGGCTGTGAAACGGGCGACGCCAAAATCACCAAGGGATACGACCTGCCGTCCAAATGGGTGATCCATGCCGTCGGGCCGGTATGGCAGGGCGGTCAAGCGGGCGAGGACGATTTGTTGGAAAGCTGTTACCGGCGCGCCATGGAACTGGCGTTGGATCATGCCATAACCAGCATCGCGTTCCCGGCCATCAGCACGGGAGTCTACCGGTTCCCCATCGATCGCGCAGCGCGGATCGCGATCCGAACCGTGGCCGATGCGCTGACCGATGCGCCCGGCATCGAACAAGCCGTGTTTGCCTGTTTCGGGCCCGATTCGATGGCGGCGCACGAAATCGCGCTCAGAGAACTCAAAGCCTAGCGCTTTTTCCTCGCCGGCTTCTTCGCGGCTTTCCTGGCGCGCTTGGGCTTTGCCGGCTTGATCGCCTCATGGGCGGCAAGGGACGCATGGTTCACAAGTTCCGATACGGTGGAGTTCATGCTGACGATCTGGACCGGATGCTCCATCCCGATCAACAGCGGGCCGATCACCGATCCACCGCCCATCTTCTGCAGGATTTTGGACGAGATCGAGGCCGCGTGCAGCCCCGGCATGACCAGCACATTGGCCGGGCCCGACAGCCGGTTGAAGGGATAGATCGAGCGCAGATCGGTGTCGAGTGCCACGTCGGCGGCCATCTCGCCGTCATATTCGAAATCGGTATCGCGGTCGTCCAGCAGTGCCACCGCGTCCCGGACCTGGGACGCCAGCGCGCCCGGCGGGTTGCCAAAATTCGCATAGGATAAAAACGCCACCCGGGGTTCATGCCCCAGCGCGCGCGCCTTGGCGGCGCATTGCACCGCGATATCGGCGAGCTGTCCGCCGTTGGGGCGTTCATTGACCGCGGTATCGGCGATGAAAACTGTGCGGCCCTGCGCCACCACGATGGACAGTCCGAACAGCTCCGCGCCGGGTTTTGGGTCGAGCGCGCGGCTGATGTCGTCAAAACAGACCGGGAAAGCGCGGGTCTGTCCGGTGACCATGGCGTCGGCGTCGCCGAGCGCCAGCATGCAGGCGGCAAAGACGTTGCGGTCGTTATTGACCATGCGCTGGCAGTCGCGCGGCAGATAGCCCTTTCTCTGTAAACGTTGATACAGAAAATCCGTATAGGCGGCGTTGTTCTTGGACAGACGCGCGTTGAGTACTTCCAATTTTTCCGCCCCGTTCAGGCCGAGCTCCTTGATGTGATCCTTGATCGGCTGTTCGCGGCCGATCAGGATCGGCGTGCCGTAGCCGGTATTGCGGTAGGCGAGCGCCGCGCGGATCACGGCGGGTTCCTCGCCCTCGGAAAACACGACCCGCTGCGGATTGGCGCGGACCTGGGCGTGGATCAACTGCAGGCTGGCCGCCGTCGGGTCGAGCCGGGCGGTCAGCTCGGCGCGATAGGCCGCCGCGTCCTTGATCGGGCGTTGCGCGACGCCGCTTTTCGCCGCCGCTTCGGCGACACGCGACGGGATCACCGCAATCAACCTCGGGTCGAACGGCACCGGGATGATATATTCCTGGCCGTATCGCAACTGACGGCCCGAATAGGCGGCGGCGACCTCGTCGGGCACGTCTTCGCGGGCAAGCTCGGCCAGCGCATGGGCGGCAGCGATTTTCATTTTGTCATTGATGGTGGTGGCGCGCACGTCCAGCGCGCCGCGAAAAATATAGGGGAAGCCCAGAACGTTGTTGATCTGGTTCGGATAATCCGACCGGCCGGTGGCGACGATCGCGTCGCCGCGCACCGCCTTGACTTCCTCGGGCGAGATTTCCGGGTTGGGGTTGGCCATGGCGAAGATGATCGGCTGTTTCGCCATTGCCTTGACCATCTTGCGGGTCACCGCGCCCTCGGCCGAAACGCCGAAGAACATATCAGCGCCTTTCATGGCGTCATCCAGCGTGCGGTCCTTGGTATCGATCGCGTGAGCCGATTTCCATTGATTCATGCCCGCTTCGCGGCCGCTATAGATTACGCCCCTGGTGTCGCACAGCGTGACGTTTTCATGCGGCACCCCCATGGCCTTGACCAGCTCGATACAGGCGATGCCGGCCGAGCCCGCGCCGTTCACCACCAACCGCGTGTTCTTGAGGCTGCGCCCGGTGATATCGATCGCGTTCAGCAATCCGGCGGCGGCGATAATCGCCGTGCCGTGCTGGTCGTCATGGAATACCGGGATGTCCATCAATTCGCGCAGCCGCTGTTCGATGATGAAGCAATCCGGCGCCTTGATGTCTTCCAGATTGATGCCGCCGAAGGTCGGGCCCAGATAGCGCACCGAATTGACAAATTCGTCGACGCCGGTGGTATCGAGCTCGAGATCGATCGCATCCACGTCGGCAAAGCGTTTGAACAGCGCCGACTTGCCTTCCATCACGGGTTTCGAGGCGAGCCCGCCCAAATTGCCAAGACCGAGGATTGCCGACCCGTTGGAAATCACCGCCACCAGATTGCCCTTGGCCGTGTAGTCGTAAGCCGTCGATGGGTCGCGCGCGATTTCAAGGCACGGCGCCGCCACGCCGGGCGAATAGGCCAGCGACAGATCCCGTTGGGTCATCAGCGGTTTGGTCGGCGTGATTTCGATCTTGCCCGGCTTGCCCGCCGCGTGCATCGCCAGCGCTTCACGATCCAGCGCGCCATATTTCTGTTTCGCCATGTTGGTCATTTTCCCCGGATGGAACGATTACACCAAACACCGATAGACCCGAAAGGATAAAATGGTTTCGACCCGGGCACCAACTGTTTGATTCACCCCGTTTGATTCACAAGGCCGACGCCGTATAAACTTTGCCATGGCCGACATTTCGCCCACGGAAACTATTTCCTCCAAATCCAGCCCGACGCCGATGATGGCCCAGTATCTCACCATCAAGCGGGCCCATCCCGACGATCTGCTGTTCTATCGGATGGGCGATTTCTATGAGATGTTTTTCGACGACGCGGTCAAGGCGTCCGCCGCACTCGACATCACCCTGACCAAGCGCGGCCGCCACGAAAACGAAGATATCCCGATGTGCGGCGTGCCGGTGCATGCCAGCGAAGGTTATCTGTCCCGGCTGATCCGAAAGGGCTTTCGCGTCGCGGTCTGCGAACAGACCGAAAACCCCGCTGAAGCTAAAAAGCGCGGGCCCAAATCCGTGGTCGCCCGCGAGGTTGTGCGCGTGGTCACCCCCGGCACGATCACCGAAGACGAATTGCTCAATGCGCGCCGTCATAATTATCTCGCCGCCCTCGCCGACGCTCAGGGCGATTTGGGCCTGGCCTGGCTCGATATGTCGACCGGCGCGTTCAGCGCCCAGCCGGTGGAGCGCGCGCGGCTCGGCGCTGTCTTGGCCGGGATTGATCCTGGGGAACTTTTAGTATCCGAACGTCTGCTCGAACAGCCGGATCTGTTTGAAATTTTCACTGAGTGGAAAAACCGCCTCACGCCCCAGCCCGGCAGCCGGTTCGACAGCTCCTCGGCCCGGATCCGGCTGGAAGAGCTCTACGGCGTCAAGTCGCTGGACGGGTTCGGTGGGTTTGGTCGGGCGGAAATTTCCGCCTGCGGCGCGCTGGTCGATTATGTCGAGCTGACCCAGAAAGGCCGCCTGCCGCGCCTGACCGCGCCGCGCCGGATTTCCAGCGGCGCGACCATGGAAATCGACGCCGCCACTAGGCGCAATCTGGAACTGACCGAAACCCTCGCCGGCGGCCGCGACGGCGCCTTGCTGTCGGTGATCGACCGCAGCGTCACCGGCGCCGGCGGGCGTTTGATGGCGGCGCGCTTCGCAACCCCGTTGACAGAGCCGGCGGAAATTACCGAACGCCTCGACATGGTATCGTTCTTTCATGACGACCGGGTGCGGCGCGACGGTGCGCGCGAAACCCTGCGCGGTTGTCCCGATATGGAGCGCGCGCTGTCGCGGGTCACACTCGGGCGCGGCGGACCGCGCGACCTGGCCGCGATCCGCGACGCGTTGGGCGGCGCGCACCGGCTGCGCGACGAACTCGGCGCCGACGAGGCGCCGCCCGCCGGCATTGCCGACGCGGTGCGCAATCTTGGATTTCACGGCGAAATCATCGACCGGTTTTCACGTGCGCTGCGGAACGATCTGCCGGTTCTCGCCCGCGATGGCGGCTTTATCGCCGAAGGGTATCTGGCCGAGCTCGACGAGCACCGCCGGCTGAGGGACGAAAGCCGCCAGCTGATCGCCGCGCTGCAGGCGACCTATGTGGAACAGACCGGGATTTCCGCGCTGAAAATCCGCCACAACAACGTGCTGGGCTATTTTATCGAAA
This sequence comes from Pseudomonadota bacterium, assembly GCA_036339495.1. Lineage (GTDB taxonomy): Bacteria > Pseudomonadota > Alphaproteobacteria > MPNO01 > MPNO01 > CALGIA01. The sequence goes on along the minus strand of JAYZAW010000098.1, from coordinate 1,908 downwards.
CCACGCCGACCCACGCCGACAAAATCGACATCGGCCCCGACAGCCCGTTCATCCATCGCCAAACCCTGGCCAGCGCGGTGCGTTTCACCACGGTCGAGCTCGGCGAGCTGGAAGCCGATATCGGGCGCGCCGCCGACCGCGCGCTGGCGCTGGAACTGGCGCTGTTCGACGATCTCGTGGGCGAAGTGACCGCGCGCGCCGAACCCATCGCGCTGGCCGCCGCCGCGCTGGCCGAGCTGGATGTCGCGTCGGCCCTGGCGCAGATCGCGGTCGAACGTTCCTATGTCCGGCCGGTGGTCGATGACAGTGTGATTTTCGAAATCGACGGCGGCCGCCATCCGGTGGTCGAGGCCGCCCTGGCCGCGCGCCGCGAAGGCGATTTCGTCTCGAACGGCTGCGACCTGGCCCCGGACAACCGGCTCTGGCTCGTCACCGGCCCCAACATGGCGGGCAAGAGCACGTTTTTGCGCCAGAACGCGCTGATCGCCGTGCTGGCCCAGGCCGGGGGGTTCGTGCCCGCCGACCGGGCCCATATCGGAATTGTGGACCGGCTGTTCAGCCGGGTCGGGGCCGCCGACGATCTGGCGCGCGGGCGCTCCACCTTCATGGTCGAAATGGTCGAAACCGCGACCATCCTCAACCAGGCCACGGAACGCTCGCTGGTGATCTTAGATGAAATCGGCCGCGGCACCGCGACCTTCGACGGGCTGTCGATCGCCTGGGCGGCGCTCGAACATCTGCACGGCGTCAATCGCTGCCGCGCGTTGTTCGCGACGCATTTCCATGAACTGACCTCGCTGACCGCACGGCTCGACGCGCTGAGCTGCCATACCGTGCGGGTCAAGGAATGGCGCGGTGAGGTGGTGTTCCTGCATGAAGTGATCGACGGCGCGGCGGACCGGTCCTACGGCATCCACGTGGCGCGCCTCGCCGGGCTGCCGCAAGCGGTGATCGCCCGCGCCGAGGAAGTGCTGGCCATGCTGGAACAGGGCGAGCAATCCAGCGCGCTGACCCGGCTCGCCGATGATCTGCCGCTGTTTTCCGCCGAAATCCCCACCCTGGCCGCTAAGCTCGGCCCATTGCCTCTGGAAGAAGAACTCGCCGCGATCAACCCCGATGAACTCTCGCCGCTTGACGCCCTGGCGCTGATTTACCGGCTGCGGCAATCGCAGGGCGAATAGCGCTAAATCCAATATTGGAGAATTGGCGCGACTTGCGTCCGGGAATTTCTCCCCCAGCCTTCTCCCCATAATGAAAGTTTCGCCGGACCGCCGGCGGGCGGGTTTTTGGCGATTTTAACGGTGCGGCACCCATATACTCTGATCGTTGATTTTACGACGCTCAAATGCCTGACACGCCGGAAATCACTGCGTCGAAGACTCCGGACATTTCCGTAGCTCCGCCTATATCAACTTCGGAGCAGGGGATGAAACAATATTTGGACGCGGCGGAAATCAGGTTCGACCGATATGAGGACATCTTCGCCAAATACAAGCTTACGCAGGCTGCCAGATTTCTAAAGCACTTCAGAAGCGGAAGCGGCGCGGAGGTGGGATTCACGCTCAAGGAAGCCCGGAATTTTGAACCCATCCGAAGCGCCGAATCCGGAAACCGGGAGCAATTCGAGACTGGGGCTTTCCTTGCAAAAGCAAATCGCAACAAGAAAAACAACGAAATCCTGAGGAAACTAAAGGATGGCGACAAGCCTGTGGATATGGTGGATCACTATGAATATATTCAACGCCCTGATCGTAGCGTGCGAACCGCCTTGTCTTCCGGGCCAAAATCCTATCTTTCGTTCGGCAATACCCATATCAGATCGACCGCGACATTCACCGTATGGCGCGTGGGAAATATCATTCATTACCTGGGCACCGTCACCCATAAATTGAATGATCCGTTTGATTT
>JAYZAW010000097.1:0-13216 GCA_036339495.1 Pseudomonadota bacterium | reverse complement strand
GGTTCTTGCCCCATTCGGCGTAGGGATAGGCGCCGGCGAGGGTTTCCTTGAGCTCGGCGTCGTGGTACAGCGCGCCTTCCTCGAGATCGACGCCGATCATCTGCCCCGGTCCGAGCCGGCCTTTTTCGACGACCTGGGATTCGGTGACATGAACCATGCCGGTTTCCGACCCGACATAGAGCAAGCCGTTTTCCATCAGCGTATAGCGCATCGGGCGCAGCCCGTTGCGGTCCATGCCTGCAATCACCCAATTGCCGTCGGTCGCCGCGATTGCGGCCGGGCCGTCCCAGGGCTCCATCACGCAGTTGGAATAGGCGAACAGATCGCGCAGAGGTTTGGACATGGCCGGCTTGTAGGACCAGGCGTCGGGGATCATCAGTGATTTGACATGGGGCGCATTGCGGCCGGCCCGGACCAGCAATTCATAGACATTATCGAGCGCCGACGAATCCGACGCGCCGGCCTCGACAACCGGTTTCAGTGCGTCGAGATGCTTGCCGAAGACTTCCGATTCCATGCGCGTCTCGTGGCTTTTCATCCAGTTGACGTTGCCCGACAGCGTATTGATTTCGCCGTTATGGGCCAGCATGCGGAACGGCTGGGCCAGCCGCCAGGTCGGGAATGTGTTGGTCGAATAGCGTTGATGATAGATCACGAAACGCGACACGAAGCGTTCATCGAGCAAATCGGGATAGAAATGGGTGAGCTGTTCGGCCAGGAACATGCCTTTGTAGATCAGCGACCGGCAGGACAGCGAACAGATATAAAAATCCGGGATATGTTCTTCCATCACCGCCGCCTCGATCAGGCGGCGGATGATATAGAGATCGGTTTCGAACCGTTCCGCTGAAATGTTGGGATTGCCCGCAATCATGATCTGTTCGATTTCGGGGCGGGTCGCGTTGGCTTTTTCGCCGATCACGTCGACATTGATCGGCACCTGACGCCAGCCGTAAATCTGATACCCGAATTTAAGAATTTCGGTTTCCAGAATGCTGCGGCATCTTTCCTGGCCGGCGAAATTGGTCCTCGGCAGAAACACCATGCCGACGGCGATCGGAACCGTGTCCGGCGTATGGCCGGTGCGTTCGATATGCTCTTTGAAGAAATCCTGCGGAATTTCGACGTGGATTCCCGCGCCGTCGCCGGTCTTGCCGTCGGCGTCGACGGCGCCCCGGTGCCAGATCGCCTTGAGCGCCTCGATGCCGGCCTCGACCACTTCGCGGCGCGCCACGCCGTCGGTGGCGGCGACCAGCCCGACGCCACAGCTGGCGTGCTCATCGGCCGGATCATAGAGGCCCTTTTCGGTGAGAAGCCGCGCGTTGGCGCGCCAGTCATCGACCGCCTTTTGACCCTTGGTCTTGTTCATCGGCGCACTCCCTTCTTCCGCATGGCTGCCATATTGGTCGAATGCCCGGCCATTACTCGGCCGCTTCGGAAAGTTCCGCCTTTTGCATGAGATAGGTCTCAATTCCGGCGGCGGCATCGCGGCCGTCGCGAATTCCCCAAACCACCAGCGACGCGCCGCGCACGATATCGCCGGCGGCGAACACGCCGTCGAGATTGGTCATCATGGCGCCGTGGTCGATGCGCACCGTGCCCCATCGCGTCACTGTCAGTTCCGGCGCGCCGAACAGGGTTGGCAAATCCTCGGGATCGAACCCAAGCGCCTTGATCGCCAGCGTCGCGGGAACGTTGAAGCTTGACCCCTCGATCGGTTCCGGCGTCTGCCGGCCGGAGGCGTCGGGCACGCCGAGATGGATGCGCGCCGCGCGCACTGCTTCGACCGAACCGTCGCCGAGAAAAGCTTCCGGCGTGGAAAGCCACTGGAAATCGACGCCTTCCTCTTCAGCGTATTGAACCTCACGCCGCGACCCGGGCATGTTTTCCCGGTCGCGGCGATACAGGCAGGTGACGGATTTGGCGTTTTGGCGGACCGCCGTGCGCACGCAATCCATTGCGGTGTCGCCGCCGCCGATCACGACGACATCCTTGCCGGCGGCATTGAGCCGGCCATTGTCGAATTCCGGGACCGTGTCGCCGAGCCCCTTGCGGTTTGAGGCAATCAGATAATCGAGCGCCGCGACCACATTATCGAGCCCGACGCCTGGGACCTGAATATCGCGCGGCATATATACGCCGGTGGCGATCAGCACCGCGTCGTGGCGGCCGCGAATTTCATCGAGCGTGGCGTCGCGTCCGACATCGAAATTCGGGTGATAAACCACCCCGCTTTGCTCCAGCAGATCGGCCCGGCGCTGGACGATGTCCTTTTCCAGCTTGAAATTGGGAATGCCGTAAACCAGCAGTCCGCCCATGCGGTCATAGCGGTCATAAACATGCACCTTGTAACCTGACCGGCGCAGTTCCTCCGCCGCCGCCAATCCGGCCGGGCCCGCGCCGATAATGGCGACCGACTGATCGCGCTCGGCAACCGGCTGTACCGGCTTGACCCAGCCCTTTTCCCAGGCGGTGTCGGTGATATAGCGCTCAATCGACCCGATGGTGACCGTGCCGTGCCCCGATTGCTCGATCACGCAATTGCCTTCGCACAGCCGGTCCTGCGGGCAGATCCGGCCGCAAATCTCGGGCATGTTGTTGGTCGCGGCGGATACCTCATAGGCTTCCTTGAGCCGACCCTCGGCAGTCAGCATCAGCCAGTCGGGAATATTATTCTGGACCGGGCAATGCACCTGGCAGAATGGGATGCCGCATTGTGAACACCGGCTGGCCTGATCGGACGCGCCGGGGTCGTCGTAAATCGGCGAAATCTCGTCGAAATCCCGCAGACGCGTCTCAGCCGCGCGCTTGATCGGCGCATGCTGGTCTAGATCAACAAATTTCAACATCTTTTCGGTCATTATTCACTTGTCGCGCGCGATTACTGCGAGGACGCCAGCCGCGTCGCGAAAACCTTCAATATGAATTTGGGTGGCTCTGTATACGCGAAACAGCACGCAATCGCGAGTCAAAAATGATTAATAGGTCATTAATATTGACTTATAAGCATAATGTTCTGGGAAGGTTTCGCGGGGCGTGGTGCGGTCGAGAGGGGCGCTCGATGATTTAGTCTCAAAACGGGACTAAATCATCGCTTTAGCCGATTCACATGGCGCGCTATAGCTCTGCAACGGATACGCGCAGCAAAGTCCCGGGGGATAAATCTTGGAGCTGCTACAATTGGTCACCATTGCGATCGTGCAGGGGATTACCGAATTCCTGCCGGTTAGTTCATCGGGCCATCTCGTGCTTGTGCCAATCGTGGCCGACTGGCCCGACCAGGGGTTGCTGATCGACGTGGCGGTCCATGTCGGGACTCTGGGCGCGGTCACGGTCTATTTGTGGCGCGATGTTTGGCGGCTGTTCAGGGCTTTGTTTCGGATCGGCCGCGAGACCGGCGATCAGGATGTGCGGCTGTTGTTTCACCTGGTTGTCGCCACCATTCCGGTCGTGATCGTGGGCTTTCTGCTGCACAAGTTCGTCGGCATCGGCCTTCGGACCATTCCGGTGATCGGCTGGACGACATTGGTATTCGGGCTGGTTCTCTATGCAACGGATCGATACGGCCTCCAGTTTCGGCGCATCAATCACATGGGGGTCGGCGCCGCGCTCGGCATCGGCCTGGCGCAAGTCCTGGCGCTTATTCCGGGAACGTCGCGCGCCGGGATCACGATCAGCGCTGCCCGGATGCTGGGGTATGAACGGCGCGAGGCGGCGCGGTTTTCCATGCTGCTCTCAATACCGACCATCATTGCCGCCGGTGGCCTGGCCGGAAAGGATTTGTTCGAAAGCGGCGATTTGACGCTGCAGATGGACGCGTTGGTCGCGCTGGGTCTGTCGTTTGCGACGGCCCTGGTCGCCATCACCGCCATGATGGGATGGCTGCGGCACGCCACGTTCACGCCCTTCGTGATCTACCGGATCGTCCTCGGGCTCGGCCTGCTGACCTGGGCTTATATCTAGGTTACCGCGCCGGCCCGCTCCCCCGCGCGGCGATACCGGCCGAGATAGGTCGGCAGAACGGATTCGATCAGCGCGGGGTCGATGTCCAGATCGTTCAGGCCCGGATGTTCGCCGCCGGCCACATTATCGACTCCCAGCATCGAGACCTGGTCGCGGGTGACGACCTGCATCGGAAGCCATTCCAACGGCAGCGGGAACCAGTCGAACGGCAGGGCCATCAACCGGGCGGCCGCGAACGGCACCGGGACCAGCAGCCGGCGGCGGTGGATCTCGGCCAGCATGAGTTCCAGCAATTCCTTGAAACTATAGACCCGGGGGCCACAGACTTCGTAGATTCGTCCCGCGCAGTCCGGCCGGGTTGCGGCGGCGACCACGGCCGCCGCGACATCGGCGACCGCGACCGGCTGGAATTTCGTCGCGCCGCCGCCGACCAGCGGAAGCACGGGGGACAGGCGGGCGTAGGTCGCGAACAGATTGAAAAAACTGTCTTCGGCGCCGACCACGATGCCGGGCCGAAATATCGTTGCATCAGGGAACGCCGCCGCGACCGCCGCTTCGCCGGCGGCTTTCGATTTTCCGTAATTTGAGGGCGACGCCTCGTCGGCGCCGATGGCGGAAACATGAACCAACCGCGCGACCCCGGCGTCTCGCGCGGCGGCCGCGATACGGCCCGCTGCTTCGCGATGAACGGCGTCGAAATTCTGCTTGCCGTGGGGAAACAGGATTCCGACCAGATTGACCACCAGATCGGCCCCTTCGATCGCCGCGGCAACCGAGGCGTCATCGCGCACATTGGCATGAACCGGCGTAACCTGGCCGACATCGCCGGCGGGTTTCAAAAACAATGCCCGGTCCGGACGGCGCACCGCCACGCGCACATTGATGCCCGCCCTGGCCAGTTCCCGCACCACATAGCGACCGATAAAGCCGGACCCGCCAAAGACCGTGGCCTGTTGAATGCTCATCCTGTTCTCCTCGCAGACTATATCCACTCGTTCGCGGGTATCTCTAGCGCAAAATGGTTGACAGCAACAACCTCAATGGAATACCCACCGGTGCACCCGGTGCCTGCCCAGGTGGCGGAATTGGTAGACGCGCTGGCTTCAGGTGCCAGTGATCGCAAGGTCGTGGAAGTTCGAGTCTTCTCCTGGGCACCATCGGGGTTTAGCGGATAGAATCTGGCATATGGCTATTATATTACACGAAGGCGATCTTTCGACCGGCGTCTCATTCGGCGACACGGTCGCCATCGATACGGAAACCATGGGACTCAACCCCCACCGGGACCGGTTGTGCCTGGTCCAGCTTTCGGCGGGCGACGGCGACGCCCATCTGGTCCGGTTTCGGAAAAATGCCTATGATGCCCCAAATCTCAAGGCATTATTGACCGACCAGGCGGTGACCAAGCTGTTTCACTTCGGACGCTTCGATGTCGCCATACTGCTGCGCTATCTCGGCGTGGTGGGCGCGCCGGTCTATTGCACCAAGATTGCGTCCAAGCTGGTGCGGACATTTACCGACCGTCATTCGCTGCGCGATCTGTGCAAGGACCTCGCGGGCGTCGAAATTTCCAAGGAACAGCAGACATCGGATTGGGGCGCGGATCACCTCAGCGAACAGCAGATGGCCTATGCGGCGTCGGACGTTCTGCATCTCCATGTGATCCGTGGAAAGCTGGACGAAATGCTCGCCCGGGAAGGGCGCACGGAGCTGGCGCAAGCCTGTTTTGATTTCCTGCCGACGCGGGCCGCGCTCGACCTCGCGGGCTGGGCCGATATTGATATCTTCCAGCACTGACCCGATATACGGATTCCACGAAATAATTTTTACCGCACTACGATCATTGGTCTAGAATCACTCTCGGCCGGTCGGCAAGCCCGGTAAATATTCAGGTCTTCGGAGAATGCGTTCGTCATGACGGTCCGCGACAATCCCAGCGATAATTCCGGTCAGCGCAACGACGACATTGCGACCGGACGCCGCGTACTGGAAACCGAAATTGCGGGGCTCCGCGCGCTTGCCGAAATTCTGGACGAAAATTTCGTCGCCGCCCTCGACGCGATGGCCGCGGTCAAGGAATCGGGCCGGATCGTGGTCACCGGCATGGGGAAAAGCGGGCATGTCGCGCGCAAGATCGCGGCGACCCTGGCCTCGACCGGCACACCCGCGCATTACGTTCATCCGGGCGAAGCGAGCCATGGCGACATGGGCATGATCACCGCGTCCGACGCGGTGCTGGCATTGTCCAATTCGGGCGAGACCCCCGAGTTGAACGATCTGGTGGCATATGCCAAACGCCACGCCATTCCGCTGATCGCCATGACGTCCCGCGCGGGCAGCGCGCTGGACAAGGCCGCCGATGTCAGCCTGATCGTGCCGGACAGCGAAGAGGCCTGCCCCGAAACCCTGGCGCCGACCACATCCACGACGGTGATGATTGCGCTGGGCGATGCGATCGCGGTCGCGCTGCTCGAGCGAATCGGGTTCTCGACCGATGATTTCCAACAGCGCCACCCGGGTGGACAACTCGGCCGCCGCTTCGTCAAGGTATCGGACATAATGCATGAAGGCGACGAACTGCCGCTGATGCCCGCGGCGTCGGCGATGTCGGATACAATCATCGAAATGACCGCGAGAAGCTTTGGCTGCGTCGGCGTGACCGATGACGGCGGGAAGATTCTCGGGATCATCACCGACGGCGATTTGCGACGCCATATGGATGGCGACCTGCTGGCCCGCCGGGCCGGCGATCTGATGACCGCCGATCCGATGACGGTGCGGCCCGATATTCTCGCCGCCGAAGCGCTCGGCATCATGAATGCGCGTAAAATCACCAGCCTGTTCGTGGTGGACGGCGAACAGCCGGTCGGCATTATCCATATTCATGATTGCCTCAGGGCAGGAATAGCCTGAACCATGACCCGGGACCTCGCGAAAGCGGCGATGGAAAACGCCGGGCGGGACAACCGGCGCGCCATTGATCACGCCGTGACCGGCGCCCTCGCGGGCGCGCGGAACCGGCGCCGGGTGACAAGCTATTCCCGGTTCGTCGCGTTGATGAAGCTGATCCTGCCGGTGGTCGCCGGCATCCTCGTCATGCTGGTCGCGCTGTGGCCCACACTGAATGACGATCCCTCGAATTTCCAGCTCGGCGTGGCCCGGATCGATGTCGACGAGGGCGACGGCCAGAAGTTGATCAATGCGCGCTATACCGGCATCGACGGCGAAAACAATCCTTTTTCGGTAACCGCCGACGCGCTGACTCAAAATCCCGACAACGAGAATCTGATCGATTTGAAAAACCCCAAGGCCGATGTCACGGTCAGCGGCGGGTCATGGCTCGCGCTGATGTCGCCCACCGGGCAATATAATAAAAAGCAACAGGTCCTGGAGCTGTCCGGCGGCGTCAACGCATTCCATGATTTGGGATATGAATTCCGGACCCGGCATGCGATCGTGAATTTCCGGGAAGGATCGGCATTTGGCGAAAGTGCGGTGCATGGTCAGGGTCCGTTCGGCGAACTTCAATCGGAAGGGTTTCGCGTCTTTGAAAGCGGCGCGAACATCGTGTTCACCGGCCGGGCGCGGCTGCTGCTGTATCCGAACAAAAAGGAAGGCGCCAAATGAGCCGGAAACCCAAATCCGGGTGGGCGACGTTGGGGTTGGTCGCCGCTTCCTTGTGGTGCATCGGCGCGGACCCCGCGATGGCCCAGGGGATTGGGCTGCCCGACCAGAACCGCGATATCCCGTTGGAGATCGTCGCCGATGACGGCATCGAATGGCGCAAGGAAGAACAAACCTATATCGCGCGCGGCAATGCGCGCGCCAAACAGGGTGACGTTTCCGTACATGCCGATGTGCTGACGGCCTATTACCGGGACGCCAAGGGCGGCGGCACCCAGATTTGGCGAATCGACGCCGACAGAAACGTGCGCATCGTATCGCCGACCCAGAAATCCTATGGCGACAAGGCGGTCTACGACGTGGCGCAGGGCATCATGGTCTTGACCGGCAAGGTGAGCATGGTCACCCAGACCGATCGAATCACCGCCCGCGACAGTCTGGAATATTGGGAAAAACGCGGTCTCGCCGTGGCGCGCGGCAATGCGATCGCCAGCCGCGGCGAGAACCGTCTGCGCGCGGATATCCTGACCGCCCACTTCAAGGCGGGCAAGGACGGCAAAACCAGAATGACCCGGATCGACGCCTTCGACAACGTGCTGGTGTCGTCGCCCAATGAAATTGCAACCGGCAAACAAGGCGTTTACAATGTGACGACGGGTATCGCCATCCTCAGCGGGTCGGTTAAAGTTACCCGAGGCAAGAACCAGCTGCGGGGCGCCTATGCCGAGATAAATCTAAACACCGGCGTCAGCCGCCTGTATGGCAGCGGGAAACAACAGGTGAAAGGCTATTTCGCACCGGACGATTTGAAGAAAATCACGAGAAAACGCCGACCTAAAACCACACCCAGGACAGGCAGGAGCAGTCCCGCGCGATGACCGACAATTTTCCCGATCACGATCAGACGCCCTTGGAACCGCACGCGCCTCGGCTGGTCAGCCGATCCATGGGGCTGGCGGCAATAAATCTCGGCAAGCGGTTCAAGAAACGGCCGGTGTTGCGCGATGTCGATATTTCGGTCCAGCGCGGCGAAGCCGTCGGATTGCTTGGCCCCAACGGTGTGGGAAAAACGACATGTTTTTATATCATCACGGGCCTGATCACCGCCGATTACGGAAACATTACGCTGGATGGCGAAGACATCACGGAACTTCCGATGTACCGGCGGGCGCGCCTGGGAATCGGATATCTACCGCAAGAGGCGTCAATCTTTCGCGGCCTGTCGGTGGAAAACAATATCCGCTCGGTATTGGAGGTCACCCAGCCGCAGCGCGATCAGCGCGAAAACATGCTTGAAGAACTGCTCGGAGAATTTTCGCTGAGCCATTTGCGGCGCACGCCGGCCCTGGCCTTGTCGGGTGGCGAGCGGCGCCGCGTCGAGATCGCCCGGGCATTGGCCGCGTCGCCGAATTTCATCCTGCTCGACGAGCCCTTGGCGGGTATCGATCCAATTTCGGTCAACGATATTCGCGATCTCGTTTCGCATCTGAAAGACCGTGGAATCGGCGTTCTGATCACGGATCACAACGTGCGGGAAACCCTTGAGATTGTTGACAGGGCTTATATTCTTCATGATGGAGCCATTTTAATGGAAGGCGCCCCATCGGAAATTGTCGCCCATGAGGATGTGCGGCGCGTTTACCTTGGTGAAAGGTTCAGTCTCTAGAATTAAATCCGTAAGTATATGTAGGAAAAGAGATTATGGCCCTCGGCCCGCGCCTGGATCTGCGCCAGAGCCAGTCGTTCATAATGACGCCTCAGTTGCAGCAGGCGATCAAGCTGCTGCAGATGTCGAATCTTGTGCTGACCTCCTTTATTGAGCAGGAAATTGAAGCCAATCCTCTTTTGGAAAGAGAGGATGTAGAAGGCGGGCTGGAATCGAGCGACGATCAACCCACCGCAACCGAACCGACGGATGGGTCGAATGAAAGCGACTCCTATGCCGACGACGCGCCGGAAACCCCTGATTCCGTGGATATGACAAATTCCGAAACGCTGCTTGAAAGCGATGCGGCGGCGCTCGATACGGATTATGAAAATGTCTGGGAGGGTGAGACGCCCGCGGGAGAAGCCACGGCGGTGGAAGGCGACGGCGCGCAGTGGAACCTGTCCGGCGGCGGCGACAGCGTCGGGGGCGGCGCCGATCTGGATAATTTCGCGGCCAACGAGATCACGCTGCGCGATCATCTACTCGGACAGGCAAATGTGGATCTTGAAAATCCCGGCGACCGGATGATCGCGGGCCATCTGATCGACATGCTGGATGAATCGGGTTATTTGACGGGCGAACTGGAACAGATCACCTCCGCGATGGGCGGGGACGCGGCGCGCATCGAACAGGTCCTGAACAAGCTGAAACGTCTCGACCCGCCGGGCATATTCGCGGCCGATCTGTCCGAATGCCTGGCCCTGCAGTTGAAAGACCGTAACCGGTTCGACCCCGCAATCGAGGCGTTGCTGGAAAACCTGCCGATTCTGGCCAAGTGCGACTTCACCGCTTTGCGAAAAATCTGCGGCGTTTCAGGCGAAGATCTGGCGGAAATGATCCAGGAGATCAAAACCCTTAACCCCAAACCGGCATCAGAATTTGAACGTAACGTCGCCCAGCCGGTAACGCCCGATGTACTGGTGCGGCCCGGCTCGAACGGCGACTGGGTCGTCGAGCTCAACACCGAAACCCTGCCGCGCGTGCTCATCAACAGCCGGTATTATGCCGTGGTGAGCGCCAAGACCAAGGATAAGAAGGGCCAGGAATATCTTATCGATTGTTTTCAGTCGGCGAACTGGCTGGTCAAATCGTTGCAGCAACGGGCCCAGACAATCTTGAAAGTCGCGACCGAAATCGTGACCCATCAGAAGGAATTCTTCAACAACGGGGTCGAATTTCTGAAGCATTTGACGCTGCACAATGTGGCCGAAGAGGTCGGTGTGCATGAAAGCACCGTAAGCCGGGTGACCAACAACAAGTTCCTGGGTTTTTCGCGCGGCGTGTTTGAAATGAAATATTTTTTCAGCTCCGCGATCGGCGAAAATTCCGCCGGCGAGGCCAAATCCGCCGAATCGGTTCGATTCATTATCAAAGGGCTGATCGAAGCCGAATTGCCCGATGGCGTGCTGTCGGACGACAGCATCGTCAATATTCTGGGCCGGGACGGCGTGACCATCGCGCGGCGAACAGTGGCCAAATACCGGGAAGGCATGCGGATTCCATCGTCCGTCCAACGGCGTCGCGAGAAAGCGTTGATAGCTTAGCGGTCAATCGCCCCGCTGATGGATCGGGGGAATCCGGCATAGCGCCGAAAATCCATCTATTTCGACTATAACTTATTGAAATATTGCGTGAAAATAGAATCTTACAAGGCTCTATTGACTCTAAAATTCGGCCAGCATATGGTGCGCCGCTTTTCAGCTACCCGTTAATAAGAATCAATATACCATGGGTAGTCCGCGATTAAGATTGAATCTCAATTTTGGAATTTTTGCCTATGCAAATTACCGTCAAGGGCAAGCAGATGGATGTTGGCGATGCGTTGCGTGGCCATGCCGAGCAACGCCTGACAGATGCGGTGGCCAAATATTTCGATCAGGCGATAGAAGCATCCGCGGTGCTGGCGCGGGAAGCCCATGAATTTCGGGCCGATATTTCCGTTCATGTGGGCCGCGGCATTCTGGTGCAAGGCCACAGCCAAGGCGATACGGCCTATATCGCCTTCGATACGGCGTTGGAACACATTGCCAAACGGCTGCGTCGATACAAACGCCGGCTGCGGGACCATCACCGCAAGGCCAACCGCGCCGTCACGGATGAACGGATCATGGCGCAGCAATATGTTCTGACCGAAACGGATGCGGTCGAAACGCCGGAGTCGGAAGAGGCGGAGGCGAGCCCGCCGATCGTGGTCGCCGAAATGACCACCGAAATCGAAACCCTAACGGTGGAAGAAGCGGTGATGCGCATGGAGCTTGCCGACCAGCCGACGGTCATGTTTCACAATTCGGCGCATGGCGGATTGAATGTGGTGTACCGGCGCGCCGACGGAAATTTTGGCTGGATCGATCCGCAGGGAAATAGTCAGTCGCGGGGAATTCGCTAGTGGAAGTTTTTGAAATACTGGCGCCCGACAGAATTTTCGATGCGCTGAAACTGCCAAGCAAGAAAAAGACGCTGCTGGAACTCGCCGAGCGGGCCGCCGACATCACCGGGCTGCCTCAAAGAACGATTTTCGACATATTGCAGGAACGCGAAAGACTCGGCACCACCGGGGTCGGCAGAGGGATCGCCATACCCCATGGCAAGTTTCCCGGGCTGGACGGCATATATGGTTTGTTCGTTCGGCTCGACAGCCCGATCAATTTCGATTCGGTCGATAATGAACCGGTGGATCTGATTTTCTTCCTGCTGGCGCCGGAGGCCGCTGGCGCGGAACATCTAAAGGCGCTGGCCAGGGTGTCCCGATTATTACGGAGCGGCGCGATGTGCGAGAAGCTTCGGACGGCGGAGAATGCCAAGGAGATGTGGAATCTCTTCGCATCCGGCGCCGCAAGCCACGCGGCTTGATTCCAACGGCTCCGGCCCACTCCCCCTCCCGGCCACCCCCATCTATGCAAACAGGGGGATCGTACACTGTGGGCGGCCGGGAGAGGGAGCGGGCCGGAGCCGAGCTTATAAAGCCGTATTAATGAACGCTGACGGGTTCCAGGCTGTGTTGCCGCACGGCCGCAAAGGCGACGTCGCGATCGGCGATAACGGCGATCTCGGTGCCGTCGGCGGCGTGAACCGAGAATAGCGAATCGCCCTTGACGGTAATCGGCTTAACATACGCCAATTGTTCGATGCCCAGCATTGTTAGATCTTGGTCGGTCAAATTCCACTGCTTGTCCTGCAAGTCCATTTTACCACTCCATTTTCCGAAACGTTCGAACGTGAGATTAAGATGATATGCTTGGGCTATCCTGAATTCCTGTCAGCCCATTATCCGCAAATAGTGTTTAAGAATCGTCACATATTTCGATAACCCGCCGCCGTTCCTCGATCGGCGGGCGCACCAGGTCGACGTGCAAAAGGCCGTCCTTGATTTCGGCGCCGACCACATCCATGCCGTCGGCCAACACAAACGACCGCTGAAATTGCCGTGCCGCAATGCCCCGGTGGAGATAGACCCGGCTCCCGTCGTCGCCCTGTTTGCCAAGAACCGTTAACTGGGTGCCTTCGACAACCACGCTGAGTTCATCGCGGGAAAACCCCGCCACGGCGAGCGTAATACGCAACGCGTTTTCGCCGTCCTGCTCGATATTATAGGGCGGGTAACCATCGGCGGACGATTTCGAAACGCGATCCAGCGCGCGTTCGAGCTGGTCGAACCCGAGCAAAAACGGGCTGCTGAATAAGGGAATCTGCGTCATTTCCGGGCCCCTCCCAATGAGCGAGCGTTCGACGAGTCAGGCGATGGCTTCAATGGCGAAAGGCCCAATTTGGCGCCCCTGCCTGACGGCCGTCTCCGCGCCGCCGATTTGAATATGGGTGCTTCGTCGCGCGGCTACAAGGGACAGTCTATCGTCATTTCCCGTTGATTCATCATCGTTTTATTATGATACATACAAATCAAATAAAATATTATAATAATTTCAT
>JAYZAW010000096.1:0-3737 GCA_036339495.1 Pseudomonadota bacterium | reverse complement strand
GCGGATGACAGCCCCGAACGAAGCAGGTATCTGGAAGCGCAGTGCTTCCGTATCCTGCGTTTCTGGAAAAACGGAGTTCTGAATAACATTGACGGAGCTCTGCATACAATCCTGGCGGCCATCAGGCCGGATTAACCTCTTGCCCTCTCCCCTCGCGGGAGAGGGGGGACCCGCCGCGTAGCGGTGGGGGATGAGGGGGCCAATCAAAATACTGCTTTGGCAATCGGGCATGTTCATCCCCCCTGCCCCCGGCTTTCCAGCCAGGTCTTACAACACTTCGTGGATAGCGCGCGGACGCGGCCGATATAGGCGGCGCGTTCGGTGACGCTGATCACGCCGCGCGCATCCAGCAGGTTGAACACGTGGCTCGCCTTGATGCATTGGTCGTAGGCCGGCAGCGCGATTTTTCGTTCCAGCAGGGCCGCGCATTCCCGTTCGGCGAATTCGAATTGCTGGAACAGCAGATCCGTATCCGCGTGCTCAAAATTATAGGCGGAATATTCCTTTTCGGCCTGGAGGAACACGTCGCCGTAACTCAGCTTTTGATCCCCTTGGGCACCGTTGAAATCCAGATCGTAGACGTTTTCGACGCCCTGGATATACATGGCGAGCCGTTCCAGCCCGTAGGTGAGTTCGACCGAAACCGGGTTGCATTCGATGCCGCCGACCTGCTGGAAGTATGTGAACTGGGTGACCTCCATGCCGTCGCACCAGACCTCCCAGCCGAGTCCCGCCGCGCCCAATGTGGGGCTTTCCCAATCGTCCTCGACAAATCGGATGTCGTGCAAATTGGGATCGATGCCCAGTTCACGCAGCGAATCGAGATAGAGGTCCTGGCTGTCCGCCGGGGACGGTTTCAGGATCACCTGATACTGGTAGTAATGCTGCAGCCGGTTGGGGTTTTCGCCGTAGCGCCCATCGGTCGGCCGGCGCGACGGCTGCACATAGGCCGCGCGCCACGGGTCGGGGCCGAGCGAGCGCAGGGTCGTCGCCGGGTGAAACGTGCCGGCGCCGACTTCCATGTCATAGGGTTGCAGGATCGCGCAGCCGCGCGCCGCCCAGTAAGCGTGCAGCTTCAGAATCAGGCCCTGAAATGAGGTGTCGGACGCGCCGTTCTGCATGATCCGCGGGAAAATTATGGAGCTAATTTGTGCGGCGCAACATATACGCGCGCCGGAGTCGGGTCAAGAAATGCGGAAATTTAATACGGGCAGCCGTCTCGCTCGCAGGCAGTCGCGTCGTCGGCTGGAACGTAAACGCCGCATTGCGGGCACGGGATCATGTCGGCGGCGGCATCGGCCGCGTTCTTGCGGACCCGTTCCCTGGCCTTGGCCTGCTGGATCTGGTTGTAGCGCCCGACCCATTTGAAGCCATACCAGACCGCCGCGATGATCGCGGCCAGGACGATAAGCTTGGGCAGGCTAAAACCGAACATGGGACTCTTTTAGGGGACGCGGAGCGCCGGGGCAAGACCGGCCTTACAACCCGAACCGCTTCCAGTGGGACCAG
Source organism: Pseudomonadota bacterium (assembly GCA_036339495.1). Lineage (GTDB taxonomy): Bacteria > Pseudomonadota > Alphaproteobacteria > MPNO01 > MPNO01 > CALGIA01. The sequence continues at coordinate 2,228 of JAYZAW010000096.1, read as the reverse complement.
TCCTCGATTGCCGCGATCACGTCGCGGGCGATCGCGCCCGTATCGACGCCGAGGCGACGCCGCAGCAGCGGCTTGTGCTGGGCGATCGAATTGAGCCGGACCTTGTCGCCATAGCGTTCGCGCAGGATGGTCTGCATGTCGCCGATGCCGTCAATCAGCCCGAGCGCGAGCGCCTGCTTGCCGAGGAAAATATCGCCGTTGAAGAGGTCTTTCTCCTCGCCGGTCAGGCGGTCGCCGCGGCGGGCGCGGACATGGTCCTTGAAGTTTACGTGAATGTCGGCCTGGATCGATTTCAGCCGTTCGACGTCGTCGGCGTCTTCCGCCTGAAACGGGTCCAGCATGCCCTTGCGCGCGCCGGCGGTATGCACCCGGCGTTCGACGCCGTGGCGCGACAGCAGGTCGTTAAACCCGAACCCGGCGGAGATCACCCCGACCGAGCCCAGGATCGAGCTTTCCTCGGCGAAGATTTCGTCCGCCGCGCAGGCCAGCCAATAGCCGCCCGACGCCGCGACATCCTCGGCGAAAGCGAGGACTTTCACATCCTTCTTGTCGGCAAGCTGACGGATGCGCCGTGCGATAAGCGCGCTTTGCACCGGCGAGCCGCCCGGCGAGTTGACCGCCAGCGCCACCGCCTTGAGACCGCGCGGTGCGAAGGCCCGTTCGATCGATTTGTTAAGCCCGTCCATATTCAGGGCCCCGCCGCGCACCGGGCCGCCGCCGCCGATCACGCCCGACAGACGCAACACGCTGACGATCGGCCGGCGGCGGCGCGAGCCGGGAACCCAGGAGGGAAACCAGGACGGGACAAGATTGCTGAGTTTCATTTGGTATTTTCCGTCAGATGTCGAGTGTTGCGCCGCGCAGGATTGCATCGGCTTGCGGCGTATAGCCGCCGTCTTCCTCATGCAGGATCAACCCCGATGCCAGCCGGGTCGGCGTCGCGATATCCTTGCGCGCACTGATGATCACGCGTTTTGCGGGCTTACCTTGGCCCGGCCACAGGGGAAAGACCACGATTTCGCCCGCGGCCCCCCGCAATGCGGCCAACGCCTCGTCGAGCCGGTCGGCGCGGTGGATCAGGGTTACCGACCCCTTGGGCCGTACCATGCCGAGCGCGAAGCCGATCCATTCGGCGAGTCGCGCCGCGCCTTCCACATGGGCCGCGGCGCGGGACGGATCGACCGGCGTGTGAACCCGGCCGGCGGACAGATATGGCGGGTTCATCATCACATGGTCGAAACCGCCGGGCGAAAGCTTTGCGGGTGGAGCGATCAAATCGCCGACGATGACATCGACGGTGTCTTCCCGGCCGTTAAGCCGGATGTTTTCACCCGCCAGCCGAACCAATTCGGGCTGGAGTTCGAGCCCCATAATTCGGCAGCCGGGAACCCTGGTGGCAAGACACAACGCCGCGGCGCCGACCCCCGCGCCCGGTTCCAGCACCGCCGCGCCCTGCCTTGCCGGGGTCGCGGCAGCGAGCAAGACGGAATCGATCGCGGCCCGGAACCCGTCGCGCGGCTGGCGCAGGACGACCTGGCCACCGAGCAGGCCGTCCTCCGTAATATCTGCAACGGCTTCAGTCATTCCGGGCTCAAGCTCGCGCCGTTGCCGGAATCGGACACCAGTCGCCGGGCGCGATGAAAGTCTTCGTCATGCACCATCATCCGGCGCGGGATCGCCCAGGTGCTGCCTTCCAGCACGCTGGTGTGGATATCCAGCATGATCGGCTCAATGCCCTCGGATTTCAGCAACGCCTCGACCCAAGACAGAAATACCAATTCAGTGCCGCGCAACAGTTCCCTCATGACGATTCCGGGTATAAATTCTATTCTCAAATGGTTAGAAATCAACAATAACATTTTTTTCGGAGAAAGACGTGAGCGTCGTTGTCAAATTCAATCCTGACCGTCAGGGCGACCGCCGGCCCACCCTTGACCGACTTTCCACCCTGACCCAGGCCGATATCGAACGGGTCAACCAGACCATCATCCGAAACATGCAAAGCCCGGTGCTGCTGATCCCGCAGGTCGCGGGGCACATCATCGCGGCCGGCGGCAAGCGGCTGCGGCCCATGCTGACGCTCGCGGCGGCGCGGCTCTGCGGCTATGACGGCGACCGCCATGTCGGGCTGGCGGCCTGCGTCGAATTCATCCACACCGCGACGCTGCTGCATGACGACGTGGTCGACGAAAGCGATCTGCGGCGCGGCGCGGCGACCGCCAACGCGG
>JAYZAW010000095.1:0-11362 GCA_036339495.1 Pseudomonadota bacterium | reverse complement strand
GCTTCCCCCTCATCCCCCCACGTCGCTGACGCGTCGCGGGTCCCCTTTATCCCGCAGGGGAGAAGGTTTTTTTGGCTCGGAACCAAATGTGCAAAGGTCCAGCAAGGGGAGAGGGAAAGTTGGTCGACGCAATATCCATTTGGGAAAAACGAACTCCCTAATCTTCCGCCGGCCGGCCCGCCATCATGCGCACCGCGCGGTAGGTGATCACGGTGTCGCCATGTTGGTTGATGACGTTGTTCGTGGTGGTGACGATGCCGCGATTGCCCTTGGATGTCGGGCGGATGCCGGTGACCTCGACCTCGGCATGGACGGTGTCGCCGGCGAACACCGGTTTGAGGACTTTCTTTTCGATTTCAAGCAGTGCGAGGCCGGTGGTCTGCATGGTCGATTGGCACAGCAGCCCTTCGATGATCGTGTAGGTGCAGGCCGCTGGCACGACGCGCCCTTCGATCAGCCCGCCATGCTCGGCAAACGACAGATCGGTGAACAGGGTTTCGACCATGCCCGTGACGCCGATAAAATTGACGATGTCGGGTTCTGTGATGGTCCGGTTCAGGGTCTTGAACTGTTCGCCGATTTCCAGATCGTCCCAATAAAGCCCGATGCCGAGTGTTTTCATGAATTCGTTGCTCCTGTTGCGCCGTCTAGCGACGCGCCGTCGACAAACATGTCTTTGATCTCGTCTTCGCCGAGGCCGAGTTCGTGCAATATCTCGAGACTGTGCTGTCCGAGCTTGGGCTGCAATCGGTCAATCGCGCCGGCGGTGCGGTCGAAGCGCACCGGCACATCGGGCATGACGATCTTTCCTTCGGTGGGATGATCCGTCCGCTGGAAAAATCCGATTGCCTTCAAATGCTCGTCTTCCGCCAGCTCTTCCAGCGCCGCAATCGGGGCCGAAGGGATGTCGAGCCGGCCCAGCCGTTCGAGCCAATCCTTTGTGGTCCGGTCCGCGAGGCATTGACCCGCGATCCGGTACAGCTCCTCGATATTGTCGCTGCGGTTGCTCAAGCTGTCGAAGCGTGGGTCCGAAATAAGTTCCGGCCGGTCGACTTCGGTCCAGAAACGCCGCCATTGCTCGTCGGTATAGGCCAGCATGCAGACATGGCCGTCGCGGGTCGCGTAAGGCCGTCGCCACGGCGCCAGCACGCGTGAATAGCCCATCGGTCCCTCGGGCGGCTCAAAGCAGTGGCCGAACAGATGTTCCGCCATGTTGAAGGCGGTCATGGTCTCGAACATGGGGATTTCGATGAACTGGCCGCGTCCGGATTTCTCGCGCTCATACAAGGCCGCCATAATCGAATAGGCCGCCACCAGCGCGCAGGTCTTGTCGGCCATAATGGTGGGCATATAGCGCGGCTCGCCGGTCAGCCGCGCCATCAAATCCGCCGACCCGCTCTGCCCCTGGATGACATCGTCATACGCGGGCTGTCCAGTATAGGGTCCGCGGGACCCATAGCCATGCACGCCGGCATAGATGACGCGGCCGTTGCGCGCCAGCACGTCTTCGTGGCCGAAGCCGAGTCGCGCGATCGCCCGAGGCCGGATCGAATGAATGAACACATCGGCGCCGTCGATCAATTTCCACAGCGCGTCGCGCGCCGAGGGTTGTTTGAGATCAAGGACGATAGACCGTTTGTTGCGGTTCAGGCCCATGAACAAAGCCGCCATGTCGTCGGACCGCTTGGGCCCGGTATAGCGCGTCGTGTCGCCGGCGGGGGCTTCGATTTTGATCACGTCCGCGCCCAGATCGCCCATGGTCTGGGTCGCCAGCGGGCCGAGCACGACCGACGTCAGATCAAGTACGCGAACGCCGTCAAGCGGGCCGGGCATGATGCGTATTCTGGTGGCGGCACATGGCCAGGGATCACTCCACTGTTTGATTACCAGCTAAAATACGCCGTTCCGGCGGCGTAGAGCAATCGCGCCGCCAGCAGGGTCAGGAAAATGCGCAGGATGGTCCGGAACAGTTGTTCCGGCAGCCGGTTCAGCACCACGCGCCCGACATACGTGCCCATCACACCGAACCCCAGAAGCCCCGCCAGCAGCGGAATATAGGATCCGAACGCAAATCCCATGACGCCGAAGGCGATCACCTTGAAACTGTGCTGGAATATCATCAATGCGGCATGGGTCGCCACCATCTGCTGACGCCGTTCGCAGGCGGCACTGACAAAGGGCGCGACCAGCGGCCCGGTGCCACCGACGAACATGGTCAGAAATCCGCCGATGGTTCCGAGCCCGAAAAATTTTATCGGGCCGAGCTTTCTGCTTCTGAGCCCCGGCGCCCAGGTCGCGTAAAGAACGAACAGGCCCAATATGGTCTGCAGCACCCAGGTTTCCATGGCCACCACGGCCTGTCCGCCGATGGCCGCGCCGATCAGCGATCCGACGGTAAAGGCGGGGATGATCGAAACCAGGATTTCGCGCCGCATCAACACCGCGCGAAACCCGTTCGAGCCGAGCTGAATCACTCCGTGTAGCGGGATCAGCACCGCCGGCGGCAGCGCCAGGGTCATGGTGGCCAGTACCAGCAAGCCGCCGCCGAGCCCCAGCGACGCGGTTATGAAACTGCCGACAAAAGATATCCCGCACAAACCGAGGAACGCCCAGATCGACAAATCCGTGCCCTGGGTCAGGAACGTAATCAGGCTATCCACTAGAACGGTTCGAAAGCGCACAGCCGGGAGATCACATCGGCCCCGAACAGGCGGATCGACCGCATCAGATCGTCTTCCGCCAGGGCGCCGAAATCAAATTCGCCGAAGAATGTGTTGAACATGCCCTCGACCGCCCAGCCCTGTAATTTTTCCGTCACGGTTTCTGGCGAGCCGATGACGACGAGGTCGTTCTCCAGCAGGAAGTCGGCATCCAGCAGATTGCGCATGATCTCCGCCGAGCCCGGTTCGCCGCGCTGAATGAAAAGATCGGCGCGCTGGTTCTGGATTTCCTTTAATTCTTCGGGGCTGTCGGTGACGGGGAAGAACCCGCGATAGGCGTCGCCGACATGGGGCATGGCCGCGTCCAGGGCCTTGGCGTCGGTTTCATGAACCAGCACCACGGTGCAGTATGCGATGTTGGGCCGCTCCGGCCAGCCGGCCGCGTTCCACTGGTCGAGAAACACCTTGTAGCGGTCGATTGTCTCGCTACGCGGATTGACCAGAAAATAGCCGGTATGGAGCCCATGCCTGGCGCAGAATTCCAGGGTCGGCGGGTCGCGGGATTCGATCCACAAAGGCGGGTGCGGCCGCTGCGCCGGGTTCACCGCGATCTTGACCCCTTCATAATCGTGAAAGCGGCCCTTGAAATCGAAGTGATCTTCGTCGGTATAGGCGGCCTTGAGGAATTCGACGAATTCGATGGTCACGTCGCGACGCGTGTCATAGTCCTTCTTGAACGGCCCGAAGAACATCGGATTGATCCCGGCGACCAGCCCGACTTCCAGCCGCCCTTCCAACATCTGGTCGGCGAGCGCGATTTCCTCGACCAGGGTTACGGGATCGTGGATCGGCACCACATGCCCCATGCCGCCGAGCCGGATCCGCTTGGTGCGCGCGCCGGCCGCGACGGTGTAAAGGCTGGGCGACGACATCCAGCTTTCTTCCGGCCGGAAATGGTGTTCGACGCAAAATCCGTAATCGAACCCCATCTCGTCGGCCAACTCCAGCTCGCGCCACAGCAGCTGGTAACGCTCGGCCGGGGTCATCCCCGGTTTTTTCCAGACGTGTGAGAAATGAGCGAATTTCATTTCCCGGCCGCCGCTGCTCTATTTGAGCTGGGTGCGGACATCGACCACCACAACGCCGCCGCTTTCCACCAGGGATGCCGCGCGCTTGAAAGCGCCGCCGACTTCGCCGGGCTCGGTAATCGGTCCAATTCCCTGGGCGCCGTATCCTTCGGCGATGGCGGCGTAATCCGGCGACGGCCCCGACATGCGCTGTCCGATCCAGGCATTCTCCACCGGCCGGTCGCGCTGTTCCGCCAGGCTGATCTGGTGTTCCTCGTCATTTCCGAAGGAATTATTATTGTGGATCACCAGCATCAGCGGGATCTTGTAATGGACCGCCGTCCACAGCGCCGCGGGACCCATGGTGAAATCGCCGTCGCCCATGATGCAGATCGGAAACTTGCCGCGGTCGCGCGCCGCCAGGGCCGCGCCAACCACGCCGCCTGGGCCAGAGCCGACCCCGCCGCCGCCGTTGCTGCCCAGGAACTGGCCGGATTCCTTGAACTCCCACATGCCTTCGTACCAACTCCGGCCGTTGCGCAGCAACAGCAGGTAGTCGCGGTTTTTCATTTCGTTCCACAATTCCTCGATCATGCGCGCGGGCGCGATGGGCACCTGATCGTGGAGCCTTTCGAACTCGGCCCGCTGGCGCGCGCGCAGGGTTTCATGCATGGCGGCAATTTTCGACGTGCGCTCGATAGCGCGCTTGCGCCATTCGGGTTCGCCCTCGGCGCGGCGTCTGACTTCGTCGAGCAGCTGGTTGAGACCGTGCATCGGCTCAGCGAGCAACTGCACATCGGTCGGCGATACCGCGCCGCCGATATTGGACCAATGCTCGGTGCGGAAATCATTGAGCGACAGATCGATGATCTTGGGCGCCTGCTTGGTTTCGCCGCCGACCGCATAGCCCCCGCCGCGCGCCTTGTCATAGCCGCCGGTGGCGCCCGCGACGTCGGCGCAGTCGACCGCCAGAATGGCGTCGGCCATGCCGCGGATTTCGGTTTCCCTGGTGGCCGCATAGCCGCCGTTCATATTTTGCGGATGGGCCGACGGCATGCAGTTTACGTCACCGGCTTCCTGATAGGCCGCGCCCAACTGCTCGACCAGTTCTCTCATGGGTTCGGTCGCGCCGACCCGCAACCCGATGCGACCGCCGAAAATTACCGGGAACTCGGATTCGCACAGAATTTCGGCGGCGGCGGAGATGCTGTCCGCCGAGGCCGCGACCGGCGGCGCCGGCTGGTAGCGCGGCAAGGACGGGTCCGGCAACGCGTAATCGCCGTCTTCGACGCGCATTTCCTGCAACCCGGTATCGATCGTCACATAGGTCGGCCCGGCCGGCGCATTCATGGCGATGCGCTGGGCGCGCAGGAACGAATCCAAGATAGACTGCAGGGTCGTCGGATCATCGCTCCACTTGCTGTAGGGCCGCACCATTTCCGATTGCGCGTTGGCCGAATGAATCCAGTCGATGGCGCGCCGGTCGTCGGGCGCCATCGGTCCGCCGCCGCCGATAACCAGCAAGGGCTGGCGGTCGGCCCAGGCGTTATAGAACGACATCAAGGCGTGCTGGACGCCGACCAGATCATGCAGCGCCACCATGCCGATCTTGCCGGTCGCCTTGGCGTAGCCGTGGGCCATGGACACGGCGATTTCCTCATGGGCGCAAAGCAGCAGTTCCGGCTTGTGGTTGCGGCCGTAATTGATCAGCGAGTCATGCAGTCCGCGGAAGCTCGAGCCGGGGGTCAGCATCAGATAATCGCATCCCATACGCGCCAGCATGTCGACAATGACGTCCGAGCCCCATTCCGTCTCGATGCGGTTGGCCGGCAGATTGACCGGAATTTCGGATTTGAAGTCGGTGTCGTAATTCAGATTGTCGTTGTCAGACATAGCGGTCCCTTGGTTCGAAGGTGATTGTAAGGATGTGAATCTTGGGTTCGTTCAGGATTGACGGGCTTCCGCGTCGGGCGCGTCCGCCCGTTGCAGCCTCACCAGCTCCGGGTCCTCGTATTGCGGCCGGTTGGGTGACGGGTTCCCCAGCATCACCTGAAAATAGCAGTCTTCGTCCGAATCATTGCGGACGCCGTGGATCATGCCGGGCGGGTTATAGACCATGGCCCAGGGCTCAAGCCGGCGCTCGATGATTTCTCCGTCGCGCTCCCATACGACCGTGGGATTTCCGGTCAGCACGAAGAAGACTTCTTCCTCGTCATGGTGGTGCATGGGCTGCAGATGCCCGGCCGGCTGCTGAATGATGGTCAAGGTAAAATTCGCTCCCATCAGCGCCGTCGGGTCGGTATGCGCGACATTGCCGCTGGTGCCGAGATAGCGGCGCTGGGCGCGGGCGAATTTCTCATCGACTTGGGTTTCCAACCCGAAAACGCGCCAGTTTGGATCCCTCGTCTGGTATGTTTTGACGTGCTTGTCGAGTTCTTCGGAAAGTGATCCGGTCCCGCTCATTAACAAGGCCTCATAAGTTTTCAACGCGCGCAGTTTGCCGCTTGAGACCCGAAGAGTCGAGCGGCCGCGCTAGTCCTTGGCCGCTTTTTCCAGGTTGAACCCTTTTGGGCAAAAAGCGTCGCCGTTGGATTTCCATAGCACGTCCGCGGTTTTATCCCTGCGCAGCAGGGATTTGATTTCCGACACGCATTTGCATATTGTGGTCTGACAGGCCAACGCCATATTGGCAGCGCTCTTGCCGGGGTCATCGCTTGCGCAGGAAACGATCATCCATGCCGCCAATACCACGGCTGCCGCTTTGATCGGCATTTCCCTATTCCTTTATACCTTGGAAAGCTCGTAGGTCGGCGGCGCGAACAGTTCTTCCGGCGACAGTTTTCGTTCCGATAGACCCTGGTCAAACGAATAGCGCGTCATTGCCTCCAGCTCTTTCGCATTGGCGTCCGCGCCATAGGCCCAGTAATCGTCCCCCATCAGTTGCTTGGCCTCCTCTAGGGCCTCAATCGGCCAGGGCAGGGTGGTATGCAGATGCCCGATCTGAGCCTGTTCCTCCGCACAGATCTGCTTCGCCCTGACAAAGGCGTTATAAATATTGACCGCGACCCAGGGGTGTTGCTCGTAAATCGATTTTCGGAGTCCGATCAAATGCATGATCGGGAACATGCCGGCGCTCTTATAATACTCCCGCTCCGACGCGGCGTAGTTCGGAAACAGCCGGGTCACGTTGGGGTCGCCTTCCAGAAAGCAGGACGGCGCGCGCGCCGACACGATTGCATCCAGCTTTCCGTCCCGGAACCATTCCGACAGGGTCTGATCCTTGGGCAGGCTCTGCAAATCGATCTCATCGGGCAACCGCAGCGGGGCGCGTTCCTCGCGGCCGGCTTCTTCCAGCCCGCCATTGCGCCAGCTGACATCGGACGCCTTGACGCCGTACTCATCTTCCAGAATTCCGCGCACCCAGAGCGCGGCGGTCATCTGATATTCCGGCACACCGATTGTTTTGCCCTTCAAATCCGCGGCGCTTTCGATGCCGCGGTCTGTGCGGATATAGATCGAGGAATGGCGGAACAGCCGCGACACGAAGGCGGGCACGCCGATATAGGGGCTGTCGCCGCGGGAGGTGAGCATCATATAGCTCGAAAAAGACAACTCGGTGACGTCGAATTCCTGATATTTGAAAGCCCGGTGAAAGGCTTCCTCCGGCGTCATCGGCGTGGCGAAAACCTCGCAGCCCTCAATCGGCGCCCGGCCGTCGAAAATAGCTTGGGTCCGGTCGTAATTGCAGCACGCCAGGCTGATACTCAGTTTCGACATGTTCTCTCCCTTTACGCCTACGCGCGCGCGTTCCGCGCTTCTGTAATCATTTCAACGATGCGCATTGGCATGATCGGCGCTTCCTCGATGCATATTCCAAACGGCTCCAGGGCGTTTTCCACCGCCGAAACAATAGCCGCCGCCGCCGGAATGGTGCCGCATTCGCCGACGCCCTTGACCCCGAGCGGATTCAACGGGGACGGCGAAACATGATGAATGACATCGATGTTCGGCAATTCCGTCGCCGTTGGCAACAGATAATCGGCCAAATTGGTGGTCAGCGGCTGGCCTAGTTCGTCGTAACGCATATGTTCGAACAGCCCGTTGCCGATGCCATGAACGACGCCGCCTTGAATCTGGCCGTCGACCATCATGGGGTTGATCATGCGCCCGGAATCGCTCAACGCCACATAGCGCTGGATCGTGACCTCGCCGGTCTCGACATCCACTTCGACCTCGACCGCGTGCACGCCGTTGGAATAGGTCAGGGCCGTCGGCGTAAAATGGGCCGATGCCTCCATCCCCGGTTCGATATTGCCGGGCAGCGAATATCCCGGCACGCCCGACGCGGCCTCGGCAACCTCGCGGATCGATATGGATAGACCGGGTGCGCCCATGACCCGTACCTCGCCGTCGGCGAGCTCCAAATCTTCCTCTGCCGCTTCCAGCAGATGAGCCGCCATTGTCAGTACTTTCTCGCGGACTTCCATGGCCGACAAATGGACCGAAGATCCCGCCGTGACCGACTGACGGCTGGCGAATCCGCCTTGTCCCAAGGCAATGGCGGCCGTGTCGCCCGCGACGACATTGATATTATTGATATCCATGCCGAGCTGTTCGGCGGCAATTTGCGCCAGCGCCGTGCGCAGACCCTGGCCCATGGCCAGCGCGCCGGTGAAAACCGATACCTGGCCGGATCGCTCGATCCGGACCGACCCGGATTCAAACGGGCCGCGTCCGGTGCCCTTGAGACCGTTCGACAATCCAATGCCGAGATAGCGGCCGTCGCGCCGGGCCGTATCCCGGCGCGCGCCAAAGCCCTGATAATCAAGCTTTTCCAACGCCAATTTCTGGCACAGCGGGAAATCGCCGCTGTCACAGGTCACCGGTGTTCCAGCGCGGGTCTTGAGCGGGCTTTCATAGGGAATTTTTTCCGGCGGCACCAGATTGCGCCGGCGGATTTCCGCCCGGTCGATCCCGAGTCCGATGGCCGCCCGGTCGAGCAGGCGCTCCATGGTGAAACAGCCTTCCGGATAGCCGGCCCCACGCACCGGCATGGCCGGCACTCGGTTGGTTTCCGCGACGGTCACCTTGAGATGATAATTCGGCACTATGTACGGCCCCGGAACCGCGGTCGACGCGTTGTAGGGCAGGTTGACGCCCTGCGGCGTATAGGCCCCCTGATCGTGGATCATCTCCCCGCGCACGCCGAGGATCATGCCGTCATCGTCCGTCGCGATTTCCACATCCCAGTACTGGTCCCGTTCCTGAACGGATGCCAGAAAATGCTCGCGCCGGTCTTCAATCCATTTCACCGGCCGGCCGGTCAGTTGGGCCGCGAGGCAGACGACGGCCTCTTCCGCGTACATCAGGTACTTGCTGCCGAACCCGCCGCCGACCTCCGGCGCGACCACGCGCAACCGGCTTTCGTCGAGCGCCAACAGAGTAACCAGCGCCGACCGGACCTCGTGCGACATCTGGGTCGAACTCCACAAGGTGAGCTTTTCCTCGGCAATATCGAAACGCGCCAGAGCGCCGCGCCCTTCCATGGGATGCGCGCCGCCGCGATGTTGCAGCAATCCGGTCTTGAACACATGGGGCGCCCGGGCGAAGGCTGCGTCCGAGTCGCCATAATCCTGCTCGAACTCAAGCAGCGCGTTGTTTCCTTCCCGGCCCCGCGCGCGGGGCGCACCGGGCGTGATGGCGGCGCGGCAATCGGACACCGAACCGAGAATTTCATAATCGATGTCGACCAATTCGGCGGCGTCCTCGGCGATATAACGGCTGTCGGCCACGACCACGACAACCGCCTCGCCGACATAGCAGACTTCGTCTCCGGCCAGCACGCATTGGGTAACGTCGTCGGGCAGGCGGCTATCGCGAAATCCCAACGGCAGGCGATCCTGTGTCAGATGCGGTAAAAAATCGGCATGGGAAAAAACCGAATGGACGCCCGCGACCCGGCGCGCCGCCATGGCATCGACGGCGTTGATCGCTGCATGGGGGTGCGGGCTTCGGACAAAGGCGGCATGGAGCATGCCCGGCATGGGAATATCGTCAACAAAACGCGCGCCGCCACGCAGCAATGGCGGATCCTCCACCCGCTTCAAACTCTTACCGAAAAATTTCAATATTTTGTATCCTCGCCCGCTTTTCTTGGACCCATGATGTAAAGCAGCGGCCCACACCGGTCAACGTGGGGCCGTGCCAAGGCTGTTCTTTGCCGCGACTTCGGGCTATCTTGCGGTCATAAACGATTCAGCCGGAAGGAGATAAATATGGCCAAATTGAGACATATCGCGTTGTCCGTGAAAGACCCTTGGAAAACCGCGGAATTCTATGAACAGGCGTTCGATATGAAGCGCGTCGGCGAGACCGATTCCGAACTGGCGCGGGGCGTCTACGTATCCGATGGCGTGATCACGGTCGCGCTGCTGGACTATAAGACCGACGAATGGGCCGGATATGTCGAGGGCGAGGACGAACGCGGCAAGGATTTCGAAGGCATTCATCATATGGGTTTTTGGGTCGACGATGTGGCCGAGACCGAGGACAAGATCGAAAAGGCCGGCGGCAAATATTTTCAGGGCCGTCCCAAGGGTCCCGAGCCCACGACATTCTATGAAATGAAATTCCGCGATCCCAATGGCGTCATCGTCGATGTGACCCATCTCGGGTGGAGCGGTTCGGTCAAGAACGTCAAAAACGCCGACTGACGACATTAAAATCGAATGCGTTAATTGCCGCTCCGATTCCCAGTCGGGGCGGCATTTTTCTTAGGGAGATGAAAATGGAAAATCATGTCGAGTTAATCCGTAATCTGGTGATTGCAAACCGTATCCTGGCGCGCGAAGGGGTGGTCGACGCCTTCGGTCATGTCAGCGTCCGGCATCCCGATAATCCCCACCGCTATCTGATGTCGTGCTCACGTGCGCCGGAACTGGTGACCGCCGACGACATCATGGAATTCACCCTGGATGGAGAGCCCGTCGACGCGCGCGATCGCAAGCCTTACGGCGAACGGCCGATCCATGGCGGGATTTACGAAATGCGGCCCGAGGTGAATTCCGTGGTTCATAACCACGCCCATGAAATTCTGCCGTTCGGGATTACCAACACGCCGATGCGGCCGGTGGCTCATGTCTGCGGCCCGATCGGCGCCGATATACCGGTCTGGGATATCCGCGACAATTTCGGCGAGACCGACCATTTGGTTCTGACCATGGAGCAAGGGCGCGATCTGGCCAAAACGCTGGGCGACAACAAGGTTGCCCTGATGCGCGGCCATGGCGGCGTGGTGTCGGGCGGCGATGTGCGTGAATCGGTCATGACGGCGGTCTATCTGCAGGTCAACGCCAAGCTGCTGCTGCAATGTCTGCAGCTCGGCACGCCGAATTATCTGACCGCGACCGAGATCGAAAAATGTACCGCGCGCCAGTTCAATGAGCTCAGCCTCGACCGTGCCTGGGATTACTGGTGCGCCCGCGCGGGCGGAGACAGCCTTTAGAACATTGTCCGGTCAAATGGATCCATAAGGCCGGACTATGTTCTGGATTAAAAATTCCGACCTCGATCGAAATTTTTGGTTATGATGCGCGTGTTTGCGCCGGTTGTTCCCCGATTAAAATGACGATGCCA
>JAYZAW010000094.1:0-11129 GCA_036339495.1 Pseudomonadota bacterium | reverse complement strand
GGCCACCACTGGACCGATCTGCAACGCTTCCCTGCCGTCCCGCGCCAGAACATAACCCGCCAATCGCTGGCCGGCGCAGGCGACATGGGCCTGTTCCGGCGCGCGCTCACGCAGATGGGCCAGCAGCGCGCGCCGGTCGCCGCCGAAACCCGGCGCGTCATATTCCGCGATTTCGTCGATGTCATCGGCGGTCATGGGCGCGATGGTGACGGGCGTCTCGCCGCCCTCGCCCGATGGGGAAACGTTTTCGGCCCACAAACGCTCGAGCCTGTAAATATCCTGATAGCCGAGCAGATTATAAACCTCGCGCCCGTCCGGCGTGGCGTCCAGTCCCGGGACGATATCGCGCGCCAGCAGGTCATCCGTCACCCGGCGCATCAGATCGCTGGCCAAGCCCCGGCGGCGGTAGTCCGGGCTTACCAGCACCATGCAGACCCAGGCGAACGCGCCGTACGGCAGCGACAGGGCGCTGGCGATCAGCTTGCCGTCGGGATTGGTCCGGCCATAGCCTGCGCCGTTGGACAGCATGAACCGCCAATCGGCTTCGGTCTGGTTCCAACCAATCTCGGCATTCAACGCCGCACCGCGCCGCGCGTCCTCCAGACCCAGCGCGTGCAGCGCCAGGCCGTCGGTTTCAAAAGGATCCGTCTCGGTTGTCATAGGCGGTTGCTTTCTCCAGGCTCGGCTTGTCGCGGGCGACCCAATCGGCGACCCAATCGATCATGGTATCAAGTTCCGTCAATGGCGGCCCCAGCAAACGCGCCGCCGCATCCGAATTGGTCAGCCAGCATTGGCCGGACTCGGTTCCCTCGAACGTCACGGATTTGCCCATCCGCGCACCGAATTCATCCGCGACGTCCCGGATGCGGATTTTCGGTCCGGAGATATTCAGCGGCGCCGTCGGCGATGCGCAATGACGAAGGCAGCGCAGAATACGGCTGTTGGCGTCGCCCTGCCAGATCACATTGGCGTATCCGGTGGTCACATCCACGGGCCGGCCGCGATGTACCTTGGTCGCCACGTCCCACAACACGCCATACAGCATGTCGATCGCGTAATTGAGCCGGATAATGCGCCCGGGCGTGCCGTGCAGATGCGAAAAATACTCGAACATGCGCTCGCGCCCGAGACAGGATTGGGCGTATTCCCCCATGGCCCGGGGCGGCGTGTCCTCGGTCGCGCCGGCGGAACCATCGTCCATGAACGGATAGATGTTTCCGGTCGAGAACGCGACGATGCGGGAGTCGCGAAACGCCTCGGCGACGATTGCGGGCACATGCACATTCATCGCCCAGGTCAGTTCGAGATTGCCCGACGTGCCGAATTTCCGCCCCGCCATGAACACCACATTGGGTAGCTTGGGCAGCGCGTCGACCGCGTCGCGGTCGAGCAGATCGCAGGCGATGGTCTCGATCCCCCAATCATTGAGCTTTTGCGCCAGACCCGCTTCGGAGAACCGCGCCACGCCGACAACCCGCTTGCCGGGCGCGGCGCGCTTGGCCAGCCGCGCCAGGGTCGGCCCCATCTTTCCGCCAACGCCCAGGATCAGGATATCGCCGTCGAGCGCGGCGAGATCATTCGACAGAGCCGGATCGGGCCGGGTCATGAATTCCTCAACCGCTTCCTGATCGGCGAAGCTTTTCGGCGTCTCGTCCATCAATCGGTCCAGAACAGCTTTGTCGGATTGTCGACCAGAATGGTCTGCCGCATGGCCTCATCGGGCACCATGGCCGGGATCAGATCGACCAGATCGCCATCGTCTGGTAGTTGGCCGCGCTTGAAGCACTGGGTATGCGGCCAGTCGGTGCCCCACAGCAACCGGTCCGGCGCGATGTCGAGCAACGCCTTGGCGAAGGGGATCGCATCGTCATAGGGCGGGCCTTCGGCGGTCAGCCGTTCGGCGCAGGAAATCTTGGCCCACACATGATCGGCCGTCATCAATTCGAGCGGGCATTGAAACCCTTCCTGCCTGACCCCGTCGGCGAAGGACACCCGGCCGAAATGATCGATGATGATGGGAATGTCGAGCCCACGCAGCCAGGCCACGTTTTCCATCAGCTCCGCCGGAAGACCGTGAAACGTTACCGACCAGCCAAGCGGACGAATGCGCTCGATCACGGTCTCGAACATGGGGATATCGACCGCGCCGTTATTGGCGGCAATCAGCGTGAAGCGCACGCCCCGTATGCCGCCATCATGCAGGCGCTTGAAATCGTCGGCGGAAAACGTTGCATCGGCCTTGATCACGCCGCGTAGTTTTCCGCCCGACCGGGCGATGGCGTCGAGGGAAACCGCATTGTCAAAGCCGTGGGCATTGGGCTGCACCACCACGCCCCAATCGATGCCGAGCACCTCCATCAGATTAAGATAATGTTGGACCGGCGCGGCCGGCGGGATATAGAGTCGGTTCGGCCCATATCGAAATCTTTCGGGCGGCCCGAAATTGTGGAAATGCGCATCGCAGCTATCCGCCGGCATCCTGTAAACGGGCTTGCGCGGGTTCGGATGCGGCGGATAATTCACCCGCAATTCGGATGACATGATGGAACCTCTTTGTGATGCCGATAATTTGGCAGGTTCGGCGATGTCGGTAAACGCCGATGCTTAGCGAAATCCGGTTTCATAAAGCCCTTCCAGCTTGTCCATGGCGTCGGCCGGGAGCGGCCCCATATCGGCCGCGGCGACCGCTTCGTCGATATAGTCCGGATCAGACAGACCGATGATCGCGAACGAAACGTCCGGATTGGACAGCACGAAACGCGTCGCGGTCTGGGCCCGCGTTCCATAATCGTTACCCAGGACGGCAAACATAGCTTCCGCCATGCGGGCTTCGGACTCCGCGTCGGTGTTGCGGGTCAGATAGCTTTCGCGCCCGGTACGCACGGGCGTTGCAAGGTGACTCGCTGCATAGATGCGGATTGCCATCACCGCCATGTCCTGTTTCTTGCAGGCCGCAATTATGCCGGTGGAATCGAATCCGAACCAATTCGGCGGCATGGCGTCGCGGGCGGCACTCGGGTTGAGCATGTTGTAATAGACCTGTGCGCTGTCGAACCTTCCGGTTTCAATGATCTTGGCGGTCTCATTATGGTCGCCCAGAGCGCTCATCCCCATAAAGCGGATCAGACCCTGATCGCGCATCCGCTCCATGGCGTCGGCGACGCCATTGGGGCCCAGTAGGTGGTCGCCGGCCAAGGCGACGTCGGAAGCCTCCAGTTCGATCAGATTATGGAGCTGCAGCAGATCGACCGACTCACGCTGAAGCCGTCCAAGGCTGTCATGCGGGCTGCGTTCGACCTGGCCCGCGATATCGCCGAGATCGGAACTGTCGATCCTTACCTTGGTGGATATGAAGGGCGTCTCATCGATCTCCGCCAACAGCCAGCCCAGCGCCTCCTCTGATTTGCCGGAGCCATATTGCGGCGCGGTATCGAACCAGTTGATCCCGTGATCCAGCGCCTTACGCACCGAGAGACGCCTTGTGCCGTGATCGGCATCGATCAGGATCCCGCCCGACCGTCCGCCGCCGAATGTGATCTCCGATACCTCGAGACCGCTGCGGCCAAATCTTCGATATTTCATGCTGCCCCCGTGCTCTCCCCCGCAATGATACGAACCGCCACGTGCTTGTGCTAGATTGGCATGGATATGCTATTCCATCGCAACGACATTCCAGACGACGTGGCCGCGCTTCTGCGCCGGGGGACGGTAATTCCCGCCCATCCGCTGGCGCTCGACGAAGATCGGAACCTCGACGCGCGGCGGCAGCGGGCCTTGGCGCGCTATTATCTCGACGCCGGGGCCGGCGGGCTTGCCGTCGGGGTTCACGCCACCCAGTTCGCGATTCGCGAAGCCGGGCTGTACGAGCAGGTCCTGGAACTGGCCTCCGTCACCATCGATGACTGGGTCAACCGGCCGGTCGCCAAGATCGGCGGCCTGGCGGGGCCAACCGCGCAAGCCGTCAATGAGGCGAAAACGGCGGTGCGTCTGGGCTATCACGCCGGTTTGCTCAGCCTCGCGGCCTTGCGGGAGTCCGACGAAGACGTCTTGATCACCCATTGCCGCCGCGTGGCCGACGAAATTCCCCTGATCGGGTTTTATCTGCAGCCGGCGGTCGGCGGCATGCGGCTGAGCACCGAATTCTGGCGCCGCTTCGCCGAGATCGACAATGTCATCGCCATCAAGGCCGCGCCCTTCAACCGGTATGCGACGCTCGACGTGGTGCGCGGCGTGGTCGAGGCGCGCGCCGAGAACCGCATTACGCTCTATACCGGAAACGACGATCATATCCTGCTGGATCTGCTGACGCCTTTTTCGGCACTGCGCAACGGCGAAGAAATCCGGGTTCGGTTCAAGGGCGGGTTGCTGGGCCATTGGAGCGTGTGGACCAAACCGGCGGTCGAGGTGTTGGTGCGCATTCATACCGCCATCAAAGACGGGACGATTGACGCGGATTTGCTGGCGATGGATTCGAAGATCACCGATTGCAACAGCGCCGTGTTCGATGTGGCCAACGATTTCGCCGGCTGCATCGCCGGCTGCCATGAAGTGCTGCGGCGTCAGGGATTGCTCGACGGGATCTGGTGCCTCGACCCGGACGAAACATTGAGCCCGGGCCAGGCGGATTCCATCGAGCGGGTATCCGCCGCGTGGCCGGAACTAACCGATGACGATTTCGTGGCCGAAAACCTGGACCGCTGGCTCGCCTGATCCTCAGTACAGATTATTCTTCTTGCTGTCCTCAATCCGCGCCTCGTGGGAGGCCAGATCACCGTCCGGATCCTGCTGATCGCGGGTGACCTGGGCGTGGGTCGGAAAATCCTTGCGGTCGATCTGGGTTTCCGGCTTCCATAATCCAGACCGGATCACCGCCTTGGCGCAGTGAAAATAGACCTCATTGATGTCTACAAGTATGCCGAGCCTGGGCGCCTTGCCCCTGACTTCCATCCCCGACAGCAATTCCGGGTCCTCCACGACGCGGGCGCGGCCGTTCATGCGCAGGTTTATCTCTATGCCCGGCAGCAGGAATATAAGTCCCACATTGGGGTTTTCAGTGATGTTGGTCATGGTGTCGGCGCGCTTGTTGCCCGGCCGTTCCGGGATCAGGATCGTGCGGTCATCGATCACTTTGACGAATCCCGGCGGATCCCCCCGAGGGCTGACATCCTGACCGCCTTCCGTGCCGGACGTCCCGATGCACAGAAAGGGCGACAGGGAAATGAAATGCCGGCTGTGCCGGTCGAGATGCGGGAAAACCTTATCCAGCACGAAATGTGTCGGAACTCCCAGGATTTCGCGTAATTCGTCGGCTTCGACATGGTCAGCAACCATCACGTCATCGGGCATAAACTTTCTCCAGCAATAAGGCCTGAAATCAGACTATCAGAGATCATTTTCGCCGTCTTGCGCTGGTTTGCCGCATCGACCCGACAAAAGGAATCGATAGCGGCGGTAACAGAGTCGCAAATATTTGCGGCAATACTTATAAGATGGCGGCGTGTTCCGATCTTCAGGGGATCAAGAAATGGCTACCAGCGAACCAGGCATTAAAACCACCGTCGTGGGCTCATATCCAGTGCCCGACTGGCTCGGCGTGACGCCGTCGGAACGCACCATCGCCGACGCGATCCAGGTCGTGATTCATACCCAGGAAATGGCCGGTATCGACGTGGTGGCCGACGGCGAATGCTATCGCTACGATCTCAGCCACCCCGAAACCAACGGCATGATCGAATATTTCACCCGGCCGCTGGCCAATGTGCGATCCGAAATCACATTTGATGAATTCGTCAAATTCGAGGCCGAGGCCGATGTGATGGATTTCCGCGCGACCCCCGCCGGCGTCATCGAGGGCCCGATCGGCAGTGGCCTGATGAATCTGGCGGCCGCTTGCCGGCGTTCCCAGGCCATGACCAACAAGCCGTTCAAATTTGCGCTGACCGGACCGCACATGCTGGCCAAGACCCTGGTCGACCATCAATACGGCGATCTGCCGACGATGTGTCACGCCATTGCCGATGTGCTGGCCGAACAGGTTGCGCGGCTCGACGCCGATATCGTCCAGATCGATGAAGCCAATCTGCCCGGCCATCCGGAAGAATGGGAATGGGCGGCGTCGGCCATCAACAAGGTGCTGGACGCGGTCAAGAACAAACCGGCGGTCCATCTTTGTTTCGGAAATTACGCCGGCCAGCAG
Source organism: Pseudomonadota bacterium (assembly GCA_036339495.1). Taxonomy (GTDB): domain Bacteria; phylum Pseudomonadota; class Alphaproteobacteria; order MPNO01; family MPNO01; genus CALGIA01. The sequence goes on along the minus strand of JAYZAW010000094.1, from coordinate 4,933 downwards.
CCGCAGCAGGGCGCCTGGGGCAATCTGATGGATTACCTCAACGCGCTTCGTGTCGACCATATCGTAATGGAAAACACCCATCGCCCCGTCGACGAGCTCGAGGTTTTTAAAGACCTGCGGCCCGACATCGGCATGGGGCTCGGCGTGCTGGACGTGAAGGCGACCATGGCCGAAAGTCCGGAGCAGATCGCCCGCGCTATTGAGCGCGCCAACAAAATCATGGGACCCGGTCGGGTCAAATACATCCACCCCGATTGCGGGCTGTGGAATCTCAAACGCTATATTGCGGACCGCAAGCTCAACGCGCTCAAGGCGGGCCGCGATTTATACGAAGGGCGAATTTAATAATTAGGGAATTTCGATCGCCATGATGTTCGAAATAAAGAATGCGCTCAGCGCCGAAGAACTCACGGAAATCAACGACGCATTGGAAGGCCAGAACTATGTCGACGGCCGCGAAACGGCGGCCAATGCCGCCAGCCTGGTCAAGCGTAATACCCAGTTTCCGGTCGCATCTGACCTTCGCGCCCAGATGAGCCAGAAGATCGAGAAAGCCTGCGCCGCAACCAGATGTTCGTCTGGCTGACCATGCCGAAACGCATCGGCCCGTTTCACCTGACCCGCTACGAGAAAACCCATAATTACGGCGATCATGTCGATAATTCCATCATGGGGCTGCCGGCGGGCGCCCCGATGCGCGCGGATATCTCCATGACGGTGTTCCTCCACAATCCCGAAGATTATGACAACGGCGAGTTGATCATGAATTCCCGCATCAACCAGCAAGCCATCAAACTGCCGGCGGGCGGCGCATTCATTTATCCGACCGGCGAGTTCCATCGCGTCGAGCCCGTCACGCGCGGCGTGCGCAGCGTGGCCATCACGATGCTGGTCACGAGGTGTCGAACGCGAACGCGATCCACCAATAGGCCGCCACCGACAGAATTGTTTGGGTCACCGCCAAGACTGAGACCTTGCCTTTCGTCCGGCTTTCCGGGGTCGAATACCAGCAAATGGATCGGGAGTTCATCTTTGACGCGCCACGCTTTGTCCTGACCGGCGGTTTCACAACCGCCGCCAACGCTAACACAGCTATGATTTGATCTAAAGCGGGTGCCTACAACTGAACGGGAAACAGTCTCCCCTACTCCTCAAAAATCGCCACCGCCCGGGTCCAGCCGGCCGAGGCGCCTTTGATTTTTACCGGGAAGCATGACACCGTGAAGCCGTTGGCGGGGAGCTGTTCAAGGTTGCCGAGCTTTTCGATCTGGCAATAGCCGCATTCCATGCCGGCCTTGTGGCCTTCCCAGATGATCGAGGGATCGTGGGTTTCGTCCCAGCGGGTTTTGGTGTGGATGAAGGGTGCGTCCCAGCTCCAGCCGTCGGTGCCAACCACGCGGACGCCGCGCTCGGTAAACCACAGCGTGGCGTCGCGCCCGAAACCACAGCCTTTTGAGACGTAATCGTCTTGGCCGTAGCGCGCGCCGGCCGCCGTGTTGGCCAGAATGATGTTGAGCGGCTGCAGGTCGTGCCCGATGCGTTTCAGTTCGGCCTCGATTTCGGCCGGCGTCACCACATAGCCGTCCTCGAAATGGCGGAAATCGAGTTTCACGCCGGGCTGCTGAAACCATTCCAGCGGAACCTCGTCGATGGCGATGGCACGCTCGCCGCCATCCATGGTCGAATGGTAATGCCAGGGCGCGTCGACATGGGTGCCGTTATGGGTCGAGATGCGGACCTTCTCGATCGCCCAGCCCTCGCCGCCGGGCAGATCGTCGCGGGTAAGGCCGGGGAAGAAACTGCACAATTCGTCGGCGGTTTCCTGGTGGGTGAAATAATCGATTTCGGGGATCATGATATCCGGATCCGACGTCAGCGACGGGTCGAGGGTTACGGAAATATCGACAAATTTCAGCGCCATGATGCGGCCTCCCGTGTTTGAAATCTCTGCACATTCAATGCCGCGCCTTAACTGCCCTCTCCCCTTGCGGGAGAGGGTTGGGTGAGGGGTAGCGCGATCAGCGCGTCATGAAAACCGCCTGCAGGCGGTGTCCCCCTCTCCCGCGAGGGGAGAGGGAACAACGCGCCCAACCGAATGTGCTAGACTCCGTGGTTCGAGGGATAGCATAGCGGTAGGGCGAACGCTGCGCTATGCTCGGCGCAATCTTCACACCGCAAAGGAACGCAACCATGACCGCATGTATCGTCGGCTGGTCCCATACCAAATTCGGCAAGCATGAAGATCTCGATGTCGAATCCCTGATCACCGATGTCACCCTGGGCGCGCTGGCCGATGCCGGCGTCGCGCCGGCCGATGTGGATGAGATCTATCTCGGCATGTTCAATGGCGGGTTCGTGCGTCAGGAATTTCCGTCTTCGCTGGTGCTGCAGGCCCATGAAGATCTGCGCTTCAAGCCCGCGACCCGCCTGGAGAACGCCTGCGCCACCGGTTCGGCCGCGATCTATCAGGGGCTCAACGCCATCGAGGCCAGGAAGGCGCGCATCGTGCTCGTGGTCGGGGTCGAGAAAATGACCGAACTGGCCGGCGCGGCCATCGGAGAGGTGCTGTCAAAGGCAAGCTATCTGAAGGAAGAAAGCGATAACGGGTCGTTCGCCGATATCTTCGCGCGCATCGCGGAAGGCTATTTCCAGAAACATGGCGACCAGTCCGACGCGCTGGCCCGCATCGCGGCCAAGAACCACAAGAACGGTTCGGTCAATTCGCTGGCCCATTTCCAGAAGGATCTGGGTTATGAATTCTGCCGCAACCCGTCCGACAAGAACCCGCTGATCGCGGGGCCGCTGAAACGCACCGACTGCTCGCCGGTCACTGACGGCGCGGCGGCTTTGGTGCTGACCGATGTGGAAACCGCGTTGACCATGGACAAGGCGGTGGTGTTCCGCGCCGCCGAGCATGTCAATGAATTCCTGCCCATGAGCCGGCGCGACGTGACACGCTTCGAAGGGGCGGAGCGCGCTTTTGCCCAAGCGTTCGAAAGCAGCTCGACCAAGCTCGATGATTTCTCCTTCATGGAGGTGCATGACTGCTTCACCATCGCCGAGCTGGTGATATACGAAGCCATGGGGCTGACGCCGCACGGCGAGGGCGCGCGCGCGATCCTGGAAGGCTGGACCGAGAAGGACGGCAAACTGCCGATCAACCCGTCGGGCGGGTTGAAATCCAAGGGCCATCCGATCGGCGCCACCGGGGTGTCCATGCATGTCATGGCGGCCATGCAGCTACACGGGTCGGCCGGCGCGATCCAGGTGCCCGACGCCAGCCTCGCCGGCGTGTTCAACATGGGCGGCTCGGCGGTCGCCAACTATGCCAGCGTACTCGAACCGCTGAGGTAATTAGTTTCAAACTTGGCGGCTGTCAAAGGCGTTCGGGTCAACCGCGGAAACATGGCTCGGAATGCAATTGGCCTTTGATCTCGCTAAATCTCGTGACCTCGAACGCAAGATAAAAATCAAGCGCATCAAGGCCACGTAAAATTTGCTCCAAGTCCCCGATTACCCCGCGATCACCACATCGATGATGGCCGACTTGCCACTGTTGATGGCCTCAAGACCGCGACGCAGCGCATCCCGCACCTGTTCCGGATCTTCGACCTGTTCGCCGTATGCGCCGAAGGCTTCAGCAATCTTGGTCAGATCGGGGCCGTTGATGTGGGTGCCGTGAAAATTGTCGGTTTCGACCGCGGTTCCGTCGGGATACATTTTCAGATGCATGCCCTGCATGGCGTAATATTTCTTGTTGTTGAAGATCACCGCCATGGTCGGGATATCGTAATCCCGCGCCGCGCCGAGGGCCTGAAGCACTGGATTGTACAGGAACGCGCCGTCGCCGATCAGGGTGCAGACCGGCCTGTCGGGCGCGCCGAGCTTGACGCCCAAGGACAGCCCGAGCCCTTGTCCCAGACCGCCCTGGCGGGAGAACAGGCTCTGCGGCTTGGTATACATCAGCTGCTGCCGCAGCATGCCGGTATGGGACGTCACTTCGTCGACATAGATGGTGTCGTCGGGCATCACGTCGTTGAGGCACGCGGTCAGCCAGACCTGATCGATCGGCGCCGATTTGCGCGCCTCTTCCTGGATGGCGCGATTCTTTTCCTGGATTGCATTATGCGTCTCAATCGACCGCGCGCGGCGCGCCTCGATTTCAGCCGCATCAAGACCGATCGCTTCGACCTCGTCGGCAAGCGCCCGCAAAGTCTGCACGATATCGCCTTCGAGATACAGATTGGCCTGCAGGCTCTGATACACCATGAACGGCCGGTGCGGTGATTCATCAATCACCGCGACCGTCGCGTTGCGCGGGCTGTCGCTCGGCGGATACCATGGCGCGCGCGCGCTGATCACAATCACCAGATCAGACGTCTCCCAGAACGCCTTGAAATTGGATCCCTGATGCATGGGATGGTCTTTCGGAAAATTGGCGAACAGAGACCCCGCGTTTTCCACCACCGGAATTGCGGCAAGTTCGCTGAGCCGGACCATGGCCGTGAAGCCATCCGGATCGCGCCCTCCGGCCTCGGTCAACACCACCGGATTTTTCGCCTTGACGATCAACTCGGCGAGTTTCTTGATATCCTCCGGCGCGGTTTGCAGCTTGGGCGCGGGCGGCACTTCGCGCGCATTATCGGGCGGCGTCCATTTTTCCATCAGGGTTTCGGTCGATACGCTGAGATAGGTCGGCCCGATCGGCGCGCGCTGCGCCATTTCGCCGGCCCGGATGATGCTTTCATAGATCGTGTGGGTGCTACCGGCCTGGGTCGAGAATTTCACCATCGGTTCGACCATGCGCGTGGTGCCGCCGACCACGCTGAGATTATTGACCCACTGGGCGCCAGGATCGAATTCCACGTTTTCGCCGTAGGTCATGGTCTCACCGGAAATCACCACCATGGGAACGCTGCTGAGCAGCGCGCCG
>JAYZAW010000093.1:0-3945 GCA_036339495.1 Pseudomonadota bacterium | reverse complement strand
TTACCCAGGCGATGCGCGACGGCACGGTGAGGTAGTCCGCGAATGCGCCGTTGATATCGATGCCGGGATAAGTCGTCGCCATGCAGAGATGCGCCTTGCCCATGATGCAGGGCCGGCATTCGCCGCAGAAAATATGACTTTCCAGACTGACATGATCGCCGACCGTCAAATTGTCCACGTTCGCGCCGATCACGTCGACCACGCCGCTGACTTCGTGGCCGAGAACGCGCGGCAGCTTCATGCGGCGCGCCATGCGGGGCGCCCAGTAATAGATCTGCATGTCGGTGCCGCAAATGCCGGCGGCCTTGGTGCGGATGCGGATATCGTCCGGACCGGGGTCGAGCGGCTCCACGTCGCGCAGGGCTATTCCACCCTCGACAGGTTCTGTTTTACAAAGTGCGCGCATTCGAATCCCGCGATTAAAGGTGATAAACGTCGATGGGCCCTTCGAGCCGGTCATCGATGAAAACGATCTTCTTGCGCGAGATCTTGAGGTCCCCGTTGATCCGGGTCAGCGTAAAATCATACATGCCGCCGCGGGTCAGGCTGCCTTTCTTGCCATAGCTGTGAACCAGGCAGTTGGCGGTCGCCTCGATGGTATCGCCGTCGACGTTTTCGACCAGCACGTTGGACACCACGTGAACCGTGCGGTCGAGCGGATAGGACGCGTATGAATCACGGGTTTCGATCCGGAAGATACGATCTTCCAACCCGCCGCGATTTCGCAGATAGATAAGATTGAGTTGGGTATCGGGATCGTCCGTGGTGTCTTCTTCGCTGGCCCAGGCCGGCACCCAGTACGTCGCATCTTCGGTATACAAATCGATCCAGTCGTCCCAGCGACGCCGGTCCAGCAGCATCGCTTCGCGGTAGACCAGATTGGTGACTTCCACCTGAAGGTCGGCATCGGTGCTCATTATTATTTCCCGTTTGTCATCAGCTTGCGCCACTGGCGGTACATGCCGTGAAACAGCGTCTCATGGTCCCAGTCCATCGATGTGGTCGCGGGCTCGAAGCCCAGTGTATTCGCGTCTTCGTCGCCGCCCTCGATCATCTCCGACAGGCCGCGATTGAACTCGTTCCACTTGCTGGCGTATGCAAAGCTGCCGTCATGGCAATCTTCCAGCGCCGCGACGTCATCTGATGTGGCCATGCCGGCGGTAAGGTAAAAATCCTCGAACTTGCGTAGCCGCGCGGCCCGCGCATCCTTGCTCTCGCCGATCGGCGCGACGCAATAGACCGTGACTTCGACCATGCCCGCCGAAACCGGTTTCATCAGGCGGATCTGGGTCGATGGGTTGTCCATCAGCAGCATGTTGGGGAACAGATAGAGATTGCGTCCCCGGTTGAGGATCCAGTCGACGTCGGCTTCGGGCAGCCGGCCGCGCAGCTCGTCGCGCCTCTCATATATCGGCCGGACCTCGGGCGTGGTGTGCTGGGCGCAGATCGACATGTGCCCGCCGCCGAGATCATATCCGCGCGAGATCACTTGTCCGGTGATGCGCCCGGCCTCGGTCTTTTTCATGCCGGTATGTTCTTCCTTGGCCTGGCGATTGACGATGGTGCTGGCGAAGACGCGGTGCACGGTGGACACGTGATAGCCGTCAACGCCGTTTTCCGCCTGCAGCTTCCAATTGCCCCGGATCACATAGGTCGAACTGCCGGGAACGACTTCTAGCCCTTTGGTCGACTGGTCGGCCAACAAATCGATCCACTTGGCCGCCGGGCCGAGATGCTCGGCCAGGGTGGGGACGTCTTCCGACAGGCTGCCGAATATAAAACCGCGATAATTTTCCAGTTTCGCAATGGGCCGCAGATTGAAATGGGTTCGGTCGAAGCCTTCTTCGGGAAAACCCGTGTCCTGATTTTTGATCTGAAGACAGCGCCCGGCGCAATTATAGGACCAGCCATGGAAACGGCAGGTCAGCACCTTTGCGTTGCCCTGCTTCAGGGGCGTGAGGAGAGCGCCCCGATGGGAACAGGCATTGATGAAACAGCCGATCGAGTCGTCTTCCTGGCGGCTGATGAAAACCGGCTGGCGGCCCATCTCAGTGGCGAAGTAATCACCGTGCCTGGCGATTTGATTTTCGTGGCAGAGAAATATCCATGAGCTTTCGAAGATGTTGTCCATCTCCGCATCGAACACGACTTCATCGGTATAGATAGAGCGGTCGATGCGGAACATGCCCTCGTCGACCCTGTCATCCACCATCGAAGCGAAATCCCGCATGACCGTGTCGCCATCCATGAATTATTCTCCCTTTTTTATTCCGCCGCCTCGGCGATCCGCCCTTTCGGACGATAACCGATCGCGGTTGATATCTTTTGCGCGGTGTCCAGCAATTGCGCGACGCATTTTTCCCGTGACGCGCCATCAAGCCGCGCCTCGGGCCCGAACAGGCAGATCGAGCCGGCCACATCGCCGTCACTGGTGAACACCGGAGCGGCGATGGCGATGGCGCCGGCGATAATTTCGCCTGATGAAATGCTGTAGCCATCGCGTCTGATCTCGGTCAATTCGGCATCAAGCGCCGCGCGCGCTTGCCTGTCGCCGATTTCCGCCAGAGCCAACGTGGCTTCATCGGGTCTCATGTAGGCGATCATGATCTTGCCGGAGGATCCGACCGTGGTCGATTCAGTGAATCCCGCGCCCCTGGTAAAAGTCAAAGGCTGGCGGCTGCGCAGTTCGCTGACGCAGATCTTGCTGACCGGCGAGGTGCGCACGAACAGCGCCACCGTCTCATCGGTTGCCGCCCACAATTCAGACAAAAAGGGTTGCGCCGCTTGAGTGACATCCGATTTGCCGAGCCAGGAACCGGCAAGCTCAACCACGCCCGCGTCCAATTCGAATCGTTGAGGTTCGCCCCATGACCGAACCATGCCCTTGGTTTCCAGGGTGTGAAGCAGACGATAAAGCGTCGGGCGGCTTAATCCGAGCCGCCGCTGCAAATCCGTGACGCTCAGAATCGGCGTCTCCGGCCTGAAACATTTCAAGACATCCATTGCGCGCTCAACGGCGCGAATGCTCTTTATTCCGGAAATCGTGGTCTTGTCGTCCATTCGGTAAATTCAGCCATGATGGAATAAAGTGTCCACACAGTGGACAAAGTGTTCAGTTTAATTTTAGGTTTGGCGAACCATCGAGTCAAGCAAGGCCCAATCCTCACAAAACTGCATAAATTTGTCGGGACAGGGCCGTCGAATGTGTTATCGATAACACCAGGAACAAGATTCCGAAGGGAGAGTCATGATTGGGATGAGATATGAAGCGCCTGAAACCTTGGCCGCCGCCGTGGCGTTTCTGGGCGCCGCCGGGGGGAACGCGCGAGTACTGGCCGGCGGCACCGATCTGATCATTCAGATTGATAACGAGATGATCGAGCCCGATTTGCTGGTCGATATCAAGAATATCCAGGAAATGCGGAGCATCGAACAGGTCGATGGCGGATATCGCGTCGGCGCGGCGGTGATCGGCATGGAACTGATGGAACATGGAGAATTTCGCGTGGCCTGGCCCGGCGTGATCGATGGGGTCAAGCTGATTGGATCTATTCAGGTCAAGGGACGCGCCACGGTTGGCGGAAATGTCTGCAATGCGTCACCGGCCGCGGATAGTACGCCGGCGCTGATCGCCGCGGCCGCGACGGCGACCGTTGTGGGCGCCGGCGGATCTCGAGACATTCCGGTTGAGGATATCTGCATCGGGCCAGGGAAAACGTCTCTGGCCGATGACGAATTTGTCGTGGCCTTCAATTTCGCCAAGCAGCCCGCAAACTATGGCTCCGCCTATCAACGCTTTACACCTCGTACCGAGATGGATATCGCCGTGGTTGGCGTCGGCATTGGCTTGTCGTTGGACGATGGCGGGACCTGCATTGCGGCTCGGGTGTCGCTGGGTGCGGTCGCGGCCAAGCCCCTGCTAGTCGATGAAGCGGCCGTCACATT
>JAYZAW010000092.1:0-7115 GCA_036339495.1 Pseudomonadota bacterium | reverse complement strand
TCGCCGATCGGGAACGGCTCATCGGACCCGAGCACGATACGCCCGACGCCAACCAACCCCTTGAGATATTGTAGCGCGCCGGCATCATGCAGTATGGTGTCGTAACGGAAACGCGGCAAATAGGCTGACGGCGATAATTTTGCGATATCGCCGCCTGCATTTGCGGCGTGGGTTTCATGCATGGCGTCGAAGCGGCCGATCAGAAATGGCAGCGTGCCGCCGCCATGGGACAGGATGATCTGGAGATCGGGAAAGCGGTCGAGTGCGCCGGACAGGATCAGCGAGCCGATGGCGTAGGCGCTGTCCGTGGTGTAGCCGATGACCTGGTTGATCCCGAAATTCCGCGCCCGGCCTTCCGAGACCGGCTGCGCCGGGTGGATGAATACCGGCATGTTCAGGGATTGGCAGGCGGCCCAGAATTCGTCGAGATCGCAATCGCCGAGATTTTCGCCGGCCACGCTGGCCGCCACCATGGTTCCGATCGCGCCCGCGCCCTTGCAGCGTTCCAGTTCGGATGCGGCCAGCGATGCATCCTGCAACGGGCCGGAACACATCCAGGAAAACCGGTCGGGCCGGGATTCCGCGACCCGCGCCAGGCTGTCGTTCAAGACGCGGTGCCATTCCGCGCCCTTGGCGGCCGGCAACCCGTAGCCGAAGATATCGGCCCAGACCGAGAGAAGCTCCCGGTCGATGCCGTTTTCATCCATGGTCTCGAGCCGCCGGTCGACGCTCAGGATGGATTCGAAAAACGGTCGGATTTGCAGGCCGTATTCGAATTTGCAGCAATGACAGCCGGGCTCGATCTCAAGCAGATCGACGCCGTATTCCGACCCGCGCGCGCGGATATCTTCGAGAATCTCGGGCGGCACGAAATGGGCGTGAACGTCGATGGTCATGTCGGGACGACTCCTTGGATTTTAGACCGGGTGATAATCGCCGTCGCCATCCCGCGCCGCGATCGCCTGATCACGCAACACCCGGCGCAGGATCTTGTTGGCGGCGTTGCGCGGCAAAGTGTCCACAAACACATAGGCCTTGGGACGCTTATAACCGGCGAGGCTGCTATCGCGGCAATGAGCGTCCAAATAATTCGCATCAACCCCATCTTCGCCCGGCGTCACGCAGCCGACCACGATCTGGCCCCAATGGGCGTCCGGGATACCGACCACGGAACAGGCCGCGACGCCGGGATGGGCCGCCAGCAGGTCCTCGATCTCCTCGGGCTGGATATTTTCGCCGCCGGACCGGATCATGTCGTCGACCCGGCCTTTCAGCGTGACGTCGCCGTTTGGCTCTTGCCGCACGATATCGCCGGACCAATACCAGCCGTCGCGGGTTTTCTCCGCCGTGGCGTCGGGCCGGTTGAGATAGCCGGAAAAATGCATCGCCGAAACGGTATCGATGATCAGTTCGCCTTCCTCGCCCGCCGCGATGGTGTCGTCCGGCCCGCCGCCCAGCCGGATCGCCCGCGTGCGGGAATAAAATCCGGGCCGCAGGGCCGCCGGTGCCCCGACCGGGTCCGGGTTATAGAGCGAGCACATGGTCTCCGTGGTGCCGTAGATATGGCGGATATGTCCGCCCCAGTCGTTTTCGATATGGGCGCACAAGGCCGAGTCGATCGCCGCGCCGCCATAGAGCGTGAGCTCCATCGACCTCATTTTCGCGGAGTCATAGTTGGGGGCCTTGCTCATGGCGTGATACAGCGTCGGGATGGCGAACATATAGGTGATGCCGTGGTCCTCGACCATGTCGACCGCCTTCACCGGGTCGAAGGCCGACATCACGTAATAGGTGCCGCCATAGGCCAACGTCACCAGAAACACGCCGTAATAGCCGATCGCGTGGCTCAGCGGCATGAATCCCAGCGCCTTGTTATGGTTGCCGTGATAAATTCCCGACTGGGTCGACAGCCAAAGCACGCGGTGTTCCGTGGTGCGGTGGGCCAGCACCACTCCCTTGGGCAATCCGGTGGTGCCCGACGTATAGAATATGAAGGCCGGGTCTTCCGGATTGGGGCGCGGAGCCGGCGGCAATTCGGCGGCATCGCCCCGGCACTGGGCGAAGTCGCCAATTGACAGCAGCATGGCGCCGTCGGGCAGCGCATCCTTCAACGCCCCGGCAAGCTCGGCATTATCCAGAATGACCGCGCCCGACATTTCACCATGGGACACAAGATCGGCCATCTCAACCGACGACAGCCGGAAATTCAGCAAAGCCGGCACCGCGCCGAGCCGCTGCAAGGCCAGAAGCAAAACGCAATGATCAAACAACCCCGGCAAGGCGGTGGCGATCAGCTGCCCTGCCTTCACGCCGCGCGCCCGAAGCCCGGCCGCCACCGCATCAATCTCGGCCAGCAATTCGCGATAGCTCAGCGCCCGGTCGGTGACATCGTCCACAATCGCGATCTGATCCGGGGTCCGTTCCCCGGAAAGCCAAACCAGATCATACCCCGTCTGCATGAAGCAATTCCCTATCCACTAAGGCAGCCGCACTTGCGGGATGTCGGCTTTGATTTCGCCTTTGATGAATTTGTCGACGGCTTCCCGGAAATACGGGTGGCGGACCGATTTCATCACATTCTGGATTTCGTATTCGGTGGCTTCCTCGACCGAGCGGCGCCAGCCGGCATGGAACGAGTCCCGCGCCATGGCCTGCAGATGGGTCGGGCCGGCGGCGAGTTCGCGGGCGATCTGGTCCACATTGCCGGCGAAATCCGCATCCGCGTAGGCCCGGTTGGCGATGCCCCATTCGACCGCCTCGTCCGCCGACAGGGTTTTGTTGGTCATGATCATTTCGAACGCGCGGCGCCAGCCGACCACCTTGGTCAGCGAATAGCTGGTGGTCGCGTCATTGGCCAGACCGATGGTGTGCCAGGCGCACAGGAAGCGCGCGCGCTCACTACAGATCACCATGTCGGAACACAGCGCCATGCCGAGCCCGACCCCGGCCGCGACGCCGTTGACCGCCGTCAGCACCGGGCGTTCGATGCGCACCATCTTGTGCATGGCCTGATGCCACCACATGGCGGCGATGCGGAAATGTTCGGCCACGGCCTCGCTGTCCGTGCTGTCCAACGGGATTTCCTTGAGATTGAACCCGGCGCAGAACGCCTTGCCCGCGCCGGTGATCAGCACCGCGCCGACATCGTCGCGCGTTCCGCAGGCATTCAGGGCGTGCAGGAATTCCTGAATTCCGGCCACGGTCAGCGCGTTGCCGAATTGCGGCAAATTGAGGGTGATGCGCCCGACCCCGTCGGTCACGTCAAACAGAATGCATTCATAATCCGCCATATATCGCTTCCTTACTCCTTAAACCGCGCGGCCAGCTTGCCCTTGATGATTTTCCGGGTTGGGGTCAGCGGCATCTCATCGACCAGTTCAAGCCGTTCGGGCAGCTTGTTCTTGGCGATCTTGTGGCTGGTGAGATAGACGCAGATTTCGTCCAGCGTGATTTTCGCCCCCGGCATGGGCTGCGCGAAACAGCAGGCCTTTTCGCCCAGCACCTTGTCGGGCATGGGCACGATCGCCGACTGGACGATCTTTTCATGCGCATCGAGCAGCATTTCGATATCGAGCGGATTGTATTTCACCCCGCCCCGGTTGATCACATCCTTGGTACGCCCGGTGATCGCCACATTGCCGTCCGCGTCGGCGGTCGCGAGATCGCCGGAGCGGAACCAGCCGTCTTCGGTGAAGGCCTCTTTATTCGCGGCCGCGTTCTTGAAATAGCCGGGGAACAGCAGCGATCCCCGCACCTGCAATTCGCCTTCCGTGCCGGCCGGCGCGGGCGCGCCGGCTTCGTCGACAATGCGGATTTCCGTTCCAGGGCTGGGTCGCCCGGCGGACGTCGCCGATATCTCGGGCGGATCGTCGGGTCGCGTATAGAGCGCGCCCTGGGTTTCGGTCATGCCCCAGAGCTGGGTCATCTGGCCGCCGGTCATTCTGGCGTCGAATTCGCGGGCCAGTTCGGGAGCGCAGGCGCTGCCCGAGACCACGGCGAGTTTCAGAGACGACAGATCACGCCCGTCGAACAGCCCGGCGCCGAGACAGGCCGCGATATGGGCCGGCGCGGTGAACAATGCCGTGGGTTTGCCCTGGTCGATCAGCGCGGCGAATTCGGGCGGCGAGAAGGCCGGCAGCAGCAGATTGCAGGCCCCGGCGCAGAACGCGAGATGAAAACTATAGAGCCCGAACAGATGGGAAAACGGCGCGGCCGACATGATCAGATCGTCGGCCGTCAATTTATGTTCCGCGACCCCGACCCGCGCATTGGACAGCATATTGTGGGAACTGAGCGGCACGCCCTTGGGCGCGGCCGTGGTGCCCGACGTATAGAGCAGCAGGAACGGATCGGACGCCACCGGCGGGTCGCCCAGAGGCGCATTCTCTTCGCCCGCCAGCAGATCATTGAATGATTCCGCGCCGCCGACGGGCGCGCCCAGCGCGATGACGTGTTCCAGCGCCGGAAGTTGATCCTTGAGACCGAGTATCACTTCCGCCGCCGCATAATCCTTGGCTTCGGACAGGCAGATCACCGCCCGTGCCTGGCTATGGGACAGCAAAGCCTCGATCTCGGCCGCGCGATAGGGCATGTGAATGGTCGACATCACAGCGCCAATCCCGGTGATCGCCAAATAGGAGATGATAAATTCCGGCACATTGGGCAGCTGCACCGAGACCACGTCGCCGGGCCGGATGCCGAGAATTTGAAGCGCCGCCATCAGCTTGCCGACCGTGGCGGCCAGTTCGCCATAGGTGATGGTCGCGCCGTCGTGGCGGATGGCGGACGCGTCCGGCGTCTCAGTGGAGTGTTTTTCGAGCCATTTGCGATTGGTGTCGCCCTGCCACAACCCGTCCTCGACATATTCGCGCGCGCGCATGGGGTCGAATTTCATGGCGGCGCGCAGCTCCAGCGCATCCTCGCCATATTGGAAATGGTCGAGATGGGGCGTGAAGCGCTCGGCGCGGAACCGCTTGCCGCCGCCGAGGTCGAGCAGCCGCGGGTAATGGCCGGTATGGAAGCGGCGGCGTTCCAGCATTGTGCGGATATAGAGCACCTGGTTGCGGGTCAGCCCGATGCGGTCGGCGATTTGGTCGTCGGTGAGCCCGGTATCGGCGCGCTGTTTTTCGATCTCGTCGTAATCGAGCAGACGCACCGGATCGCCGCGCCGGATTTGCACATTTGTGCTGAGCCGGAAGATGACCTCGCCAAAACTTTCGATCATCTCCTCGGTAACGCCGAGCTGACGTCTCGTAAGACCCCGCGCCATTAGTCTTCTGCTTCCAGCTTTGCTTCGTAGCGCAGGATCGGATCGGCCATCGGCGCTTGCGTCGCGATCGGGCAAACCCGCATGCATTCGAAACACTGGGCCAGCAGACCGCCCGAGCCGACCGATTGCTTGTACCAGAGCATCTTGTTGTCGGGATCGAACAAAGCGTCTTCCCGGTCGAGCGGATCATCGGCGTTGATCGCGTTCATGATCGAGGCCGGGATGGTTTCATATTGCTGGCTCATCTCGGCGCAGGCCGCCATCTCGTAGCGCATTTCGACCTGATTGCCGTCGTCGTCGATCTTGCCCGACAGGCACTGCACCGGGCAGAATTTCATGCAGGGAGTCCGACCGATTTGCTTGTACATATTGACGCAGGACGGCGCGGGACACGGGTTCTCCGCCATCGGTTCGTCCGGTTCCAGCTCAAGCTCGGTAAAGACCGACGAGAAATACATATAGCCGTATTCCGGGTGTAGCAGGATGTCGCCGGCCAAGGATCTGGCCCCGAGCCCAGCCAGTTCGGCATGCAGCTTAACGCTCTGCAGAGGCACGCGGGGGCCGGAATCCGGGTCCATGTCGGGCGGACAGTAAATCGACTTCTCGCCGAACTTGTTCTCGATGTAAAAGGCGAGGCCGTAGCAGATCGTATAGGCGCGGGTTTCGGTGCTGCCGAAATAGCCCAGCGCCTTGGCCGGCACGGTCCAAGCGCCCTGAGTCTGCCCGCCGACCCCGAGCGATATCACCGATTTAACGCGGGGCATGATATCGGTCGGGCGGAAGCCCGGCGGTGCGATACGCTCCAACGCCTCGAGACTGGCCACGCCGGCGACCAGCGCGCCCTTGCTCTTGCAATAGCCCAATATCGCCTTCTTGGCTTCCACGGGGTCTATTTCGGACTTTTTCCTGTCCACGGGGCTTCCTTCCAACGCTCATTCAAGGCGCCGATTTTATCCCAGTTTGTCGCACTGGCGAAAGTGGTTAGAGTCCAATCGGCAACGACATAATTCGTAGGACCGATCCCATGGGAGAATTCATCCGGCTCAACGCGTCCGACGGGCATGAATTCGACGCCTATCTGGCGGAACCCGACGGCCCGCCGCGCGGCGGACTGATCGTCGCCATGGAGATGTATGGCGTGAACGGTTACCTCACCAGCGTGTGCGACAGCTATGCAAGCGACGGCTATCTATGCATTGCGCCGGCGCTTTTTGATCGCCTCGAGCGGGATCTATCGTTGCCCTATGACGAATTCGGCAGCCGGCGCGGCAAGGAGCTTTCGGCCCTCAATAATTTCGACCTGACCATGATGGATGTCACCGCCGCCGCCGACCGCATCCGCGCGGCGGGCAAGATCGCGATCATGGGGTTCTGTTTCGGCGGCACGGTCGCCTGGCTCGCCGCCGGGCGCTGCGATTTGAATGCGGCGATCGCCTATTACGGTTCGAACATGTGTGATTACCCGGACGAAACCGCGCGCTGCCCGGTGATCTGCCATGTCGGCGACAAGGACACCGCCGTGCCGCCGTCGGACGTGGCCGCGTTCCAGCTAAATCACCCGGATGTTTTCTGGCATGTCTATGAAGACGTGGTGCACGGCTTCGACAATCACACCCGCCCGGCCCGCTATCACAGTCAAGCCACCAGGACAGCCCGGGACAGAACGCTGATCTTTTTGCGCAATCAAATCGGCTGAGCCCGGCGCCGTTCACTATTCCCTCGCCAATTCGTTTTGTTCGCGCCAAGCTTGCAACAAAAATATACACGCGCTACCGTTTAAGGGGAACTGGGAGAACGCCCCTATCGGGAGACTGGTCATGGCGTTGAAGGTCATCGGAACCGGCTT
>JAYZAW010000091.1:0-5771 GCA_036339495.1 Pseudomonadota bacterium | reverse complement strand
GTCACCGCCATGCTGGTCGATCTCATCGGCCGCGTTCAGCGCCGCCATCATGTCGGCGAACCCGCCGCCGATTACCAGAATGTTCCGCATGTTCGTTTTCCTTATTGCCTGGTTTTGCGTTTGCGCCGTCTGTCCTGCCGGTCCTGGAACCATTGGGCGCGGTCGGTATTGATTTTCGCCGGCAGTTTGTTTCTCACCTCGCCCGCCAGATCCGCCAGGCTGGTTTCCGCCAGTGAATCCCGCATGCGCTGTTCCGCTTCGAGCATCACGGCGTGGATACTGCAGACGCTCTGGTTATGGCGCTCCGGCCGCTTGTCGCGATAGAGGATGCACTTGCCCCGAATTTCCTTGCAGTCGAACAGCGCCTTGTTTTCCTCCAGCGCATCGGTCACATCCAGCACGGAAATGCTGTCCGTCGCCCGCCCGAGCCGGAACCCACCGCCGATGCCTTTTTCCGACGCGACCAGTCCGGCCTTTTCCAGACGGGTGAACAGCTTGGCCACGAATGACGGCGAGATACCCTGAAACTCGGCGAGATCGCGGCTGCTCGGCGGGCTGTCTTCGGGCTGATCCGCGAGATAGAGCAGGCAGTGCAAACCATATTCGACGCTGCTGCCGTAGAGGCTCATATTTATAACTCCGAGTAAATAAGTCGTCGTTAAAATAGTAAGAACGCCGCCCGATGTAAATAACTAAGTTGCACGCTTCGCTTCGAGGCGGTATCAGGACGCAAGACTGGTTCTTTTGGGAAAATTTCATGACCGGCATTCTGGATATTCACGCCCGCGAAATCATGGATTCACGCGGCAATCCCACCATCGAGGTCGAAATCGAGCTCGAGACCGGCGCGGTCGGCCGCGCCGCCGTGCCGTCCGGGGCGTCGACCGGCGCCCATGAGGCGGTCGAGCTGCGCGACGGCGACGCCGGCCGCTTCGGCGGCAAGGGCGTCTTGAAAGCCGTCGAATCCGTGAATGGCGAAATCTTCGACGCCCTGTCCGGCATGGATGCCGACAACCAGAACGCGCTCGATGACGTGATGATCGCGCTCGACGGCACACCCAACAAGGCGCGGCTCGGGGCCAATGCGATCCTCGGCGTCAGCCTCGCCCTGGCCAAGACGGCGGCGCTTGATTACGGTCTGCCGCTGTACCGCTATGTCGGCGGCGCGTCGGCGCGGCTGCTGCCGACCCCGATGATGAACATCGTCAATGGCGGCGAACACGCCGACAATCCGATCGATTTCCAGGAATTCATGATCATGCCGGTGACCGCCGGTTCGGTCGCGGAAGCCGTGCGCTGCGGCTCGGAAATATTTCATGCGCTGCGCAAGCAGCTTAGCGACGCCGGGCACAACACCAATGTGGGCGATGAAGGCGGGTTTGCGCCCAATATCGGCGGCACGACCGATGCGCTCGATTTCGTGATGAAGGCGATTGAGGCCGCCGGTTACCGGCCCGGCGAAGAAGTCATGCTGGCGCTTGATTCCGCCGCGTCGGAATTTTACAAGGACGGCAAGTATGAACTGGCTGGCGAGGGGAAGTCATTGGATTCCGACGGCATGGTCGCGCTGTATGCGGATCTGGTGAACCGCTACCCCATCGTGTCCATTGAGGACGGCTTGGCCGAGGACGATTGGGAAGGCTGGGCCGCGCTGACCGCCGAAATCGGCGACAAGGTTCAGCTTGTGGGCGACGATCTGTTTGTCACCAACCCGGAGCGGCTGGCGCGCGGCATCCGTGCCGGCGTCGCCAATTCAATCCTGATCAAGGTCAACCAGATCGGCACCCTGACGGAAACGCTGGCCGCCGTCGAAATGGCCCACAAAGCCGGATACAGCTGCGTAATGTCGCACCGGTCCGGCGAGACCGAGGATACCACAATCGCCGATCTGGCGGTGGCGACCAATTGCGGACAGATCAAGACCGGGTCGCTGGCGCGCTCCGACCGGCTGGCGAAATATAATCAGCTGATCCGCATCGAGCAGGAGCTGGGTCCGGCGGCGCGCTATGAAGGATCCGCCTTTATCCGGCGCTAGAATCTGAATGGATTAGACAAGGAGTTTCGACTCTTGTCTTCAGTTATCAACATAAATATCAGACTCTATTGACTCTTTTCTGATTTTTTTGTTGACGAAACGAATCGGAATGTGATTCGTTGCGCTTCATGTCGCTTGTTCGGGAAATTCGTCGGCGCGGACGCTTTGTGGTGGGGCCGACCTTGGGCGCATTGGTCGTCGGCTATTTCGTGCTCAACGCCTTTCAGGGCGATCGCGGCATTCTGGCCTGGGTGCAACTGCATCAGAATGTCGTTCGCGCCGAAGCCATCCACGCCAGGACCAGCGTGGAGCGCCAAAGGCTTAAACACCGCACAGACTTGCTCAAGCCCGGCAATCTCGACCCCGATCTTCTGGATGAGCGGGCCCGGATCATGGCCGGGCTTGGACGTCCCGATGAACTCGTGATATTTTATCCCAAGAGAGCCGAAAACCGCTGATTCGATGGCAGTGTTCTCGATGTTCGGCGAATTATTAATTAGTTTCAAAACAAGTGATTAATTAGACATAAACCAACCGAGCCTAAGGTTGCGCGAAACCGCAGTTGGTCCTATACCATTCGTTGGGGCTGGGGGTCTCCAGTTTTTCTCAGATTTTAGTCGCACAGATTGACGGGATTGCTTGCATGGCCGCATCAAAGAGTCAGAAAAGCGCCGGTAGGTCCGTAAAGAAAAAGACCGCGCCGAAAACGGCGCCCAAGAGCAACGGCAAGGCGAGGCTTGAAGCCGATCCCGCGGAATTGCTGACTTTTTATCGTGAAATGCTGATGATCCGCCGCTTTGAAGAGCGCGCCGGACAGCTCTACGGCATGGGGCTGATCGGCGGATTTTGCCATCTTTATATCGGGCAGGAAGCCGTGGTGGTCGGCATGCAGGCCGCGATTACCCCGGACGACGCCGTGATCACCAGCTATCGCGATCATGGCCACATGCTGGCCTGCCGGATGGATCCCAAGGGCGTGATGGCCGAATTGACCGGGCGGCGCGGCGGATATTCCAAGGGCAAGGGCGGCTCGATGCATATGTTCAGCCGCGAAGCCAATTTTTTTGGCGGCCACGGCATCGTCGGCGCCCAGGTGCCGATCGGCACCGGCGTGGCGTTTGCCCAGAAATATGAAGACACCAAGAATGTCACGCTGGCCTATCTCGGCGACGGGGCGCTCAACCAGGGACAGGTCCACGAAGCCATGAACATGGCGGCGTTATGGGCGCTGCCGGTAATTTACGTCATCGAAAACAACAATTACGCCATGGGAACGTCGGTCGATCGCGGGTCCGCCCTGGCCGGCGATCTGTACAAAATCGGAGAACCTCTGGGCATTCCCGGCCGGCAGGTCGACGGCATGGACGTGGCGGCTGTAAAACAAACCGGTGATAAGGCCGTCGCCGCGGTCCGCGCTGGAAGCGGCCCGCAAATTCTGGAAATGATGACCTATCGCTATCGCGGTCATTCCATGTCGGACCCGGCGAAATACCGGACCAAGGAAGAAGTCAGCGAGGTCCGCGATGAACGCGACCCGATCGACAACCTCCGCGACCAATTGATCGAAATGGGCGCCGCCGATGACGCAGCCCTGAAGGAAATCGACCGGGACGTCCGCGCAATTGTGACCGAGGCCGCCGAATATGCGCAAAACAGTCCCGAACCAGATCCGTCGGAACTTTATACCGATGTGTTGATTGAGGCCTAGGACAGGAACCCGGCCATGCCGATTTCAATTTTAATGCCCGCCTTGTCGCCCACCATGACCGAGGGCAATCTTGCCAAGTGGCACGTGAAGGAAGGCGATGCCGTCAACTCGGGCGATGTCATTGCGGAAATTGAAACCGATAAGGCGACCATGGAAGTCGAGGCCGTCGACGAAGGCGTGCTCGGCAAGATTGTCGTGCAGGAAGGCGCCGAAGGTGTCCCGGTGAATTCCGTTATTGGACTTATCCTGGCTGACGGGGAAGAGGCCGGCAGCCTGGATGAAGCGGCCGCGGTTCCAGCTCCCGCCCCAGCTTCAGCTCCGGTCGAAGCGCCGGCCGCGCCGACGCAGGCCGTTGCCCTAGCGCCCCAGGCGGCGGCGCCCGTGGCGGAAACCGAATATACCGGCGCGACCGTGACCATGACCATGCGCGAGGCGTTGCGCGACGCTATCGCGGAGGAAATGCGGACCGATCCCAAAATCTTTCTGATGGGGGAGGAGGTCGCGCAATATCAAGGCGCCTACAAGGTCAGCCAGGGTCTGCTGGAAGAGTTCGGCGAAAAGCGCATTATCGACACGCCGATCACCGAGCACGGTTTTACTGGATTGGGGGTTGGCGCGGCGATGGCCGGGCTGCGTCCGATCATTGAATTCATGACTTTCAATTTCGCCATGCAGGCGATGGATCAGCTGATCAACTCGGCGGCCAAGACCCATTACATGTCGGGCGGGCAGATGTCGTCGCCGATCGTGTTCCGGGGCGCAAACGGCGCGGCGGCGCGCGTCGCGGCCCAGCATTCCCAGGATTTCTCCAGCTGGTTCGCCTCCGTTCCCGGGCTGATCGTGATTTCGCCCTATGACGGGGTCGATGCCAAGGGGCTGCTGAAAAGCGCCATTCGCGATCCGAACCCGGTGGTGTTTCTTGAAAATGAACTTCTCTACGGCCGTACTTTCGATATTCCCGAAGACACCGATTATACCGTGCCGATCGGCAAGGCGCGCATCGCGCGGTCCGGAAACGATGTAACGATCTGCGCCCATTCGCTGATGGTCGGCCATGCGCTTGATGCGGCGGAGACCTTGGCGGCAGAAGGGATTGACGCCGAGGTGATCGACCTTCGGACCCTGCGGCCGCTCGATACGGGGACAATTGTCGAGTCGGTCAAGAAAACCAACCGGCTGGTGTCCGTCGAGGAAGGCTGGCCCTATGCCGGCATTGGCGCCGAACTTGCCGCGCAAATGATGGAACAGGCCTTCGACTGGCTCGACGCGCCGGTCAAGCGGATTTGCGCCGTCGACGTGCCCATGCCCTATGCGGCCAATCTCGAAAAAATGGCGCTGCCCCAACCGCACGATGTTGTCGCCGCGGCGAAATCCGTGCTTTATCGGGACTGATCCCGTTCACTGTCCCGAGGTAAGGACGCGATGCCTATCAAAATTCTGATGCCGGCGCTGTCGCCCACCATGACCGAAGGCAATCTCGCGAAATGGCTGATCGGCGAGGGCGATGAAGTCCGCGCCGGAGACGCGATCGCCGAAATCGAAACCGACAAGGCGACCATGGAAGTCGAGGCCGTCGATGATGGCGTGCTCGGAAAAATTCTGGTGCCCGACGGCACCGAAGGCGTGGCGGTCAATCAGGTCATCGCCATCGTGTTGGAGGACGGCGAGGATGCATCGGCCATCGATGCGGTATCGGCCGAGCCGGCTCCGGCCGCCGTTCCCGCCTCGGATGCTTCGGCGACGCCCGCGCCCAAGGGCGATTTGCCCGCGCCGAAAGACGATACTAAAGTCACGCCGCTTGCGCGCCGAGTGGCAAAGCAGATGTCGGTCGATCTCGCTTCGGTCACCGCGACCGGACCCGGTGGCGTCATTACGCTGGGCGATGTTGAAGCCGCCGCCGGTGGCGCGGCAAAATCCATCCCGTCCGTGTCCGCGCCGGCCGCCGGCGATCGGGGCCGCATTTTCGCCAGCCCGCTGGCGCGCCGCATGTCCGCCCAGGCCGGGCTCGATCTCGCCGCGATCTGCGGC
>JAYZAW010000090.1:0-4460 GCA_036339495.1 Pseudomonadota bacterium | reverse complement strand
CGGCGGCGAATAACGCGCTGTATACAAAATGGTTCATCCCTGCTTCGTCATATGAATATGCTCGATGCCGGCTTCCTCGAATATAGCGCCTTCGGCGACAAAACCCAGCTCGGCGTAAAACCGTTGAACGGCGGTTTGGGCGTTCAACACCATGGTTGACGGGGCGGCATCCATGATGTGGATCATCAGCAGCCGGCCGATCCCGGAACGCCGATGGGGCTTGAGTACCGCGACCCGCTCGATCTTGGTGTCGCCGCTTGGCAGTGTTTGCGTTCGAGCCGTTCCAATGGCGACGCCCGCCGTAATCGCCAAAAAATGCCGGCATTGTTCGTCACGGTCATCCATCTCCTCGGCTTCGGACACCCCTTGTTCGACGCAGAATACTTCTCGTCGGATTGCAAACGCCGCCGTCATGTCAAGCTCGACAGTCCGGTCCGGATCCTGACCGATTTTGATAATTCGCGTTTCAGCCATATTGCGCCAACTGATGATGGACCGGGATGGACGGCGGGGTTATTTTCGACTGTCCGGTTAATTGTATGGAGAATCATCGCCGTTATGAAGGTATTTGCTACCGCCACGTCCCTGCGTATGGGATCTTTTAATCGCAAATTGATCAATCTCGCCGCTGGCATCATGCGAACGGAGGGCCATGAAGTCGATCTCGCCAATTTCCATGAATTCGACATGCCGTTCTATGACGCCGATTTGCAAGAGGCGGTGGGTATGCCCGCGGGTGCGCTTGAGCTTGCCCGCCGGATCAATGAGTCAGATGCCTGCGTCATGGCTGTCCCGGAATATAACTATTCCATTCCGGGCATCCTCAAAAACGCCATCGAATGGCTATCGCGTATGGAGAAAGTTCCCCTGGCTAACCGCACCATGAACATAATTTCCGCAGCGCCGTCTCCGGTTGGCGGCAATCGGGGCCTGTGGCAAACCCGCATTCCATTGGAATGCGTCGGCGCATGGCTTTATCCCGGAATGTTTTCCCTGGCCCAGGCGGACCTGGCATTTAATGAAGACGGGACCTTGAAAGACCCTGCATTGAGCGAACGGCTGGTCTTCGTTCTGAAGGACTACCTCTCCGTGACCGCTGCGTTCAACGTGCGCTGAGGACGATTGGGACGATGGATCTCGCGACACTCTTCGAACGCGTTGTGATTCGGGCCCCGGATGCGGTCGCGATTGTCGATGGGAATTATTGCGCCACCTATGACGAATGGCGTGATGAAATTCGCGGTCTGGCCGGAGGCTTGCGGACGCTCGGGCTCAAGCCGGGCGATCATTTTGTGCCCATACTCTCGAACCGCCGCGAAATGGCGTCGTTGTACTGGGCCTGTCAGATGCTCGGCGTGATTTTCACGCCGTTCAACTGGCGCGCCACAGTGGACGAAATCACTTATGTCCTGAAAGATGCCGAAACGGTGGCGATAGCTTATGAGGCGCGCTCGGCCGATGCCGCTATCCAGGCCGCGGACCGATGCGGCATTTCCCGGCGTATCGATATCGACAGCGGCATCTATGCTCAGCTGACCGCCCACCCGCCGATCGCGCCGCCGGCGCGGCGTGACGATGACGAGACCTGTCTGATGCTGTATACGTCGGGCACCACGGGCCGCCCCAAGGGGGTGCCGAGGTCGCACGCCGCCGAGCGCCTGGCCAGCACACACTGCGTGGCGCAGCTCGGATACGATTATCGCGAGTCCTGTCTCGGGGTAATGCCGCTGTTCCATACCATGGGGATCCGCGCGCTGACCATGTCCGCTTTGGTCAACGGCAAGTTTGTCTGCATGCCCGCGTTCAACGGCGCGGACGCGCTTCAACTGATCGAAAAGGAACAAATCACGGCCATGTTTCTGGTGCCGACCATGTTCCACGACATGCTGTCCCATCCCGGTTTCGACGGATTTGATACCGCCTCGGTGAGCAATCTCGGCTATGCCGGCATGGCCATGACATCGGATCTGACCGCGCGCTGTGCCGCGGCCTTCAAGCCGAGAAAATTCACCAATTATTACGGATCGTCGGAAATCTACACTTTTACATTCTGCGATCATGTTATTGACAAGCCGGGCTGCGCCGGGCGCGCCTCGATCGGCCAAGAAATCCGCGTGGTGCGCGCCGACCCGGACGGCGCCGCCGGTCCCGATGAAATTTTGCCACGGGGCAAAACCGGTGAAATCATCGCGCCCCTGGACGGGCTCGAGGCGTTCTCCGGGTATTGGAAGCGGCCCGATGCGGACGCCAAGGCGATCCGCCAGGGCTGGTATTTCACCGGCGATCTCGGCGCGTTCGATGAAGATGGCGAGCTCTACGTGGTCGGTCGGGTCGACGACATGATCATCTCCGGCGGTGAAAACATCCACCCGGAAGAGGTTGAGGATCTGCTCGACGCGTCGCCGCTGGTGGCGCGCGCCGCCGTGGTCGGACTGCCCGACGAACGCTGGGGCCAGAAGGTGGTGGCGTTTATCGAACCGGCTTCCGATGCCGCCAGCGCCGATGCGTTGGACGCGGCCTGCCTCGCCGGCGACCTGGCGCGTTTCAAACGGCCGCGCGCTTATGTGTTTGTGGAACAAATTCCCTGTTCCGCGTCGGGCAAGCTGCTGCGGCGATTTCTGCGCGATGGCGATTATTCATTGCGCACAGATTATAAAAGTACCCTGTAATCAATAAGAGCAAGGACCAAGACCATGGATAAAAACTATGCCGAGGCGCGCGCCGAAATCTTGCGCGATCTGGACGGTCTGCGCGTCGATGTGGATGCGGAAAAACGGATCGGCACGCTGATCCTCGACCGGCCGCCATTGAACATCGTGACCTATACCGGTCGGTCGCAGATCCGCGCCATCATCGAAGCCATGGATGACGACGACGATGTCGGTGTGATCGTGATCCGGGGCGCGAACGGCGTGTTCACCTCGGGCGGTGACGTTAAGAATTTCCCCAATATTCCCAAGAATGGCATGTCCGATCTGGCCGACAATATCGGCGCGCCGGAACGGGCCAACAAGCCGGTGATCGCGGCGCTGGAAAAATACTGCATGGGCGTTGGGTTCGAGCTGGCGTTGGCCTGCGATTTCCGCCTCGCCACGGAAGACTGCATTGTCGCATTGCCGGAAAGCGCCATCGGCCAGATGCCGGGGTCGGGCGGCAGCGTGCGCATCGCGCGCATCGCCGGCATGACCCGGGCCAAGGACATGGTGATGCTGGGCAAGCGGATCCCGGCGCCGCAAGCCAAGAATTGGGGGCTGATCAGCGAAACCGCCGCCGACGGCGAGGCGTTGACCGCCTTGATCGAGGAGTATGCCGCCAAGCTGAATGCGCTGGCGCCGATCGCGCTGCATTCGCTCAAACGCGTGCTGAATTCGGCCTATGATTCCAGCTTGAAGGTCGCCATGGAAGTGGAGGGCAATTCCTACGAAAAAATCCGCTGGACCGAGGATTACGCCGAAGGCATCGCCGCCTTCTCCGAAAAGCGCAAGGCGGATTACAAGGGCAAGTAAAATCAAACAGGGAGAGAGATCATGGTGACACGGACAAATATCAACGCAGACACAATCTTCACGCGCAAGGTCGACGGCAAGGCGATGTTTCCGCACGCCGTCTCCATAGAGGGCAAGCGGCTGATCTGTCTTTCCGGGCAGCTCGCCTGGGACAAGGACGGCAACACGGTGGGGCCCGGCGACATGCGCGCGCAGTTCCGCCAGGTCGGCGAAAACATCAAGGCAGCGCTGGAAGCGGCTGGCGCGGGGCTCGAAGACCTCATCAAGACCAATACCTATGTCACTGATATGGACGAATTTTTCAAATGCGTCGATATCCGTGGCGAGTATTTCGGTCCCGGATTTCCCTGCTCGACTACGGTCGAAATTTCCTGTCTGGCGGATCCGGATGCGATGATCGAAATCGAGGCGATCGCGGTCGTCGATGCTTGAGCGGTGACGCCGCGCTCCCCATATCCATCATGAACGGACAGGGGAGGCGGCCGTGAATATCACCCCGGCTATCGCCAAGCGCATCGCCATCACCAAGGGCGTCGGATTTTTGTTTGGGCTCGCCGGTCTCATTTCGTTGCCGTATTTGTGGCCCGATGCGGATTGGATGATCCGTTGGGGCATCCTGCTCTGGTACACGACGCTGGGCGGGATTGTCGGGATATTCGGCGTGTCGACCCGGCATCCGATCCTCAAAATGGATTTGTGCTGGTGGGTACTGGCGCCCTTTCTGGGCGCTTGAATGAATTTTGTCCTGACCCTGTTCGCCTACGACAAGTTGGCGGCGATCATGGTTTCGACGTTCGGCGTGGACGGGTTTCCGTAATACCCCTTCTGGTTCGCCGCCGAGGGCGCGGTGGTCGGACTGATCATCGCTTTCTTCGCGATCTGGTTCAGCACCGACGACTAAGTCTTCCGGCTCGTCTTCCGTCACATGGGGCAGGTCGAGATAGTCATCGCCCT
>JAYZAW010000089.1:0-23259 GCA_036339495.1 Pseudomonadota bacterium | reverse complement strand
ACGATGCCCATCGTGGATTCCGACGCCCATGTGATCGAAACGTCCGAGACCTGGTCCTATCTTTCCGAGGCCGAACGCAAGTTCGAACCCATGATCGTGACCCGCAAGTCGGGGCCCGGGGAACAGGCCTATACCGGCAAGGAAATCCGCGAATATTGGGTGATCGATGGTTTGCTGCTGCCCAAGGATCAGAATATCGGCTCCGAAGCGACGCCGGAGGCGCGCGAGATGCGCGATATCCCCGGCCGGCTGGCCCATATGGACGCGCTCGACATCGATATCCAGGTGCTGTATCCGACCCTGTTCCTGCGGCCCTGCACGACCAACCCCGAGATCGAATACGCGCTCTGCCGGTCCTATAACCGCTGGCTCGCCGATATCTGGAAGCAGGCGCCGGACCGGTTGCGCTGGGTCGCCATGCCGCCGCTTCTGTCGATGCATAAACTGATCGCGGAGCTGGAATTCGCGCGCGACAACGGCGCGGTCGGGGTGATGCTGCGCGGGCTGGAACACGACCGTATGCTGTCCGACCCCTATTTTTATCCGCTCTACGACGCCGCGGGCGAAATGGGCCTCGCGATCTGCCCGCATTCGGCGACCAACAGTTTTCTGATGTATAATCTGTATCACGACGATGCGGCCTTCAATAAATTCAAACTCCCTACCATCGGCGCCGTGCATTCGCTGCTGTGGCATGGCGTGCCGGAGAGATTCCCCAAAATCCGATGGGGCATCGTGGAGGTCAGCGCCCAATGGATTCCATATCTGTTGAACGATTTGGGCCTCCGGCTGCGTCGGCGCGGCATCGACATGCCGGGCGATATGCTGGAAAGAAACAATATGTTCGTCGCCTGCCAGGTAACCGACGATCTGGATTACGTGCTGCGCTATGCCGGCGAAAACACGCTGATCATCGGCACCGATTACGGCCATGCGGACACCGCCACCGAGATCGATGCGCTGCGCAAGATCAGGGACGACGGCCGCATAGCGCCCCACGTGATCGACCGCATTCTCGATGACAATGCCTGCGCGCTATACGGCCTGCAATGAACCGGCTAAATGGCGCGGAAGCCTTTGTCCGCATGCTGCGGCTATACGGCGTCGAGGTGATCTTCGGGCTGTGCGGCGATACGAGCCTGCCGCTCTATGACGCCCTGGCGCGGCTCGATCACGGCATCACCCATGTGCTGACGCGGGACGAACGCTCGGCCGCCTACATGGCCGACGCCTATGCCAAGATCACCGGGAAGGTCGGGGTGTGCGAGGGGCCTTCCGGCGGCGGCGCGACCTATATCCTGCCCGGCGTGGTCGAAGCCAATGAATCCTCGATCCCGGTGCTGGCCATCACCAGCGATATTTCCGTGTCGTCGCGCGGACGCTTCACCCTGACCGAGCTCGACCAGAAAGCTTTGTTCGCGCCGCTGACCAAGTGGAATGAGGTGGTCGACCGGGCAGAAGACATCCCGCGCACCCTGCGCGATGCCTTTTCCGCCATGACAAGCGGAACGCCGGGCGCGGCCCATATCGGCCTGCCGTTCGACGTGCAGAACGAACCGGTTGATGAGGACGAAATCTGGGCCGATGAGGGGTTCGGCCGCTATCCGACGACCCGCATTGCACCGGACCCGGAACACATCGAACGCGCCGCCGAAATCATCGGGGACGCAAAGGCCCCGCTGTTCATCTGCGGCGGCGGCGTGCTGATTGCCGGGGCGGAAGATGAACTGCGCGAGCTGGCGGAACGCATCGCCGCGCCGGTCGCCACCACCATCAGCGGCCAGGGCAGCATCACGGAAGTCCATGAGCTGGCCGTCGGCGTGGTCGGCAGCAATGGCGGCGTCCCCGAATCCCGCGAGGTGGTCGACGCCGCCGATCTGATTATCTTCATCGGGTGCCGCGCCGGCTCGGTCACCACCGAACGCTGGCGTCACCCCGAACCGGGCGCGACGCAGGTGATCCACATCGATACGGATCCGTCGGTGATGGGCGCAACCTACCAGACCGATTGCGCGATCATCGGCGACGCCAAACTGACGCTGTCCGCGCTTGACGCCTGTCTGGCGCCGAAATTCGAAATGCCTCCGGCGCGCGCCCTGAACGCGGCCTTCATCGCGGCCCAAAAGAAAGCCAAGTTCGACGCTTTCCATAACCTGGCCGAGTCCGACGTTACCCCGATCCTGCCGGAACGCATTGTCGCCGATCTGCAGGCGGTGCTGCCCGACGACGCGATCGTGATCGCCGATCCGGGAACGCCATGCCCGTATTTTTCGGCCTTTTACGAATTCAAACGCAGCGGCCGGTATTTCCTGTCAAACCGGGCCCATGGCGCGCTCGGCTATGCCCTGCCGGCGGCAGTCGGTGCGCATTACGGCCGGCCGGACGCGAAGATCGTCGCGATCATGGGCGACGGCGCGTTCGGGTTCTGCGTCGGCGAACTGGAAACAGTGGTGCGGCTGAACATTCCGGCGACTTTTGTCGTGGTGTCCAATGCAGTGTTCGGTTGGATCAAGGCGGGGCAGAAAACCGGCTATGACGCGCGCTATTATTCGGTCGATTTCAGCCGCACCGACCACGCCAAAGTGGCCGAGGCCTATGGCGTGACATCATGTCGGGTGGAGGCGCCGTCCGATCTCAAATCGGCGCTCGCAGAAGCCGTCGCCCATGACGGCGCATCCCTAGTCGATGTCATCGCGCAACCGCTGCAAGATGCAAGGGCGCCGGTCAGCGAATGGGTGGCATGACGATTCCAGCCGTCATTATAAAAATTTTGCCAGCTGTTTCATGGCCTGATAGGGCTCGTTTCGCTTATTTGGCTCGTCGGTTCCGTTTCGGCTTATGCTTATCGCCTTGGAAACTCCAGCCATTGCGGCCGGCCAGTCGTCGAAGGCCAAGAATGCGGTCCGCCAGGTTCGGGTGGCTGGCAAGAAAAGCGGGCGGCTGTTTGGCATCCTTGGCGACAATCCGCAGCCTATTGAAAAGATCAGCCGCGCCGTTGAGATGACCATAGAGCTTGAAAACGGCCCGCGCCGCGTCGCTGTCCGCCTGGGTTTCCTGTTCCCGGCTGAATTGCAGCGCGGTCAAATCATTGCCCATGTTGGCGACGCCGATATCGCCGAACATAAGGCCGGCGGCAAGTGACGCGAACAGAGTGCCGCTGGCGCTCCGGACCGGGTCCCGGTTCTTCACGTGAGCGATTTCATGGGCGATCAGCATGGCCGCCGCATTTTCGCTGTCGACCAATTTCCACAGTCCCTCGAAGACAACGATATGGCCGCCCAAAGTGGCGAACGCGTTCACGGTGTCGCCTTCGACGTAATGGACGGTAATCGCCATGTCCGCCGGCAAATCGCTCGCCGCGGCCACCCGGGCCGTCAACGAGGTGATATAGCGATGCGTCCGGGACCCGGCGGCATCGTCGCCCAAGTCCGGCCGGGGCATCTTTTCGGCCAAGGCGATCTCCCAGCTGAATGGCAAATATGGGGCGGCAAACCGCGCGGCCATATAGGCGCCGACAATCACCACGGCGATCAGCGCAAAAACGATGATTGATGATTTGGCAACCTCTAGCAGAGGATGTTCATGACCGGAATTTATGCCTTCCAGCAGTTTTGGATTAGTGTATCTGGGCGCCATCGTCGCTTCGGCTATAAGCCGTGCCATAGGCTAGCGCTTCGACGCTGATCGCGCCGCGGCCGCCGCCGGAATAGATGCGGGTGGTCTCGAATTTCACGTTCAAGACGATGTTGCCGCCATGGCGTCTGGCCTCAATCTTCATGCGCAACATCGCTTCGCGGCGCGCCCGTTCGAACAACGATTCATAGGAACCGATCCGGCCGCCGATGATGCCGCGCAGTCCGGCCGCGAACGTCTTGAAGTAATCCACCGAAATGACGGCATTGCCACAGACGAGTTTCGGTTGCGACAAGACAAGGTCAGTGGGCGCCCGGCGAATTGCGAATACCATTATGTCGCGCACTTCCTTTTCTCTTTTTATGATCCGGCGAAAATGCCGCCGTTCGATTACCGAGCCGATAAAGAATGTCAGGACGACCAAAACGGCAAAACCGCCGTAATTGATCAGCGATGCTATCGACTGTTCATCCATCGGCCTGTTCCTCGACAATTACCGCCGTGCCGTAAGCCAGCAATTCGGCGGCGCCCTGCGTTATCGTCGAGGTGGAAAATCGCACGTTCAATATTGCATTGGCGCCCAGCGCCTCCGCCTCCTGTCCCATGCGGTCCATGGCCTCCCGGCGGGATTCGTTTATCAGATCCGTATAGCTCTTCAACTCGCCACCCACCAAATTCTTCAGGCTGGCGCCGATATCACGGAACACATTCTTTGCCTTCACGGTGCTGCCCTGAACCACGCCCAAATGTTGCACGACACGCCGGCCCGGCACTTCTTCCATGTTGGAAATGATCATATTCCGCGCCCTTCCGAGATATTTGAGCGCCTCAGAGAGCCCGAGACGATCGAAATCGAACATGACCGAGAACAAATTCGGGTGCAATAAGAATTCTTTTGGCAACTACATCGCAATACTTAGGGCGACGACGGGGTTTCATTCAGCGACCAGTCATATTCATAGCCTGATATATCGCGGGCGTTTTTGAGTTTCGCGGCCAGCGCGGGGGCGGCGTATTTTTTCAGATGGGCGATGACGCCTGCCGCGTTGCCGCCGAAATCGGCCACGAACCATTTATAGATGCTGGACACATAAAGCTCGCCGTCGTCGAAATTCACGCCGCGGCCGCCATTGATGTAGGACCGCGCGGCGCGGGTCAGGGCCGTATTCACGGTCGCGCCGGTATAGGCGGTCTTCGCGACATTGGGACAGCCGATCGACGCGCAATTGACTCCGTAATGGACCCGGTTGTCGCGCCAGATCGGGCGCAGGATGCGGTGCTCGATATCGTCGAGGGAAATTTCCTCGCCCTCGATTCGGAGCAATTTCTTGCCCCAGGGTCCGACCGAAAGCCAGCCCGGCGAAATATTGAGATCGAGGATACTCCTGACCGGGTAACGCCGCAAAATCAACTGAACGGTCAGCGCGTTATAAAGGTTGATCCAGTAAGCCAGCTGTTCGGAACGGTTATAATTTCCGATCTGAATAAAGCTGAGATGGTCGATATAGGCGACCAGCTTGCGGAGGTCTTGCGCCGCGATCCGACCATAAGGCAGCCGGTTCACGCCGTTCGGTCCCGTTACGACATGTTTGTTCAAGAATGCATTCCAAAGCGCGTGATCGATTACGGAAACCGAATTCGCGCGATGGGCGGCCCAGCGCGGCCACAGTTCGGATTTCGGCGCGGCAAGCGACTTCGACATCGAAAAGGCGACAAACCCGCCGATCATGATGCCGATGATCGACGCCACTGTCTTTCGTCTGAATATCCATGTCCGTCCCATGAGACTCTAATACCTCCGGAAAGGATCTCAATTCCAGGGATAACGGCGCGTCTGACGGTTAATTGATATCGGCCAGAGCGGCCTCGACCCGGGGCCACTGCAACGCGCCCTGTTCCGCCATCTGCGTAATATAGGCATCATACGGATAGCCGTCGATTGCAATCTTGTAGTTGGCGCGGGCCCGAATGCGGGCGAACCAGCCGGTCACGCGGGGCCGCGATTTTTCCCAGAAGGGATAAAGCTGCAATTCGGCGACCCGGTTGAGGTAGGAAGTCAACGATACATCGGCCAACGTATAGTCTTCCCCCGCCAGCCAGGGGCGATCAGCCAACGCCGCCTCCATGTCATCGAGCAGGGCGTCATAGACCCAGACCGAACGCCGGAACATCGGCGACGCGACGCCCATTTCGATCATTTCGCGGCGCCATTCCCGGCGGATCGGATCGGGCGTATTACGCAGTACATTTTCGAAATCTTCCGGCGATTGTTCGAGCCATTGCAGGCGAAAGGCGATGGCGTTGGTCAAGGTCGCGCAGGCCCGATGCAAACCGTCATCGGGTCGCCGGGTCCAGGTTTTCATGTATGCCCTATCGACCGGGTCGGCGGGCCGCAGCGGGGTTTCAGGGAAGACCTCGTCGAGATATTCGCAGATCACGGCGGATTCGGTGACCGGCCGCCCGTCATGGACCAGCGTCGGCACATATCCCTTGGGATTGAGCTGCAGGTAATCAGGGTGTTGCTGATCGCGGGACCGCAGATCGAGATGATGCTCGATCACGTCGAGTCCTTTTTCGGCGATCACCAGCCGGACCTTCTGGGCGCAGATCGACCAGTTGCTGTGATACAGCTCGAGCATGGCGTTTATTTATAACGACCTTTCGCGGAACGTTACCACCAGGACAATCGCTGACAAGGTAAACCCGGCGGCGACCCAGAACACGGAGCCGGCGGACCCGGTATCCATCAACCAGCCGTAGAGCATGGGCGCCGTGGCCGCCCCGACCGTGAACCCCGAGGTCACAAACCCGAATGTGGCGCCGATCTGGCCCGGCGGCGCCGCCGCGCGGACCAGCACATCGCGCGACGGGTTGACCATGCCGCGCATCAACCCGGACGTCGCAAAGACGCCGGTCACCAGCCAAAACGGCAACGTCTGGGACGCGACTACAATCAGGCACGTCGCCGAAATGCAATAGGTCAGCACCAGCACAAGGTCGTGGCGCTGGGTTTTGTCGGCGAGATATCCGCCCATGAGAACCCCGGCGGCCGACATGATCAGAAAGGCAGTCAGCGCGCTGCTGGCCTCCTTTACATCGACCTGATAGACCTCCGCCATGGCGACGATGGAAAACGTCGTAAGGCCGCTGCCGGCGGCGGCCAACAGGGCGAAAAAGGCGAAGAACACCAAAATCGGCCGGGTCATCAGCGATCGCCATCCGGTTTTCGTCGCACCGGCGGCTTTGGCGGCGGCTTGTTCCTCGCCGGAATTGTCATGCAATACACCGCCGAAAATTGCGATCACGATGGCGAGGGCGACGCCCGCCGCGCCCACGATCATCAGCGCCATCCGCCAATCCCAAAAATCGGCCAGGGTGAAAATCACCAAGGGCGACGCGGCGAAACCCGCCGTGCCACCGAAGCTGTGCAGGCTGAAGGCGCGGCCGATCCGGCTTTCATCGATGGAGGACGACAACAGCGCATAATCGACCGGATGGAAAACGCTGTTCCCAACGCCCGCCAACAGCATCAGGACAACAAGAATCTCAAATGACGACGCCATGCCGGCGGCGCAGATCGCGGCGGCATTGAGCGCCAGCCCGCCGATCAACAGGCGTCTTGCGCCAATGCGGTGGAGATAGAGCCCGACCGGGGTCTGCAGGACGCCGGTGGTCACGCTATAGGCCGTCATCACCAAGCCGAGTTGAAAGAAATTTACGTCAAGTGCGGCCTGAATGGCGAAGAACAACGGCGGCAACGTGAGCTGGTAGAAATGGCTCAGAAAATGGGCCGCGCCCACGAGGCCGACGGCCTGGACTTCGCTGGATCGGAGAGCGGTGGCGGTGGTCATCGTCAGGAAGGATCCGTCGGTGGAGTGATCCCATCCGCTATCAGCTATTCCCGCGCGCGGCAAGTCTCCTCTCCATTGATCGTTGTGCATCGACGCATCATGAGGTCTGATACGGCGCATGTTCACGCTCGAAGGCGTCACGAAATCATTCGATCGCCGGATCGCGGTTGGACCGGTCGATCTGGCCGTGACTCCGGGCCGAACCACGGTGCTGATCGGCCCGTCGGGCTGTGGCAAGTCGACCCTGCTGCGGCTGATGAACGGGCTGGCGACGCCGGACGCGGGCGCGGTCCGCTTCGAGGGCGAGCCGGTAACGCGCGCTTCCGCGCCGATGCTGCGCCATCGCATGGGCTATGTGATCCAGGATGGCGGGCTGTTTCCCCATCTGACGGCTCGCGGCAATGCGGCGCTGATGGCGAAATATCTTGGCTGGCCGCCCCGGCGCATCGACGAACGCCTGACCGAACTGGCGGCGCTGACCGCGTTTCCCGATGACGGGTTCGACCGGTACCCGGCGCAGCTGTCCGGCGGCCAGCGTCAGCGGGTCAGCCTGATGCGCGCCCTGATGCTTGATCCGGACGTGCTGCTGCTGGACGAGCCGCTCGGCGCGCTCGATCCCGTGATCCGATACGGGTTGCAGAACGAACTGCGAGATATATTCCGGGCACTTGGAAAGACAGTTGTCATGGTAACCCACGACATTGGCGAAGCCGGATTCTTCGGCGACGACATCGTGCTGATACGTGACGGCGTCATCATTCAACGCGGCGATATACGAGCGCTGGCCGAAGCGCCGGCCGATGATTTCGTAAGACAGTTTGTTCACGCCCAGCGCGGCGTGGCCGATGCGTTGGCGGAGCCCCGGTCATGAGAGTTCTGGCGGTTCTGGCGCTGATCTTCGCCGCGACCCTGGCCGAGGCCGCCGATATCAGGATCGGATCGAAAAAATTCACCGAATCCGTAATTCTGGGCGAGGCCGTATCCCATTTGATCCGCGATGCCGGCGGGCGCGCGATCCATCGCCGCGAGATCGGCGGCACGCGGGTTCTGTTCCAGGCGCTGCTGAAAGGCGAAATCGATATCTACGCGGAATATACCGGCACGCTCTCGCAGGAAATTCTCGCGGGACAAAACCTCGACAGCGACGAAAAAATCCGCTCGGCGCTGGCCAGGCGCGGCATCGTCATGGGCCGTCCGCTGGGCTTCAACAACACTTACGCCATCGGTATGAATGAAGATCAGGCCGGAAGACTTGGCATCAAGACGATTTCCGATCTGAGATCACACCCCGATCTGCGCTTCGGATTGGGCAATGAATTCATGAACCGGGGCGACGGCTGGCCGAGTTTGCGCGAGCGATACGGCCTGCCGCAAACGAACGTCCGGGGGCTGGACCATGATCTTGCCTATCGCGGGCTGGCCGCCGGCGGCATGGATGCCATGGATGTCTACACCACCGACGCCGAGATCAGCTATTACGGCCTGCGCCTGCTGCGCGATGATCTCAACCATTTCCCCGTTTACGACGCCGTGCTGATCTGGCGCGCCGGGCTCGATGCGAATTTCGCCGCCGCGCTGCGCCGGATCGAGGGCCGCATCGACGCGGCCGCCATGGGCCGCATGAACGCCGCCGTGAAGCTCGACAAAATCAGCGAATTGAAAGTCGCCGCCGATTTTGTGAACAAATCTCTCGGAATCAGCGCCGACGCCGAAGCCGATGGCGTGTGGCGCCGTTTTCAACGTCATACCATGGAGCACCTGACCCTGGTGGCGATTTCACTGGCCGCCGCGATTGCCCTTTCCGTGCCGCTCGGCATATTGGCGGCGCGCCGCCGGCGGCTTGGCCAATTTATCCTGGCCGTCGCCGGCGTGATCCAGACCATCCCGTCGCTGGCGCTGTTCGTGTTCATGATCCCGCTGCTGGGGATCGGCGGCCCGCCCGCCCTGGTGGCGCTGTTCCTGTACAGCCTGCTGCCGATCATCCGGAACACCCATGCCGGTCTGACCGATATCAGCCCGTCGATCCGCGAATCCGCGGAAGCGCTCGGCCTGCCGCCGGGGGCACGGCTGCGGCTGGTGGAACTGCCCTTGGCGGCGCGCGCCATTCTGGCGGGAATAAAAACATCCGCCGTGATCAATGTGGGCACGGCGACGCTCGGCGCGCTGATCGGAGCCGGCGGTTACGGCCAGCCGATTCTGACCGGCATAAGGCTCGACGACATCGGGTTGATCCTCGAAGGCGCCATTCCCGCCGCCATGCTGGCCCTGCTGGCCCAGGGCGTCTTCGAGATCGCCGAACGGATGATCGTCGCCAAGGGCCTGCGCCTGAAAACTTCTTCATAGCGGATAGAATGCGGCAGGATTAGACGGTACAATGCGCGGCATAACAGGGAGAAAATTATGATCGAACTCTACACATGGATGACGGATAACGGTTTCAAGGCGCGGCAGATGGTCGAAGAGACCGGAATCGATTACACGCTCAAGCCGATCAATCTGCGCAAAAAGGAACAGTTCGACCCCGATTTCATGAAGCTCGCCCCGGTCCACCAGATCCCGGCGCTGATCGATAGCGACGGGCCGGGCGGCGAATCCGTCACCATGTTCGGTTCCGGCTCGATCCTCACTTACATGGCCGCTAAGGCCGCGCCCGAGCTTCATCCGGCGGACCCTGTTCAACGCATCGCCGTCGATAGCTGGTTCTACTGGGGTACTTCGACCTTCACGCCGCTGGCCCAGCAGCACGGGCATTACACCCACCGGTCGCCCGAGAAAGTGCCGGCGGCCCAGAAACATTACGAAGCCACGTTGAAGGACATGCTCGGCATCATGGACAAACAACTCGACGGCCAGGATTATCTCGCGGGCGCGTATTCCATCGCCGATATCTCATGTTATGCGGATACCCACATCCACGGCGTCGATGATATTGGCCTGGACGATTTCCCCAATGTCGCGCGCTGGCACGACGCCATCGCCGCCCGCCCGGCCGTGCAACGGGCCTGGGAGAGATTTGAAGGTTTTTAGTTCGAACGGCTGAACAACCTGTTGAACGATCAAATGGTTGGCGCGGAAGGATTTGAACCCTCAATGCCTGGACCAAAACCAGGAGTGATACCCTTTCACCACGCGCCAATATCGTCACCGGCCCCGCTGAAATTACGGGGTCGGGCAAGCGGAAAATAGGGACTATTCCGACTTACCGCAACTACATGAAACAGATCGTCGCCATATGCTTAACTTTCTGTTAACACTGCCGGTATATTCCGATACAGGGCGCATTTATATTGCGCAATGATCGAGCGGGATCGGATATGGCAATTGCAGTGACATCGGCGGACAAGATCGTGAAGCCACGGAAAACCTCGGGCCGGCAACTTAAAGCGAGCCTGGTTTCCAGCATTCGGAAAGCATATCAAAAATCGAAAAGCGCCAAAACCAGTTCTCCGCGGGCGACAGCCGCCGGAGCGTTGGCGATCGCGGTCGCGGCGGGCGGTGTCCTCCTGCTGTCCAGGCAAACTCTAAACCCCGAAGAGTCAAAACTGGCGGTGCGCGAGGGCTCCCATAAATCGGCCCTGGTTCCGCCGGTCACGCCGGCAAGCGCGCTGGTCAAAGCCGCCAACGAAGCCGCCCCGGCCGATTTGGCGCCGGTGGTCAGCAAGGCGATCGCCGTATCGGCATCCAAAAAGATCGCCGAACTGGTTTTGCCGATCCAGATTTCCGAAGTACAACGGCTTCTCGCCAAGCTCGACTTCCGGCCCGGCCCCCCGGACGGCGTGCTGGGACACCGCACGGTGAAGGCGATCCGCCTGTATCAGAAATTCGGTGGGCTTGAGATTACCGGTCACGCAACGCCCGATCTCCTGGTCGATCTGCGCGCCGTCGCCGCCCGCATGCCAGAACCGGCGGGCTAGGAAACTTTACCGGAAGTTTCAGCGCACTCCAAAAAATGCGTCGGACAGACCCACCACTCTGGATGCGCCCTAGCGATTTTTCCCGCCGCGCCTGAAGCATTTTCCTCGGCCTCAAATAATCCAAAGCAAGTCGGCCCGCTTCCGGACAGGCGGGCCAGCAGACAGCCGTCAACGGCGGCGAGCGCGCCGAGAACAGCGTCTATTTCTGGCTCGATTTTCCGGGCGGGCTCCATCAAATCATTGCGCCGTTCCGCAAGGCCGGCCGCGAATGCCGCCATGCCGCCGAATGCCGCATCGAATCGCCCGTTACCGGTGAACCGCCCATCAAACGCCGAAAACACCGCCGCCGTCGATACCGGAAGGTTTGGGTTAACCAGCACCAGCCCCATATGTGGCAGGGCGGGCGCGGGGTCGATCACCTCCCCCACCCCGGCCGCGTAAAGCGGCTCTCCGCGCAGGCACGCCGGGACGTCCGCGCCGAGATCGAGCCCCAGTTCGGCCAGTTCCCTCTCGCCCGCATCAAGCCGCCAGAGCGCGTTCAACGCCAGCAGCGCCGCCGCCGCATCGGCCGACCCACCACCGATGCCGGCCGCGACCGGCAGATTCTTTGTCAGGTTAAACGCGGCGCCCGCATCGACTTTCCGCGCCGTCCGGAGCGCGCGGGCGGCGCGCAGGACCAGATTATCCCCGTCATCGGGCATGGCGGACGCGAACGGGCCATCCACTCTCAGGGTCAGGCCATCGCCGGGCCGGACCGTGATTTCATCATGAACCGCGGCAAAGGCAATCAGGCTGTCGAGCAGATGGTAGCCGTCATCCCGCCGGTCGAGGAGATGGAGATAGAGATTGATCTTGGCCGGCGCGTTGATCCGATAAGCCAAGGGCCGGTCAACTTTCCTTTTTCGACTGGACCGAGGAAAGACCGTTGAGGATCTTTTCGCGGATCAGGGTAACCTGATCAGGTTCGGGATCGAGGCTTAGGGCGCGCCGCCATTGGAAACGCGCCTCGGCCGAGCGGCCGACCCGCCAATAGGCGTCGCCGAGATGGTCATTGATGGTCGGGTCCTGCGGCCGCAACTCGACGGCGCGTTCAAGCTGCCGCGCGGCGCGGGGAAAATCGCCCAGCCGGTACAGAACCCAGCCCAGACTGTCAACGATATAGCCGTCATTGGGCCGCAATTCGACGGCGCGTTCGATCATTTTCTGGGCGCGGGCCAAATTGATGCCCTTGTCGACCCAGCTATAGCCGAGATAGTTGAGAACGTATGGCTGGTCCGGTTTCAGCCGCAACGCGGTGATGAAATCTTCCTCGGCCCGCGACCACTGGCTCGACCGCTCGAGCGCGATGCCCCGGGAATAGAGCAAGGTCCAATGCCGCTTGCCGATGGTGCCGATCCGTTCGATCGCTTCGTCATAGGCGTCGACGGATTCGGAAAACCGCTTTTTGGACCGAAGCAGATCGGCAAGATTGACCAGCGCCTCCGGCCGGGACGTCTTTTCATTCGCCATGCCGCGCAGTTGTTTGATCGCCTTATCGTCCTTGCCCATTGCACTGAGACTGGACGCCATGCGCAGCCGCGCAGACCACCAGAGCGGAGAGTCGGGAACAACCGTGCCATAGACTTCGATCGCGGGTGCATGCCGGCCGAGGGATTCGAGAATGCCGCCAACCAGCATCGTCGCAAGCGACAGGTCGGGGCGCAGATCGAGCGCCAGACGGCCATAGATCAACGCCATTTCAACGGCATTTTCCTGGGTTAAAGTACTGGCCACGTTGAAAAACGCCTCGGCCGCGCCGTCCCGGACCCCCGCCGCCAGTTTTGGCGCCTGACCGCCGGCCCGCACCCTTTCGAGCGCGGGCAGCAGAACCCTGGACTGGGGATTCTGGCTCAGATACTCCACATAGAGCGATTTTGCGCGATCCGCGCGTCCGGTGCGTTCGTAAACCGACCCAAGCGCCTGGACAATTCGCAAGGTGGACCGCCGCGTCCGTTTCGACGCCTGCAGCAAATTCTTTTCCGCCAGATCGGCGCGGCCGGCATAGTCGTTGATCAGGCCGGAATGCAAGTCATGCAGTACCGAAAAACCGGAAATCGCGCGGAGCGGCTTCAGCGCCTTGATGGCGCCGTCGGAATCACCCAGTCCGGCGACGATCCAACCGCGCAGCATGGGCGTGAGAAATGTGCTTAACCCCCGGCGCGTGATGTTTTTTTGGTTTGGCGGGGCTTCTTCCAGCCGGTTCGCCTTGATGTCGGCGACAACCAGCGCGACATTTGCGAGCAGCGCGCCGGGATCCTTCTTGACGATTTGTCCCGCGATGCGAACCGCGTCGTCGATCTGGCCGCCGGCAAGGCTAACCAGAAATGTCCGGCGCAGCAGA
This sequence comes from Pseudomonadota bacterium, assembly GCA_036339495.1. Taxonomy (GTDB): domain Bacteria; phylum Pseudomonadota; class Alphaproteobacteria; order MPNO01; family MPNO01; genus CALGIA01. Next base: position 9,481 of record JAYZAW010000089.1, on the reverse strand, counting down.
TTGGCGTTCGAATTATCGGCACCAAGCGCGTGCGATAAATATTCGTTCGCCCGGTCATAATCATGGGCTTTTTGCGCCGAACGGCCGGCGAGATAACTGCCGGTAAGCGATCGAGCGGGCTTATATCCGGCCAGATGCAACGCCGGCGACGGTTTGTTGTCCGCCACGGCTTCGGTCTGACCAAGCTGGGTCTCGCCGGCGCAGGCCGCAAGCAACCCCGCAAGTAAAAGGGGGGCGCCCGATGCAAGCAACGCGGCGGGGCGAGAAATTCGTCGGAATTTGTTCAGTTTCTGATCCATCACATGTCTTCGACCCATAAGGCCGCAAAAATATGGACGCAAACCGTTAAAAGACGTTTAGCGTCGATATAAGGCGGCAATGCACCGCCGGAAACGCCACTTCCACCCTCTATACTACATAAAAATTCACGGGTCGTCAGCAAGCTCTATATTACGGATCACATATTCGGGTAGTTGGGACCGCCGCCGCCTTCGGGCACAATCCAGACGATATTCTGGGTCGGGTCCTTGATATCGCATGTTTTGCAGTGCACGCAGTTCTGCGCATTGATTTGTAGGCGCGGATTTCCGCCATCGTCATCGCGCAGAATTTCATAGACGCCGGCTGGGCAATAGCGCTGTTCCGGCGCGTCATAGAGCGCGAGATTGACATCGACCGGCACGGAATCATCCTTCAGGGTGAGGTGCGCCGCCTGATTTTCCTCATGGTTCGTGTTGGAAATGAAGACCGATGAATTGCGGTCGAAGCTGACCTCTCCATCCGGCTTGGGATAATCGATCACCGGGGCCTGGTCCGCTTTCTTCAGGGTCTCATGGTCGGGATGATGCTTGAATGTCCAGGGCGCGCGGCCTTGCAGGACGAATATATCGATCGCCGAATAGATCATCCCAAGCCAAAGCCCCTTGCGATAGGACGGCCGGATGTTGCGGACTTTTTTCAGCTCGGTCCAGATCCAGCTCTTTTTGACGGCGTCGCCATACTGGGTCAATTCGGACCCGGCCCCGGAGGACGCCGCTTCGAAGGCGGCCTCCGCCGCCAGCATGCCGGATTTCATCGCCGTGTGGCTGCCCTTGATCTTGGGAACGTTCATGAACCCGGCGGTGGCCCCGATCAGTACGCCGCCCGGAAACGACAATTTGGGCATCGACTGAAAGCCGCCTTCGTTGAGCGCCCGCGCGCCATAGGCGATGCGGCGTCCGCCTTCAAATGTCGGCCGGACCTTGGGATGGGTCTTGAAGCGCTGGAATTCCTCGAACGGACTGAGATAGGGGTTGGCATAATCGAGCCCAATTACCATGCCCACCGCCACCTGATTGTCTTCCAGATGGTACAAGAACGAGCCGCCATAGGTTGCGCTGTCGAGCGGCCAGCCGATGGTATGGACGATTCGTCCGGGGGTGTGCTTTTCCGGCGCGACTTCCCACAGTTCCTTGATGCCGAGACCGAATGTCTGGGGGTCGACGCCGTCGCGCAGATCGAAGCGTTCGAACAGGCCCCTGGTCAGCGAGCCCCGGCAACCTTCCGCGAAAATGGTCTGCTTGGTGTGCAGTTCGAATCCCGGTTGATGGTTTTCGGTCGGCTGTCCGTCCTTGTCGAGACCCATATCGCCGGTCGCCACGCCCTTGACGCCGCCGTCGTCGTCGTACAGCACCTCCGCCGCCGCGAAGCCGGGATAGATTTCGACGCCGAGCCCTTCCGCCTGTTCCGCCAGCCAACGGCACAGATTGCCCAGGCTGACGATGTAATTGCCGTGATTGCTCATCTGCGGCGGAATCGGCAGTGGGATTGAACCGGATTTGGTCAGCAACATGAATTTGTCTTCGGTCGCCGGCGTGTTCAACGGCGCGCCGCGTTCCTTCCAGTCGGGGATCAGTTCATCGAGCGCGCGCGGTTCGAATACCGCGCCGGACAGAATATGGGCGCCGACTTCCGACCCTTTTTCGAGAACACAAACGGTGATCTCGGAATCGTTTTCGGCGGCCAGTTGGCGCAGACGGATTGCGGCGGCGAGCCCGGACGGTCCGGCCCCCACGATCACCACATCGAATTCCATGGATTCCCGTTCCAATTCTTCCTCCGCGTCATAACAAGCGCCGCTGTATATCACGGCAAATCGCCCGTGCGGTAGCCTTCACGCCATGTTAGTGTTTTCTCATGGAGGGGGAAACTGAACTCGTCCGTCTGCTGGAATGGCAAATAATCAGTGGCGCGGACGAAGCGATCAGCGATGCGCCGATGGATCGTTATGCGGTCTCGGCCACGCCTGTCGAGCGCATCGTTTCGCCGCCGGAACCTGCCGCGTCCCCGATACAGAATCCCGAACCCAGGCTGGTTCCACGCAATCAGATCGAACAAACCGCGCGGGAATTGGCCCAGACGGCGAAATCCCTCGACGAACTGCGCGATGTGTTTGCCGCCTTCGACGGGTGTCCGCTCAAGGAAACCGCCACCAATTTCGTGTTTTCCGACGGTAATCCGGAAGGCGCGCTGATGCTGATCGGCGAAGCGCCGGGCGCCGAGGAAGACCGGCGCGGCGTTCCCTTTATCGGACCCGCGGGTCAATTGCTGGACCGCATGCTGGCCGCCATCAGACTTGACCGAAGCGGCGTTTACATCACCAATATTCTGCCGTGGCGGCCGCCGGGCAACCGCAATCCCACCGATGCGGAAATCTCCGCCTGCATGCCGTTCATTGAACGGCATATCGAACTGGCCGCGCCGCGCGTGCTTGTGCCGGTCGGCGGCACATCGGCTAAATCTTTGCTTAACACTCGTGAAGGCATTATGAAAACGCGCGGCCGCTGGTTCAATTATTCGAGCCCCACGTTGGAAACGCCGATTGCCGCGCGGCCGATTTTACATCCGGCGTATTTGTTGCGGTCGCCGGCCCAGAAGCGAGAAACCTGGGGGGATCTGCTGGCGATCAGCGTGCGCCTCTCGGAAGACAGAACAAGCGAATGATTTGATGCGGCATATATTTCGAATTCCCGCTTTCTTTTTTGCGACGGCGCTGTTCCTGGCGTCGACATCGTTGGCCGTTCAGGCAAGCGATGCAAACGCGGCTGGGCCGGAAGACTCCCCCGCGAAAATTGCCGCCGCGGCCATGTCCTTGCTCTCCGATGAAGACGCCAAGAGATACCGGCACATTTTCGCGTTGCAGAAGAAAGGCCGCTGGTCGAAAGCCAACAAGGAAATCCGCAAGCTCAAGAACAAGATTTTACTGGGCCATGTGCAGGCGCAGCGCTATCTCCACCCGACCCATTACCGGTCGCGCTACCGCGAACTCGCCGCCTGGCTGAAACACTATGCCGACCATCCGCAGTCACGCCAATTATACAAGCTCGCGCTCAGACGCAAGCCCGGCCGCGCGCGATATCCGCGACAGCCGCGCGGCAGCCAGGCGAAGGATTTCGATGAATACCCGTGGGAACGCGACACCAGCTATGTGTCGAGCAAGCACCGTGGCGGCGCGAAACGCCGCGCCGCGCGCCGCATCCTCCGAAAAATCCGGCGCTATGCCCCTCGCGGCCGCCTGACCATCGCGCGGCGCGTCATCGCGCGCAAGCAAACCCGCAAGACTCTCGACCGGGTCGAAATGGCGATCGCGCGGGCCTATTTGGCGCGCGGATATTTCTTCCACGGATCGGCCGAAAAATCCTATCAATATGGCGGACCGGCGGCGCGGATCGCGGGCAAATACATGCCCTCGGCCCATTGGATCGCGGGGCTTTCGGCCTATCGGCTCAGAAAACACGCCGAAGCCGCGCGCCATTTCGAAACCATGGCGGAATCACACGGCGGGTCGGGTTGGACGCTGGCGGCGGCCGGGTTCTGGGCCGCGCGCGCCAACATGGTGGCGGGAAAGCCGGACCGCGTCACTTCGTGGCTAGAAGTCGCGGCCGCCCACCCCAGGACGTTTTATGGATTGCTGGCCGCGCGCATTTTGGGACTGGAAAAATCTTTCGACTGGAAGGTTCCCGATCTGAACCAGAACCATGTCGACACGATTATCGATCATCGCGGCGGAAAACGCGGATTCGCGCTGTTGCGGATCGGCCAATTCCGGCTGGGGGAACGGGAATTGCGCTCGCTGACGGCGCTGGAAAATCCCAAGATGGCCCATGCTCTTCTGGCCTTGGCCAATACGATGAGGCTGCCGTCGCTGTCGTTGAAGACCGCGTCGATGTTCACCCAGGAAGATGGCGCGGCCCTGCAGGGCGCGCTCTACCCGCTGCCCAAATGGCAACCGCGCAGGGGCTTCACGATCGACCGCGCGGTGGTTTACGCCTTCATGCGTCAGGAATCCCGCTTCAACACGAAAGCCAAAAGCCATGCCGGCGCGCGCGGGCTGATGCAGCTCATGCCGGCGACCGCCGGGTTCATCGCCGGAAAGCGGTTTCGCGGCCGCGCCCGAAACCAGCTTTATGATCCGGCGCTGAATATATCGCTTGGACAGAAATATATCGAGCATCTGATCGGCAACGACATGATCAAGGGCAACATGCTGCTGGTGGCGGCGGCCTATAACGGCGGTCCGGGAAATCTGTCGCGCTGGCGGAAGCGCGCCGCGCGCAACCGTTTTCTCGACCCGCTCCTGTTCATCGAAAGCATTCCGTCGCGGGAAACCCGCATCTTCATCGAACGCGTGCTGTCCAATCTGTGGATCTACCGCCGGCGGCTCGGCCAGGACGCGCCGTCGCTCGACGCCCTTGCGGCCGGCGAAACACCGTTCTACAAATCTCTCGACAGGAGATCGGTGGCCAAGAATGTTCGGAATTGATGAGAAAATACCTTTCGTAGCGGTCAATATCGCGGTCATGACAGTGTCCGACACCCGCAACGAGGACACCGATAAATCCGGCGCTGCCTTGGCCGATCGGCTGACCCGTGCGGGTCATAATCTGGCGGCGAAGAAAATCGTGCGCGACGAAATCGACGCCATCACCGCGATTTTGCGGGAATGGATCGCCGACCCAGGCATCGACGTGGTGATTTCGACCGGCGGCACAGGTGTCACCGGCCGCGACGTGACTTCGGAAGCCTTCCATTCGGTCTATGAAAAAGAAGTGTCCGGCTTCGGCGAGCTGTTCCGCATGTTGAGCTATGAAAAAATCGGCACCTCCACGGTGCAGTCGCGCGCCACCGCCGGCGTGGCCAACGGGACCTATCTGTTTGCGGTGCCCGGTTCGACCGGCGCGTGCCGGGACGCGTGGGACGATATCCTGGTCTATCAGCTCGACATCCGTCACAAGCCGTGCAATTTCGTCGAGCTACTGCCGAGGCTGCAGGAACGCTAGATAGTCCGCGCCGTCATCGACGTCCTGCAACATTTCCAGATACGCCACGCGGCGCGACGGCTTCAGCCCGGCCAGCGTGTCCCGCAACGCATGGGCGCTCGACCAGCGGATGTTTTCAAACAGCCGGCCCAGGCTGCCGGGCCTGCGCGCGCCGACCAGCCAATAGCCGCCATCGGCGACCGGTCCGAATACAAGATCGTGGGTGCGCAACGCCTTGAACGCGGCGGCGATATGATCGACCGAGAGGTCTGGAATATCTGATCCGACAATGATCGCGGGCCGGTCGGGAAACCGTTTCAGTGCGCGCGCCATTCGCCGCCCGAGATCGCCCTGGCCCTGAGGGACACGGTTCACCCGGGACGGCCAGAACCGTCCGGTGACGGCGTAGCGGTCGGGGGTCACGGACAGGTTGGTTTGCCAGCGTGGGTCGCGGACGATTTCGCGCAACACATCCCGTGTGGTGTCGCGATAGAACCGCCATGCCGCCACATCGCCGATATCGGCCGCGAGCCGGCGCTTGACCGCGCCGATCATCGGCGCGCGGGCGAATATATAGACCTGGCCGGGTTTCTTCATCCGCGGTAAATCCGCGCAATCAGGGGAATCGGAACGCCGACGAAATACAGCATCAGGCATCCGAGATTACGCGCCGAGCGTCGCAAATATCCCGATTTTTGAAAGCGCGCCGCCGAAGTCAGCGCTTCCACGTCGAGCATGGCCAGCCGGCGGCGGCCGATGCGCCGAACCATCTCGACATCCTCCATCAAGGCCAGCGGCTTGAAACCACCGAGTGCATCGTAAAACGCCGCGCTGATCAACAGCGCCTGATCGCCATAGGGCAGGCCCAGAACGCGGTTGCGCCAGGTCACCATGGCCTCGAGCCGGCGCGCGGCGCGCGCGTTGTCATCCAACGCAAACCGCAAATAGGCGGCCCGTTCGGCGTTGTCCGGATGATTTATAAAACGCCCGATCTCCTCGGACCAACCGCGCTCCAGAACCGTATCGGCGTGCAGAAACAGATACCAGCGACCGGTCGCCGCCTCGGCGCCCCGGGCAAGCTGACGTCCCCGCCCGAGCGGAACGGCGACGAAATTCGCGCCGTGGCCGGCCGCAATATTCAGGGTCGCATCCCGCGATCCGCCATCGGCAACGATGATTTCGCGCAGCGGCGCCGCCTCGCCGGTCAGCGCGTCCAGCGTCGCGCCGAGTGTGGCGGCGGCGTCCAATGTGGGAATGATGACGCTAAGATCGGCGGTCACGGCGTAACCTATAAAATGTTCTTGATTTGTTCCGAATTAATCTACACAGTGAATATATGCAGGAACGTGAAATCCCCTCAACCCCGACAAAAGGCCGGGGCGCGGTCAGCAATCTGGCTGGCCGTTTCGAAGTCCATGCGCGCCGTGCGATTGACGATGGCTGGCCGCGGGAGGAAGAACAAACCCGCCTCCGGACCACGGTCACAATCGATGCGGCGCGCACGATCATCTCGCGCAACACATCGCCCGACGTGCCGTTCGATCGTTCGATCAACCCCTATCGGGGATGCGAGCATGGTTGCGTTTATTGCTTCGCGCGCCCGACCCATGCGTATCTGGGTCTGTCGCCGGGATTGGATTTCGAAACCAGGCTGTTCTACAAACCCAACGCCGCGAAGTTGCTGGCCGAGGAGCTGCGGCGATCGAAATATCGCTGCGACGTAATCGCGATGGGCACCAATACGGACCCGTACCAGCCGATCGAACGGGACTACGAAATTACCCGATCCATTCTCGAAGTGCTGTCCGAATTCAATCATCCGGTCGGCATCGTGACAAAGTCCAATCTTATTCTGCGAGATCTCGATATTCTGGCCCCGATGGCGGCGCGCGGCCTGGCGCAGGTCTCGATTTCGGTGACCACGCTGAACCGCAAGCTGGCGCGCAAGCTGGAACCCCGAGCGCCGACGCCGTCGCGCCGGCTGGAGGCCATCAGGGCATTGTCCGACGCCGGCATCCCGACCGGGGTTCTGGCCGCACCCATGATCCCCGGCGTCAACGACGCGGAGCTGGAAACCATTATGGAATATGCCTGCAAGTCGGGCGCGGCCACCGCAAGCTATATCCTGCTGCGCCTGCCGCTGGAAATCAGGGATCTGTTTGAGGAATGGTTGCAAGCCCACGCGCCGCTGAAGGCCGACCGGGTTATGAAGCTTGTGCGCGACACGCGGGGCGGCAAGACAAATGACGCCGCCTTCGGATTGCGCATGCGGGGCAGCGGAAAATATGCCGATATCCTGGCGCAGCGCTTTTATGTGGCGGCGCGGCGGCTCAAGATGAACAACGAGCGGAGATACGATCTCGATATCAGCCAGTTTGCCCGCCCGCCCAGGGCCGGCGACCAGCTCGATCTGTTTTAAGGATTACGCCGCGACGCGTGGCGACAAACGATCGGAACGATGATCGAGCCGGAGCGTCAGACAGAACGCGGCCCCGCCCGACATGCCGAAGGAAGTCAGAGGCGCGCGGATCAACTTGAAGCCGATTTTGTTGATCGAAGCTTCCAGCCGTTCGCTGCAAGCCGCCATCAAGGGCGCTGTCGCTGGGTACAACGAGGCCGTGTTCATCGCGGCCGAAAACGCCAACGATGTCGCGTCGGGGCCCAGCGGCTTCAATGCCAAGTGGGTTGCGGTCGATATACTGGTCGAGGCGGCACGGTTCCTGGGCCACGAAATCGCCGTGCAAGGCGGCGCATCGCTTTCCAATCCCGATGCCCAGCTGATGCGCGGCCTGAGGGGTCCCGTGGAATACGGTTCCGACGGTGGAAATTCATCTTCCGATTCCACGCCGGCGGCGCCGCCCGATGACGCCGGCTAATCCACCCTTAAGCCCGGATTAAGAAATCCCCCGGTATTTTATCCGCCGCATTTGGATCGCTTTCGCGTTGCGGGAGGTTTGCGTTCCGACGACGCGTATGTGTAGTTCAGTTTTCGTGGGACCCGACAATGCCGAACCTTGCCCTAAAAAATACTATTACCGAACATGATTTTGGCGAGGACCAGTCGCTTTACGCAAGGATCGGCGGCAGGCCGACCCTGGAACGGGTCCACAGGGCGCTCTACAACAAGATCTTTACCCATTCGAATTTCCGGGCCTTTTTCGCAAAGACCGACCAGACCCACCAGGAAAACCAGCAGACCGATTTCATGGCCATGGCGCTGGGCGGACCGCGCCAATATGGCGGGCGGTTGCCCGACGGCGCGCATCGGCATCTGTACATCACCGAGGAAATATTCGAGCTGCGGCACAAAGTTCTCGCCGAAACGGAACACGCGAAGAATTGGACCCGTTGGGCGCGACTTGCTATAGCGGAACATTCCAATCTCGGGATGTCGCAGATGGCGTTGTTATTCCGTTCCAATCTCGACCCCGCCGCGTGGTGGCGGGATGAACTCGCGGCGCGCGCGCCGGACGTGGAATTCCGTGAATGGCCGGATATCGGTGCGGCGGAGGACATCGAATTCGCGCTGGTCTGGAATCCGGATCCGGGCATGCTGGCCTCTCTGCCCAATCTTCGGGCGATCTTTACCCTCGGCGCGGGGATCGACCATCTGCTGGGCGACCCCGATTTACCCACGCATCTGCCCATGTCGCGCATGATCGACAGCGAGATGACCAAGCGCATGACCGAATATGTGCTGTCCCACGTGCTGAGATATCATCGCCGGCATGACGATTATGACGCGCGGCAACGGCGCGGCGAGTGGTCGGAACTTTCCCAGCCGGCCGCGGCCGCGCGCCGCATCGGCGTTATGGGGTTGGGCGAGCTGGGCGGCGCGGCGGCGCGGGCGCTTGTATCGCTCGGATTCGATGTCGCCGGTTATAGCCGTGGCGCGAAAAATATCGATGGCGTGGCGTGTTTTCACGGTTCGGACGGGCTCGCGGCTTTTTTGGCGCAGACCCAAATCCTGGTGTGCCTGTTGCCGCTGACCAATGAGACGGCGGGTATTCTCGACGCCCGCCTGTTCGATGCCTTGCCGGACGGCGCGCGTTTGATTAATGCGGCGCGCGGCGCCCACCTCAACCAGGCCGATTTTCTGGCGGCGCTGGACAGGGGACGTCTTGCCGGCGCCACTCTCGATGTGTTCGAGCAAGAACCTTTGCCATCGGACCATCCATTCTGGT
>JAYZAW010000088.1:0-71259 GCA_036339495.1 Pseudomonadota bacterium | reverse complement strand
CCATCCTGACCGAGGCCGGCAATTTTCCGACCGATCTTTATATTGCCCAAGGCATCTGCGATTTGCTGGGCGGAGGAATCGAGCTGCGGTCCGTTTCGGGTGATTAGATCGCCGCATCGGTCGATAACGATATCGCCGTGGTCATGGTGACCCATGTCAATTATCAGACCGGCGCCATGCACAATTTGGCGGAGATTACTCAGGCGGCCCATGGTGCAGGCGCCTTGATGCTTTGGGATCTATCGCATAGCGCCGGCGCAGTCCTGGTCGCGCTCAATCTGGTGGACGCGGATTTTGCGGTCGGGTGCGGCTATAAATTTCTCAATGGCGGCCCCGGCGCGCCGGCCTTTCTATTCGTGGCCGGCCGTTTGCAGGACGAAATCGCCCCGCCATTTGAGTTCGCCGATGATTACCGCCCGGCGCCGGGCATTTTGCGAAACCTGTGCGGTACGCCTTCCGTGCCTAGCCTGACGGCGCTTGAAACCGGTCTTGATCCGTTTCTGACGGCGGACATAATGGAAATCCGTCGTAAATCACTCGCCCTGACCGACCGGTTCATGACGCTGGTCGGGTCGCGCTGCGCCGGGTTCGGGATCGTGATCGACACGCCCCGCGCCGACACGGCGCGTGGCAGCCAGGTCTCGCTGCGCCATGAAAACGCCTATCCCACCATGCAGGCGCTGATCGCCCGCGGCGTAATCGGCGATTTCCGCGCGCCCAATATCATGCGCTTCGGAATGGCGCCGCTCTATCTGCGACACATCGACATCTGGGATGCGGTCGAACATCTGCGCAGCATTATGGAAACCCGAGGGTGGGATCGTCCGGAATTCAAGGCCGCGCCGCAGTGACCTAATCCCTAATTTTGGAGAAATCCGATGACTGACAACAGTGGGGAAAAATTACCCGGCAGCGTCCATACGGACTTTCGCGAGGATATGACCTATGGCGATTATCTCGGGCTCGACGTTTTACTCGATTGCCAAAAGCCCTTGTCGAGTGAGCATGACGAAATACTGTTCGTGATTATTCATCAGACAACCGAACTCTGGATGAAGCTGGCGTTGCATGAATTGTCTGAAGCGTCGCGCACGTTTGCGGCGGTCAGCGGGCCGGACGGGGATATCCGGCCGGCGTTCAAAATGCTGGCGCGCATGTCGCGCATTCAATCCCAGCTTATCCAGTCATGGGATGAGCTGTCGACCCTGACCCCGGCGGATTACATGAAGTTCCGCGATTTGCTGGGTCATTCATCGGGCTTTCAATCACATCAATACCGCATGATCGAATTCATACTGGGCAACAAGAACCCCGCCATGCTGGCGCCCCACAAGGATCGGCCGGAAATTCATGACCGGCTCGAAGCCGTGTTGGATGCGCCGAGCCTGTATGACGAAACTATCCGGCTGCTGGCGCGGCGCGGCTTCGACATTGCCACCGAATGCACGGCGCGGAATTGGCGTCAGCGATACACCGGTCATCCCAGCGTGCGCGCCGCTTGGCTGGAAATCTACCGCAATACGGAAACCCACTGGGATCTCTATGAACTGGGCGAGGAACTGGTGGATCTTGAAGACTGGTTCCAGCAATGGCGCTTCCGTCATGTCACCACGGTGGAACGCATCATCGGGCGCAAGCGCGGTACCGGCGGAACGTCCGGCGTGGATTACCTGCAGAACGCGTTGAACATCCAGTTTTTTGTCGATTTGTGGGACATCCGCACCGAGCTTTAGGTTTTTCGCCGCCGGGCCGACACGACAATGCCGCCGGCCACCAACGCAAGTGCGATGGGGTGGTACCAGAACAGCTGTTCGCCCAGCAGCGGCACGGCAATTCCGGCGACCAGCAATGGCTGCAGATAGTTGAAGATACCCATTCGCGCCGGACCGATCTGCCGGATTCCCGCATTAATGCAATAGATTGCGATAATGGATGGGAACGTCGCGACATACAGCACGGCGCCCGCCGTAACCCAGTTCAGCTCGACCGGCCGGTAGGTCATGGTTTCCCATGCGTAAACCGGCGCCATCATGATTACGCCGATCATCATGGTAATCTGCAATAAAACCGTCGGATGGATCCCATTCGGCACCCGGCCGATCGAAGTCTGATAGCCCGCGATACCGAAGCTCGATGCTATCAGCCACAGATCGCCGCGATTGAAATCAAGGGCCGTCAGCACCGCGGGGTCGCCGCGCGTTAGCACAATCAGCACGCCGGTCGCGGCGACGGCGATTCCCATCCACTGATAACGGGTGACCGTTCCACGAAACAGAAAATACGACAGGACCATGATGATTGCCGGACGCGCCACCGGAATCAGCCCGCCATTGAGAGCCGTGGTGGAATGCAGTCCGACATAGACCAGCGTGTTGCCGAGCGGGATCATCACCGCGCTGATCACCAACAGCAGCTTCCAATTTGCCAGGATCAGGCCCCACTGTTCCCGCACGCGACGAAACGTGAAGGGCAGAAATATCGCCGAGGCGACGACCCAGCGCCAGAAGGACAGGCCCAGCGGCGGGACATCGTCATGCACCGCGCGGCCGGTCACCACATTCAGCGCCATGCAGATAAATGCGAAAACCAGCAGGACATATGCGCGGGTGTCTCCACGCGAGGTCGTGGACAGCGAATTCAATAAATTCTCCAATATCTCCTTTGAGTTTATCCGGGCGGATCGGTCCGATTCAATCGGCATTTGGTTGACTTTATCCAGGGGCAATATGAGACTGCGCAATTCGCGGACGCGGTAGCAGGGGAACCGGCAAAACAGCCGGATTATTGACAATGACGGAGAGTGAAGGCCAATCAAAATATATCGTGGCCACGGATGTCGGCGGCACCTGCACCGACACGATCGTGATTGCCGACGGCGAGCAGTTTTTCGTCGGGAAGGCGTTGTCGACGCCGCCGGATTTCGCCAATGGCGTGATGGATTCGATCGGGGTCGCCGCCGAGAGCATGGGGCTGTCGGTCGAAGAGCTGTTCGCGCAAACCTATCTATTCATGCATGGCTCGACCGTCGTCGATAATACCCTGCTCACCCGGGACGGCTCCACCACCGGCCTGATCACGACGGCGGGGTTTGAAGACACCTTGCTGGTGACGCGAGGCGCCTATGGGCGCTGGGCCGGGCAGCCGGAGGAATGGATCAAGCATCCCGTTGCCACCGACCGGCCCGCGCCGCTGGTGGCGCCGGACGCCATCCAGGGCGTGCGCGAACGGGCCGATTACAAGGGTGAAATTCTGCTGCCGGTCGACGACGCCGACATCGAACACGCGGTCCGCGCGCTAATCGACCATAAGGATGTTGAAGCCATCGCGGTCTGTTTCCTCTGGTCGTTCTATAACGACGAAAACGAACGGCGCGTCGGCGAGATCATCAATCGGGTGGCGCCGGACGCCTATGTCACTCTGTCGAGCGAAATCGCGCCGAGCCTGGGCGAATATGAGCGGACATCGACGGCGGTGATCAATGCCTATGCCGGCAGCATCACCCGGGGATACGTGACCAATCTCCAGGTGTTGCTGGCCGAACACGGATATGCCGGACCGCTGATGGTGATGCAGGGCTATGGCGGGCTTTTGCCGGCGGAAGAAGCCGCCGACCGCGCCGTCGGCATGATCGAATGCGGCCCGGCGGCGGGCGTGATCGGGGCCAAGGCGCTTGGCGATCTGATGGGCGACCGTGATATTATCGCCGCCGATATGGGCGGCACCACATTCAAGGTCGGGGTCATCCAGAACGGCGAGATCGAATATGCGCGCGAGCCCATGGTCGACCGATATCATTATGTGGTGCCCAAGATCGAAGTGGTATCGATCGGCGCCGCCGGCGGCAGCATCGTAACGATTGACCCGCGAACCAAAATTCCCAAAGTCGGGCCGCGTAGCGCCGGGGCCGATCCGGGGCCGGTCTGCTATGGAAGGGGTGGCCTGGAAGTCACGCTGACCGACGTGTTTACGCTGGTCGGATACATGGATCCGGACACGTTTCTGGGTGGCGCCATGACCCTCGACATGGATGCCGCGCGCTCGGTGTTTGAACAACAGATTGCCGAACCTCTGGGGCTTTCGGTGGAAGCGGCGGCGTTCGGCATCTTCCGCATCGCGGCAGCCCAAATCACTGATTTAATTCATGAAATCACCGTCGAGCGGGGTCTCGATCCGCGCGATCACGTGCTGCATGCATTCGGCGGATCCTGCCCAATACTGGCGTCAATGTTCGGCGCGGAGCTCAATGTCAAGCGCATCGTCGTGCCCAGCACGGCGTCGGTCAATTGCGCATTCGGGTTGGTGTCGGCCGATATTGTCCACGAATTTTCGGCGACGACAACACTGCCGTCCGACGCAGACCCGGATGCCATCAACAAGCTTTATCAGCCGATGATCGCAAATGCCCTCGACCAACTCAAATCCGAAGGCTTCAGCGGTGACGATGTCCGGCTCGACTGGTCGGTCGATCTTAGATATGCGCGCCAGGTTCATGAGGTCACTACCCCCGTGAATGCGAAGACACCATTGGATGTGACCGCGCTGGAAAGTCTGATCGACGATTTCGAGCAGCTTTATGAGCGCAAGTACGGCAAAGGCTCCGCCTATCGCGAAGCCGGCATTGAAATGACCATGTTCCGGCTCTCTGCCAGCGGGTTATTGAAACGACCGGAAATAGAAATCGAAAAGCCGGGCCCAGCGGACCCGTCCGATGCCAGAACGGGAAGGCGCGAGATCTTTGTTGATGCGCGCGACGGCATGGCCGAGGCGGATATTTATGATTTCACCAAATTGCGCGCGGGCAACGAAATCGCCGGACCGGCCGTTATTCACACGCCGATCACGACCATTGTCGTCCAGGATAGCCAGCGCGCGAAAATGGACGAATTCCGCAATATCATCATCGAGTTCAACTAGCATAGAGGCTCCCATGGACCCGATCACCTTTTCCATCATTCGGCATCGCCTGTTTCGCATCATCGACGAGGCCGTCATCACGTTGAAACATGTGTCCGGCAGCGCGATTACCAACGAAGGTCATGATCTGATGGTGTCGCTCTATCGGGCGGACGGCTCGTTGCTGATGGGCGGTGTCGGTTTCCTGCATCATCTGACCAGCGCCGCCGAAGCCTGCCAGTCGATCATCCGGCGATTCAAGGGCGACATCAACGAAGGCGATGTCTATTTGCTCAACGATCCCTATACGGCGGCCCTGCACACCTCGGATATCTATCTCGTAGCGCCGATCCATCATCAGGGAGATCTGGTGGCGTGGAGCGCATGTTTCGTCCATGTCTATGATATTGGCGCGACCAATCCCGGTGGCTTCAGCCCGGATTCGCCCGATATCTTCACCGAAGGCTTCAGCTCGCCCGGCATTCGCCTGGTGGAAAAGGGCGAGTTGCGCCATGACATGCTCGATACCCTCCTTAACATGGTGCGTTCGCCCGAAATGGTCGCTCTCGATATCCGGTCGATGATCGCCTGCAACAATGTCGCCAAGGACCGGATGCACAGGCTGATCGACAAATACGGCCATGAAACCGTCGACGAAGCCTGTTCCACGCTGATTGATCAGTCTGAATCCCTGCTGCGCGACCGGCTCCGCGAACTGCCCAACGGAAGCTGGCAATCGCGGCAATATCTGAACGTGAAGGATGACGTCTTCCGGGTCGTCCTGACCATGACCAAGCAGGATGACGAACTGGTCTTCGATTTCACCGGATCCAGCGAACAGGCGCAATACGCCATCAACTGCACAAAATGGGCCTCGCTGGGCGGCTTGTTCGCACCGCTGTTTCCTCTGCTGTGCTATGATATCACATGGAACGAAGGGGTCATCAAGCCGATCACCATGATCGCCCCGGAAGGCAGCATCGTGAATTGCATCCGGCCCGCGCCTGTCTCGGTCGCGACGGTCGGCGCGATTCAGTCGGTCAATAACGCGGCCTGCGCCACGATCGGGAAAATGCTCGAAGCCAGCAAAACATATGCGAAAGAAGCGACAGCGGTCTGGCACGCCAACCATTTCGCGGTGTTCAAGTTTGGCCGCAATCAGCATGGCGGCGAGGCGATCGGCATCTTCACCGAAACATTCGCCGGGGCCGGCGGCGCGCGGACATTCGCCGACGGCGTCGATGTGGGCGGCGAGGTCCCCAATCCCATTTCGCGCATGGCGAACGTGGAATCGGTCGAGGCCGGATTTCCGATCCGATATCTGTTCCGCCGCCGCATGATCGACTCCGGCGGGGCCGGCAAATACCGCGGCGGCGCCGGTATGGAATTCGGCGTGGTGCCGCATGATTCGCCCGATGGCGGAATCCACTATGTGGTTTCCGGCAAGGGCGATGATTTTCCCATGAGCGACGGTCTCGGCGGCGGATATCCCGGCGCGCCCAACGGCTATGTCTGGGTTCATAACAACGAAGTCGATGGCGATGAAAGCAATGTCGACAGCAAGTTCGCGCAGACTCTCGACGAGTTGCCTGGCGAACAGGAAGCCGTGACCTGGGGCGTATTCCCATTGATGGGCGAAGATGCGCTTTACATCCGTTGGAATGGCGGCGGCGGTTATGGCGACCCGCTGGAACGGGACCCCCAGGCGGTCCTGGACGACTGCCTCGCCGGCGTGGTCTCGTTCGACAGTGCGCGGCGCATATACGGCGTCGCGTTTACGGATGAAAACAACGCGGTCGACGCGCGAGACACCGAAGCGCTACGCAATGAGCTATACGCGGCGCGCCTCAACCGGGAGGCCGCGGAATGACCCAGCGCGTTTCTGAATATCTTGAGATCGACGACGGACACACCAAATGCCGAAAATGCGGCCACGATCTTGGCGCGTCGAAAGACAATTGGAAGAATGGCGCAATTTGCCGGGAAGGCCCGATGGATGGCGCCGGCGGCGCACCCTATCGCAGCGCCGATTTCGTCCTGTTGCGTCTATTTATCTGCCCCGGATGCGGTCTTCAGTTGGGCACGGAGACGGCGGTGAAAGACGACCCGTATCTTGAAGATATCATGGGCGAAAGCTGAGGATAAACGATGCACGATACCGAAATCAGACAGGAGATTGTGGATCGCGTCCTGGCGCGTCGTGGCCGGTATCATCTGTTTGACAGCCTGGACCCGGCCAAGACCGCGCTGGTGGTGATCGACATGCAGGGCACCTTCGTGGAACCGGGGTCGCCCGCCGAGGTGCCGTCGTCACGCGGTATTGTCGACAATATCAATTTTATCACCGGCGCGCTGCGTGACCTGGGCGCCACGATCATCTGGGTCACCCACGCCAACGCCCATAACAGCCGCGCCAGCGACTGGGACATGTTTTTCAATAACTTCGTCGCGGCCGATGTTCGCCAGAGAACTATTGAAAGCCTGTCGCCCGACGGTGAGGGCCAGACTGTGTGGCGCGACCTCGAGGTCGGATCCGACGATTTGCAGATCACCAAGAACCGGTATAGCGCATTGATTCCGGGATCATCACCCCTTGAAAGGACGCTGCGCAGCCGGGGCATCACCAATTTGCTGATCGCCGGCACCAAGACCAATGTGTGTTGTGAGGCGACCGGGCGGGACGCGATGATGCTCGATTTTCGCACCGTGATGGTCTCGGACTGCCTAGGGGCACTTTCCGACGACGAACATCGCGCCTCGCTGGAAACTTTTATTCAGCAATTTGGTGACGTCATGACTTCGAATGAGGTTTTGGCGGTGCTGCGGCAAAGAACGAATATTAAGGAATAGGGCGATTAGTGATTGCCGCGGCGGCTTGATGCATCAATTCTGAGTTCTCATTTTTTAATCAATACTGTATGATAGTGGTATAAAAAATCCGGAGTGTGTGTATGACAAATGATAGTCAATCATTGGTGCTGCGCGGCGCGCGGGTCATCGACCCAGCCCAGTCGATTGACCGTATCGACGATATTTTCGTTGCGGACGGAAGAATTTCCGCGATTGGCGGCTCCGTTCCGGAAGGCGCGAAAATCATTAATCTTGACGATCATATCCTCAGCCCGGGATGGGTTGATTTGCATGTGCATACATACGGAACACTTGGCTTCGCCGATCCGGACAGCATCGGCATTGCCCAGGGCGTTACAACTTATGTCGATGCCGGTGGGCCCGGAATCGGCGTTATGGAAGAATTCGCCGCCCTGCTGGAAAACCAGACCGTCACGGATTTGTACGCCGGCCCCTATGTCCGTCCCATGGGCATCATCGGATCGGAGTATATCGAGGGTGAAATCCGCAGCCTGATGAACTGGCCGATCACCGACTGGCTCGACTTCATGGAGGCGCATCCCGGACTTATTCGATATTTGAAAGTCGCCGCGCTTGGCAGTTATGGAACCGGGCCGTTGAAGATGGCCAAGGGTCTGGCAGAGATCATTGATGTGCCGCTTTACAGCCACATCGGTGAGTTCCAGAATCAGCCGGAAGATCCAGTGGTTTATGAAATTTTCAACATATCGCAGCCGGGCGATATCATAACCCATATCTATCACGATAGCGGTTCGCCCATTCTTGATGAACACGGCAAGGTTTTGCCGATCGTGCGGGATGCCGAACGGCGCGGCGTTATTTTCGATGTTGGGTTCGGCGGGTTTAACTTTGGCTGGAATTTGGCCGAGAAGGCATTCGCTCAGGACCTTCGGCCCCACATCATCAGTTCCGATCTGCAGCAATTCAATGTCCTCGGCCCGGTCTTTTCGCTTGCGCATATCATGGGCATGTTCCTCCATCTCGGGATGACTGTTACGGAAATCATCGACTCGGTTACAATCGCACCAGCGAAGGCATTGTCGCTTGATGATCGCGCCGGGAGTCTGAAAGTCGGGATGCCGGCGGACATCACGGTCTTCAAGATCGAGGACGACGAAATCGACGCCATGGACACATACGGAAGATCCCGGGTCATGGGACAGCGCTTCGAACCGGTGATGGCGTTCAAGAACGGCGTGCGCTATGACAGCGATCTCACGCTGTGCCAGAACGAAAAGAATTGGCTTCTACAAATTGCCGAAGATCATGTTCCCGACGCCGCCAGGCTATTAACGCCGGCGCAATTGGGGTTTTTGCGCGCGCTTGGCGTAAGGCTGGAATCGTGGAACTGGACTTATTCACTGGAAGAACTCGATCTGGATATGGCCGTGGCTCTTCAGGAAGCGTTCCACGATACGTTACGAGAACACGACTTGTTGCTCCGCGATGCGCTCACCGGAACATTCGCGTGCTTCCTCGACAATCCATTCACCATGCAGATCGGTCTGTTTTTATTACAGCTGACAAGCGATCTCGCACTCAAACGGATTCGCGAAGTTGTCAGTGACAGTCTGATCGCAGCTTAGTCCGGGCATGGCCGAACCAGTTCAAGAATCTGGCGAATGGACGGCGCTTGATGGGATTGACCCGTCGCAGGTCGCATTCCCGGTTTCGACGAGACTGGGCGGCGAGGATATCTTGATTCTCAAAACAGCGGATGGGTTCCGCGGCGTTCAGGCGCTCTGCCCGCATCAGGGGGACTCGCTGATGAAAGCCGTCCTCATGAGGAATGACAGCATGATCCGCTGTCCCAGGCATAATTTTATATTTCGCCTTGATAATGGCGACGGAGTGAACTGTCGCGGGTTATTGATGAAAGTCTATGCAATCCGCGAAATTGAAGGCCGGCTTGAAGGTTCGGTTTCCGGTTAGAAACGAGTTCTTACGAAGTAGTTCACTTCCAAGCCTGATCGGTTGTCGGGCGATTTCTTTATTATCCCGGCCTGGGGCCTGCGCCGATTGTACTGAGGCAGCGGGTATGGCGCGTCCGCATTTCGTTGTTCCAATATGTCATGGGCGCGGGTTGACGCGTTCGGGCAGGCGGAAAACAATGGAATATGGGTATGAAAATAACAGAAATGTCTCCGGTGCTGGAGGTCGAAATTACCGCGGTGGATTTGTCTCGGGATAATGAAGAGGATTTCGAAGTTGTTCGCCGCGCCTTGCTGGATCATCACATGGTCGTGGTCCGAGACCAGAAAATCCCACCGGCGGCGCTGATCGCGTTCAGCCGCCGTTTCGGCGCTGTCGAGGCCCACGACAATACGCGCTATCTCACGGATGGATTTCCCGAGATCCTGGTATTGTCAAACGATTTGCAAGACGGTGAGCCGATCGGCGTGCCCGATGCTGGCGACGCCTGGCATTCCGACCTTTCGTTCAAGGAAATTCCGGCTTTGGTGACGATACTGTTCGCTCTTCGCCTGCCGAACCGGGGCGGCGATACGGAATTCACCAATTGTCACTCAGCCTATGACGCGCTGGACGCGAAAATGAAACGCCAGCTCGACGGATTGCGCGGGGTGCATACGGTGAACAAATTAAAAAACCCCCGGGTCGCCATCGCCGGGACGCGTCAGAATGCCGAAGAGTTCTATCTTGCGCGCGACGCCTCTGTAACCCATCCTCTGGGCCGGACTCACCCTGAAACCGGCCGCAAGACTCTGTATCTGTCGCCACGCTTTACCATCGCCATCGACGGAATGGATGACAGTGAAGCCCAACCCCTTTTGGACGAACCGATCGCGCACCAGCTGGACAAAAAAAACCGCTATCGCCACAAATGGCTGAGCGGCGATTTCGTAATGTGGGACAATCGGTCCGTCAATCACCGCGCTTGCGGCAGATATGACTACGCCGACATCCGCACCATTCACCGCACCACCGTGCTGGGCGATGCGCCGTATTAGTGGTTACATTTAAATTCTCGAATTGAGGCAAAGACATGAAACTTGAAAACCAGGTTGCGATCGTTACCGGCGCGGGGCGTAATATCGGCGAACAGATCGCTCATCTGCTGTCATCCGAAGGCGCGCGTATCGCCGTCGTCGATCTTGACAAGGATCGCGGCGCGGCTGTTGCGGCCGATATTGCCGGCGCCGGCGGCGACGCGGCGGCTTTTGTCGCGGATGTTTCCCAGTCCGATGATGTCGAAACCCTAGTCGCCGGCGTGGTTGAACGTTTCGGGCGGATCGACATTCTGGTCAATAACGTGGCGATTTCCGACAACAGGGACATACTGGAAATCACCGAGGAAGAATGGGACCGCACCATCGCGGTGACGCTGAAATCGCCCTTTTTGATGACCAAATATGTCGCCGCCCGGATGGTGGAACAGGGCGATGGCGGCAAGATCGTCAATATTGGCTCGACGTCGGGCCATCGTGGGCGCGCGCGCGCCGTGGCTTATGCCTCGGCCAAGGGCGGGGTCGCCAATTTTACGCGGTCGAGCGCCTTCCAACTCGCCAAATACGGCATTCGCGTTAATACCGTGTCGCCCAACAAGACCGGGTCTCCCGTGGGCCAGGCGGATGTCGACCCGAACCGCCCGATCACCAATCTCGCCGACCGTCCCGGCGAACCGATCGACACGGCGCGGGCGGTATTGTTTCTGGTATCCGACGAGGCGTCATTTATCTGGGGCCAGGATTTGTTCGTCGATGGCGGCGTGACGGCGATGGAAGTAGGTTAGGTCGCGCCGGTGTCGTACCCGTAGTCACGCGCGGCGCTGGCCGGGCTGACATATCCTTCATCGATATCGCGCGCCACGGCGCGTCGGTCCCGCCGACCGGGATCGCCGAATCCGCCGCCGCCGGCGCATTCGAGCAAGAACTTTTCACCTGCTTTCAAAGCGAAACGGCCGGACGCCGGGGTCTCTTCTTCATCCGGCGAATCCGCGCGGATTACGAATTTGCTCGCGCGACCGTCCGCGCCGCCTTCCAGACCCTTCGGCGGGATGCGCGCGCGGTCATAACGGCGCGTTACCACGGCGTCCTGCAAGAGTTCGTATGTGCGACGAAAGCTGAGCCCGCCGCGAAATTCGCCGCCACCGCCGGAATCCGGGATCAGGCTGAACTCGGTGATTCGGCACGGGAACTCGGATTCGAGAATTTCGATCGGCGTGATATGCAGGTTGGACAGGTGGGTCGCCACTGCTGAGCATCCATCATGGCCGTTGCCGCCCCCATAGGCTGAAGCAATTATTTCATATTGCAGGTTCGTCTGGCCTTCCCGCCCGCCGCCAAGCCAGGAAATCGCGATCGAGCCTGAAGAGCCCGAATTGGCGATCGCCCGTTCCGGCCGGAATCGGGCCAGGGCTTCCAGAATGACGTCGACTAGCTTGAGATTGGCCTTCTGATAGCTCGACACCGGCGCCGGCGGAGATGCATTGGTGATGGTATTGGGGGCATAGATGAACTTCACGGCCTCGCGCATGCCGTCATTAAAGACCAGATCGGGGTCGAGACAGCCGATCAGAGAATAGAACACGCAGGCCTCGACCATCGAGGGGCGAAGATTGACTGGGCCCTTAGCTTGCCGGTCGCTGCCGGAAAAGTCAAAAGTGATGGCATCGCCCGCGACGGTAATCGTTACCGCAAATTTCACCGGGCGATCATGTTCGACGCCGTCGTCATCCATGTGGCCGACCGCTTCCGAAACTCCGTCGGGCAGGGCGGCGATGGATCGTGTCAGCTCCACGGTCGCGCGGTTCAGGATTGCGGCAAATGCGTCCGTAATCACATCCGCGCCGAAGCGCGCGCACAGCTCTCCGATCCGGACGACTCCCATTTTTGTAGCCGCGATTTGCGCCCGCATGTCACCCTGAACCAATTCCGGTTGGCGTGAGTTGGCGAGGATCAATCTTTCCAGATCGGCATTCGGGATGCCGCCCGATTCAATTCGGATCGGCGGCAGCAAGAGACCTTCATGGTAGATTTCGGTTGAGTTTGCCGATGTGCTGCCGGGGTTGGTTCCGCCGATATCCGCCTTATGGGCGATCGAACCGGAGAATCCGACCAATTTGCCGTCCGCAAATATCGGCGCAACGAACGCCATGTCGGACACATGGGGCAGGCCACCCTCATAGGGGTGGTTGCAGACAAATACATCGCCCTCCCGCGGCCCGTTTTCGCCGTAAAGTTCCAGAATGCGCGCCACAAGATGTTTGTATACCGGAGCATGGAAAAACATCGGTGGGGCCACGATCAACCCGCCGGTCCGATCCAGAATGGCGCATGAAAAATCACGGGATTCCCGAATGATGGTCGAATAACCTGATCGGTAAAAATGATAATGCATCTCATCGGTCAGAGCCGAAATCTTGCCCAACAGGATCTGGGTGGTGATGACGTCAACCATGGTTGAGGATCAGGCTGAGATTGCCTCCCACAAACACCGTCCAGCCCGGCGGAACAACAGTTGTGGCGTCGAACTGTTCAATGATTGCCGGGCCTTCCATGCGCGCGCCGGCATCCAGCCCGCCACGATAGAACACTTTGGCGATTTGGGCCGTTTCGCCATCGAAATAAACCTCGCGCTTCCCGGCGAGGCTGGACTCGGGCGCGTCATGGGGCGTTGCCTCGACGGGCGGGGACGGTTCGTATCGAGGCACCGTCACGCGGACGCGCAACCTGTAACTCACCACCTCGACCGATTTTTCAGCCGCCGCATGGCCGTGAAGCCGGGCATGAATTTCATCGAACCGCTCGCGCGCCGCCGCGATGGCCGCATCGTCCAATCCGTTCTTTCCCAACCCATCAAGAGGCACTCGAAGCTCATAGCCCTGACCGACATAGCGCATGTCCAGTTCGCGGTGATGTTGCGCAGCCGCCGGGTCCAGGCCCTCATCCTTCAATTCACTGGATGCGCGCGCCTCAAGCTCGTGGAAGATTTGCCCGGCATGGTCGGGAGAGATCTGATCTAGCGGGCGCAATTCGGACCGGATATAATCATGTACAACATCGGTGCAGAGCAGACCCAGCGCGGAGAAGGCGCCCGGTCTTGGCGGGACCAGAATACGGCTTATTCCGAGTTCCTCGGCCACGGCGGCGGCGTGCACCGCGCCCGCGCCGCCGAACGGCAACAGCGTAAATTCCCGCGGATCGACGCCGCGTTTGGCCGCTACGACGCGGACCTCGTCCGCCATGCGCATGTCGACGATGCGCCGGATGCCGGCGGCGGCTTGCAGTGCGGTAAGCCCTATTCCATTGCCGATATTCTCGGTCAATGCAGTCAGCGAGGCTTCGGCGTCGATGTTTTGCGCCCCGCCGAGAAATTGTTCCGGATTCAGAAATCCACAGGCGATGTCGGCGTCGGTCACTGTCGGGTCCTCGCCGCCCTGACCGTAACAGGCCGGGCCGGGATCGGCGCCCGCGCTATGGGGGCCGACGCACAGGAATCCGCCCCGGTCGATCCAGGCGATTGATCCGCCGCCCGCCGAGATTGTCGTGAGGTCGAGGGCCGGCACATCCAGTGGTCGTCGGTCGACCACGCTCTCGGTGGTTTCCAGTGGCGCGCCACCTTCAATAAAGGCGATATCGCAGCTCGTGCCGCCCATATCCAGCGTCACCAGACCCTTTTGTGCGTCGTCGGGGGCCAGATACGCGCCGGCCTGGGCACCCGCCGCGGGGCCGGACAACAGCGTGTGCACCGTCTTGCCGCCCGATATGGCGGCGCTAAACGGCATAACACCGCCATTCGATTGCATCAGGAATCGTTGTGGCGTGGCGACGCCGATGTCATCAAGACCGTCGGCAAGATCGGAGATATAGCGCACCAGCACCGGCTCCAGATAGGCGTTCAGCAGGGTGGTGGACAGACGCGGCCATTCACGGATTCGCGGCATCACCTGGGACGAGGTTGAAATCTGAATTTTCGGGAAACTCTTTTCGATGAGTCGTCGGCTGATATCTTCATGGGCGGAATTCATGAATGAAAACAGGTAACAGATAGCGATTGATTTAACGTCCGCGGCGGCAAGTTCGCCCGCCGCGCGCCGCACGGTCTCCTCATCCAATGGGGTAAGCTCGTTGCCTTCAAAATCGATGCGGCCCGGAATTTCCCTAGTCAGGCTTTGTGGCGCGATCGGTTCGGGTTTCTTGTAATAATAATCGAACGGATTTCCGTCGCGGGCCTGGTTCTGGACCTCTTGAATCGCCCGATAACCGTCGCTGATCAGCAATCCAACCCGGGCGCCGCGCATCTGCAGCAACGCGTTGGTCGTAATCGTCGTGCCATGGGAAAAGAATTCGATCGCCGCCGGGTCGATCCCGTTGGCGATTAACCGGCCGATACCATCCAGCACCGCCAGGGCCGGGTTTGACGGCGTGCTGGGTACCTTTTCGATGGCGATCGATCCCGCGACGGGATCAAGAAGGACAAGGTCCGTATGGGTGCCGCCGACATCGACGCCTATTCGGAAACGGGGTTGGTCTGTCATGTGTCACTAATCGTAATGATGGCGATATCGGGCGAAGAATAGCATGCGAGACCGGCAGCGCCATATCCACGCTGTCTCTCGGGAACGATCCGCCCGACCCTTTGCGCGGGGAGGGGGCGGGTGATAGGGTCTCTCCGCGCCCGATTAGAAGGCTGCAGGTCGGTAGGGCCCATGAACGGAATTAAAGAATCAAACGGTCACAAGCCCCTTGGGCTTGCCCATGTTTTCGATCCCATGTTTACGACGGCGACGCGGCCGGAGCCCGATCAGCTGGCTTTTGATCTCGACGCGGCGCTGGCGCCTGTTCTTAATTTGCAGTCGCGCGCGCCGGAAGACGCCTTCTCATCCTCGTATCTGGGGACCGAAAGGGAAGGTAACGGCATCCTGATCGGCGATGACGGCTTGGTGGTCACCATCGGCTATCTGATCGCTGAAACCGAGACCGTTATTCTCAGCGCGAATAATGGAGCCACCACCCAAGCCCATGCGATTGCCTATGACTATGAAACCGGCTTCGGTCTCTTGCGCGCCGCGGGGGATCTCGGGGTGAAACCCATCGAACTCGGGAATTCCGCCGATATCATCGAACAGGAAACCCTGATTATCGGCGCGCGCGGCGGGCGCGGCCAGGCGATCAACGCCATCGTGGCGTCAAAACGGGAATTCGCCGGTTATTGGGAATATATGCTAGACGAAGCGATTTTTACCACGCCGCCCCATCCCCATTGGAGCGGTTCGGCGCTGATCGATGATAGCGGGCAACTCGTCGGGGTTGGCTCGCTGTTCGTGCAGGATGCGGCGCAGGACGACGTGATCGAGGCGGGCAACATGTTCTTGCCGATTGATCTACTTAAGACGGTACTCGACGATTTGCTGAAATTTGGGCGCAGAACCAGTCCGGCCCGGCCCTGGATGGGTCTTTACAGCATGGAAGCCCTTGGACGCGTGCTGGTGACGTCGATTTCGGATCGTAGTCCCGCGGAAGAGGCCGGCGTCGAGCCGGGTGATGTGCTGCTTGCCGTCAACGGGCTTCAGGTCAGCGGTCTCGCCGATCTTTACCGCAAGGTCTGGAGCGCCGGAGAGGCCGGCGTGACGGTATCGCTCGGCATCCTGCGTGACGATAATATGATCAGCATTCCCGTCAAAACGGCGGATCGAAGCTTATTCATGAAACAACCCAGTTCGCATTAAATAAGAGGTTGGCGCGTATGAGTAGAACAGTTCCAAATCTGCTTCCGACCAGCGTGGTCGGAAGCTACCCTCAGCCCACATGGCTGGTTGATCAGGACAAACTGAAAAGCCGAATGCCCCCTCGCGTGCGGGCGCGTGAGTTATGGCGGGTGTCCGAGGAAAATCTCCAGGACGCGCAGGACGACGCCACAATTCTGGCTGTGCGCGATATGGAACGCGCCGGGATCGATATCATTACCGACGGAGAGATCAGACGGGAAAGCTATTCAAACCATTTTGCGACCGCGCTCGAAGGCGTCGATATCGACAGCCCGGGCTCGGTGCTGGGACGAACCGGAAGTTCCACGCCCGTGCCCCGCGTCGTCGGGCCGATTCGACGGGCGCGGCCGGTCCAGGTGCGCGATACCGAATTCTTGCGCGCCAACACGGATCGCGCCATCAGAATAACTCTACCCGGCCCTTTCACCATGAGTCAGCAGGCGCAAGACGAGTATTACGGGGACGAAGAAGCCTTGGCGATGGCCTATGCCGAGGCGGTCAATGAAGAAGTCCGGGCGTTGTTCCACGCCGGCGCCGATATCGTTCAACTCGATGAGCCATGGATGCAGTCGCGCCATGAAAAAGCCAAGAGATACGCCGTCAAAACGATCGCCCGGGCGCTGGAAGGCGCAACCGGCGAGACGGCAATCCATATGTGCTTCGGATATGCCGCGGTCGTCCATGAAAAGCCCAGCGGATATTCTTTTTTGCCCGAATTGGATGCGTGTTGCGCCGATCAGATTTCGATTGAGGCCGCGGAACCCCGGCTCGATAATTCCGTAATCGGATCGTTGGCGTCGAAAAAAATCATGCTGGGCGTGATTTCCATGGGCGACCCGGAAGTTGAGACGCCGGAAATGGTGGCGGATCGAATTCGCCAGGCCCTGAAGCGCGTATCGGCTGACCGTCTAATCGTGGCGCCCGATTGCGGCATGAAGTATCTGTCCCGCGAGATCGCATTCGGCAAGCTTTCGGCCATGGTCGATGGCGCGTCCATCGTGCGCGCGGAACTTGGTGACAAATGAATTACCGATCGTTTGAAAAGATAATTTGATGAAAGCGTTGGTGATCAGGGAGTTCGGCGGTCCAGAGGTCATGCGTCTGGAGGAACTTCCGGATTTGGCCCCGGCCTCCGGCGATGTTGTGGTCGCGGTCCATAGCGTGTCGGTCAATTACACGCTGGATGTCATGGTGAGGTCCGGCCGCTACGCACGTGGTACGCCCTTGCCGCATGTGCTCGGCGTCGACCCGAGCGGGGTCGTGATCGCCGTGGGTGCCGATGTCGATCACGTGGTGGTCGGCGACCGGGTTAATGTTCAGGCTGGAATTCGCTGTGAGACATGTGAATTCTGTGTGGCGGGGCAGCAATCGGAATGCATCGGCGGCAGCAGCCTGGGCGTGAACCGTTGGGGCGGCTATGCCGAGCAGGTCATGGTGCCGCAGCAGGTTGTTTACCCTATTCCGGACAAGCTGGGGTTTGCCGAAGCCACCGTTATCACCCGCCATTTTCCAACCGCGCGCCATATGCTGCATAAGCGCGCCGAGTTGCAATCAGGCGAGTGGATTCTGGTGATGGGCGCGGCGGGCGGCCTCGGGTCCAGTTCCATCCAGGTCGCCAAACAGATGGGCGCGACCGTAATCGCGGCGGCCGGCACCGATGAAAGGGTGCAAACGGGGATCGATTTTGGCGCCGATTTCGGTATCAATTACCGGACTCAGGACCTGGCCGGGGAAGTAGGGCGACTGACGGATGGGCGCGGCGTTCAAGTTGTCGCGGAAAATATCGGTGATCCAGATTTGTGGCCCGGCGCCTTCAATAGCCTTGCCGCCCGCGGCCGGCTGGTCACGGCGGGCGCGCATGGCGGTGGTACGGTTCCGCTCGATATAACGCGGCTTTATCTCAGGCGGATCAAAATCCTCGGCAGTCCCGGGTGCGATACCAGCGACATTGAATGGACCATGGAACAGGCGCAAGCCGGAACCATTCGCCCAGCGAAAATCGACCGTATCCTACCGCTGCACGAGGCCGATATCGCCCATGGGCTTATGGAACGCCGGGAAACTTCGGGCAAGCTAATTCTTGATCCGTTACGTTCCGCGGATCACCCCGCAGCCTAGCGACGATCACGGCCTTTGCGTTACAATTTTCTGAGAGACTCAATGGCCTCGACGATGATGACCTCGCCATCGACATCCTCAATCAGATCCCATACTTCCTGCCTCATTTGTTGGCGCTGAGCACCTCGTCGCCATTTTGGGAGGAGGCTGATACCTGGTTGAAATCATACCTGCTCTGTGTGTTCAACGAATTGCCGCGCAGCGGTCTGCCGGAGCAATTCGCAAGCCATGGAGAATACCAACGGACCGTGAATGCCCTGGTTCACGCCGGTTTGATCGAGGACGCCAGAAATATTTGGTGGGATATCCGCCCGTCGGCGCGGTTTCCCACATTGGAAATGCGCATTACCGATGTTTGTACCCGGCTCGACGACGCCATATGCATCGCGGCGAACTATCGATGCCTGTGCCGGGCGCTGTACCGGCTGCGGCGCGATAATCAGCGCTGGCGCGTTTATTCGAGATTTCTAGTCGATGAAAACAGGTGGCGCGCCCAACGTTACGGTTTCGATGAAGGTTTGGTCGATTTCGGCAAGGGTAAAATCGTCCCATTCAACGAATTGCTCCACGAAATCATTGAACTGCTGCGTGAAGACGCCGAATTTTTCGACTGGCGGGACGAACTCGAACATGCGCGTATCATCGTCACCCGAGGCGCTAGCGCGCATCACCAGCTTGCGGCCTATCACGCGGCGGTAAAATTGGGGTCGGACCATGAGTCCGCGCTGAAATCAGTGGTCGACTTACTGATCGAGGAAACGGTCGCCGGCCTGTGATAAATGGTCCTGTCTAGGGGATGGACATTCGCGGTGGCGGGTCCAATATTCCATCCAGACCAAATTCAGGAGGACAGAATGGACCAACAAACCCGCACGGAATTGGAAGCCGCGGCATTTCGCACATTGATCGGTCACTTCCAGAAGCGCAAGGATGTGCAGAATATCGATTTGATGAATCTGTCGGGGTTCTGCCGGAACTGTCTCAGCAAGTGGATGGTTGCGGCGGGCAAGGAACGCGGCGTTGACTTGTCGATGGAAGACGCGCGCGCGCATGTTTACGGCATGCCCTATGACGAATGGAAGGCGAACCATCAAGCCGAGGCCAGCGCCGAACAACGGGCGCAAGACAAGGAAGTCATGGCCGATCCGAAGCTGACCACGGATGGCTGATCGAGGTTATTGACTCCTTATCCACAGCTATTTGGCTGTCGTCCAGGTCTGATCGTTCTGATTCGGGGCGTGGTTCTTTATGGTTCTGACTTCCGATTCCGGGAATTTGTGTAAGGGAGAGACGACCATGGTCGACGGTGATGCAGCGCAGGATAGGCTTCGCTCATTTATTGAACGAATTGAGCGGCTTGAAGAGGAAAAAGCCGAACTCGGCGCCGATATCAAAGAGGTCTATGCCGAGGCCAAGGGAACCGGATTCGATCCAAAAATCATGCGCCAGGTGGTTCGTTTGCGCAAAATGGAAGATGCCGACCGCCAGGAGCAGGAATTGTTGCTCGACACCTATCTGGTGGCTATGGGCATGGCGCAGTCGTCCGGAATCGATACCGCCGAAATAGCGGCCGCGGCGGCTGAGTAAGGGGTGATTCCGTTCAATCCAGCGCGACGAAATGCGACGCGCAATTGCGGCAATCGGAACTGCCAAATCCGATGATCGGGTGATGCGCGCCCGGGTGAGCCAGTATTTTGGCCACCAGACCGCATTCATCGCCGCCCGGGTAGGTTCGTATATCGGTGATTTCGGTCGCCGTGGTGATGCGGTCGATATGCCAGTGGAGCTTTTTGTCCCTGCGCAGATGACGGGTCACCCTTGCGCGGATGCCGCCGGGTCCCCGGGCGCTGCCTACATAGGCATATTGTCCAGGGGGAAGCGTCGTTTCAGGCAGACTGCCGATCGCCACCGGAATTGGGCGCTTGCTCTCCATGATCAGCACATAAGCGCCGGGAACAGCCGGGAGTTCGACGGAATCCGGCATGTTTCAAAGACCGGGCTGCTGATCGGCCAGTGCTTTTTCGAGCGCCGAGGTCAAATCTGCCTTTTCGACCCCCGCGAACTCGATGTCCAGCCGGTCAAGGAATGCACCGGCGCAATCCTTCAGCGCCGCCGGTTCCGCCGCCACTCCCGTCAGCGCCTCTTCCAGCCAACCGATGCCGTCGATCGGACGTGGATGCCAATCGCCGTTGATGATCGCCTGCAAAACCCGCCCGTCGCGAATAGCCAATGTCGCGCGGATCATCCCGCCCACGGCCTTGACC
The DNA here is from genome assembly GCA_036339495.1 of Pseudomonadota bacterium. Lineage (GTDB taxonomy): Bacteria > Pseudomonadota > Alphaproteobacteria > MPNO01 > MPNO01 > CALGIA01. Next base: position 50,385 of record JAYZAW010000088.1, on the reverse strand, counting down.
CGGCCGCGACCGACCGTGTCGCCGGGCCGCAACAGATCGCGGAATCGGTTGCGTTCGCTTTTTCCGAACAGCCAGTCGTCGGCCTCGAATTGGGCCCGAAAATCCTCGGCGTATGAATTTTCAGCGGCGATTAAATTCGAACGTTCCAGATTGGTCTCACCGAAGGCGTGCTCGATGCAATCCAGCGTAAATGCTTCAAGCTCCGCGCTGGAGATTTCGCGTTTTGCTTCGCGCTCCAGCCAGGTAAAGCGGGAAGTCAGATCCTTGAGTTCCTTATCCGCCACTTTTTCCGGCGGCATGGGCATGGTGCGGCCCGCCATTTCAGTGTCGATGGGTTTCAAATTGACCACAAAGCGCATGGTCATGACGCCGTTTTCGATTTTCAGCGACGTCGGTACCAGTTTTCGGCCTTCGACCTGAATATCGTTGAGCGGCCGGTATTCCGCCTCAAAACCATAGCGCCGGGCGAAAACCTCGGCAAAAGCCGTCAGAATTTGGGGGAACGCGTCCGCGGACGTGTCAGGGACCCGTTCATGGTCTGTTTTGAGCGTCAATACGATCAGCGCCGAGCCTTTACCCGCATAAATAGCCCCTCCGCCGTTCAGTCGGCGGCGAAAGGCGATGTTGTGTTGGTCGCAAAATTCCAAATCGAGCGCTTGCTCCGGGTCCTCATTGACGCCGATGGTGATCGAATCAGCGTCGAACAGGCAAAGAAAGACTGTCGGCGGCGCTTCACCCGATACCACGGCCTTTTCAATCGCCGGCGAGACAGAGACCGAAAAATCGGCATAGGAATTGTGATCGACGATAAAGCGCCAGTCGCTCATGAAGTGTCCCTTCGCGTGTCGGCAACCAACGCGTCGCCGGGGAGTTCCTCGACCAGTACGATTTCGTCGGCGGAAATCAGGGTCTGGGATTTGAACCGTTTTGAAATTTCTTCGATGATGTCATCGCCGGCCGCGCCTTCCAGCCGAAGCGCTATCCGATCACCGCCGCCCGGGCCGGATGAAACCGACAAGCTGTACTTGCCGGTGATCCCCTTGATCCCCAATAAAACAGCCCGGATTTCCGATGGGTAGAGCTTGACGCCCTTGATTTTGACCATGTTATCGGTTCGGCCAAAAACCACTCGGGGAAGATTTACCACCCGCCCGCAAACCGGATCGGTCATGCGCCTGACCGTCAAGTCGCCCGTGCGGTAGCGGATTAAAGGCTGCGCTTCTTTTTTGAGATGGGTCAGCACCAGTTCTCCGCGCTCGCCATCCGCCACCGGCAAACCGCTTTCCGGGTCGATGACTTCCGCATAAACCAGTTCGTCAAATACATGTACGCCTTCGCCGCCGGGAAAGGTGCGGGCCACGGGAAGGAATTCAGACAACGAAAACGCATCGACGAGAAAGGTGTCGGGCATGGCCGCGCGCACCGCGCCATGGAGCGCCGGGTTGCCGGTAAAGGCTTCGCCGCCCGCGAAAAACACCCGGGGCGGTTTCAAACCGGCTTCGATCAGCCGCAGCGAAAACGACGGATTGCCCGCCAGCACAGTGACATTGTGTCTGGCGCAAAGTTCCACCGCCCTTTCCACCTCGCCCGGTCCCAAGGGAATGCAGGCCACGCCATGGGCCTCCATCTGGGTTTGGTAAAACAGCCCGGCGACGAAAAGATGATATCCGAACGTGACCGCGCAAATGTCGTCGTCGGTAATCCCGCAGGCATCCAGATGAGTCCGGCAGGCGGCCACCATGTTGGCGATATCGCCCGCGCTTTGCATGGCCGGAATCAGCGAGGCGCCCATGGGGCTCATATTCATACGGACCGGGTTAGCGCCGCCGAACGCGCCATAGCCGGGCTTTTCCATCTCGGCGACCAAATCGCCGCGCGCCATCAGCGGGATCGCGGCGGCGAATTCTTCCGCGCCGGATACCGCGCCGGGCAGCCGGTTCCTATAAAATGGATGCGCCCCAAGCCGGTCCAGCATCTGGTTGACCGTGTCGCGCGGGAAACTCATATGTTTCGCCTTTCTGCCATTCCGGCATGTTGTATGGGACCGGGCGGGGCGCGGCAAGGACCGTTGATATTATACCAGGGATCGTTGACCAAATCCGCGTCCCACGTATAGTGCCGGGCTTCTCAATTGATGGAGACCGATATGCCGCTGACATCGCCGCAGGTGACGCGCGAGCCCGTTCACACAAGGGCAAGCGAATGCCGCAGTTTCGCGCGCGACGATGGAATGTGGGATATCGAAGGGCATCTTACCGACGCCAAGGCTTACGCGTTTGAAAACAAATATCGCGGCACGATGGCACCAGGCCAGTTTTACCACGATATGTGGCTGCGTCTGACCGTCGATGACGATATCGTCGTCCAGAATGTCGAAACGGTAATGGATGCCTCGCCGTTTCCCATTTGCGGCAATATTGTCCCCAGCTTCGATAAACTCATGGGGCTCAAAATCGGGCCGGGATGGAACCGCGATGTCCGCCAACGGCTCGGCGGCGTGCACGGTTGCGCCCATTTGGTGGATCTGCTGCGCCCGATCGCGACTGTCGCTTTTCACACGGTCCTGTGGTCGCGGTCCGGGCCCCGGCAGAGAAGCAAGGAAAAAGGCGTAAAACCGACCTTGAATACCTGCCATACGTGGAGCAGCGACGGGAAAATCGTGCGTGCGGACTTTCCGGATTACTATACCGGGACCTGAATTCGCAGTCTTTGGCGGCGGAAATAGGGGAGCTTAGCGACCTTGCACCCCACCCCCTGCGTCACCATACTGTGCGCCGTGAATAGAAAAGCGGATATTTTGAGCCTGATTGAGGCTGACCAGCCCCATGGCGCTGATGGAATCTGCGCCGCGCCCGATTGCGACGCAGAGGCGATCCATCGGGCGCCGGCGTCGCGTCGTGATCTGAAACGCTTTATTTGGCTTTGCCTCGACCACGTGCGCGAGTATAACGCCGCATGGGACTATTATGCAGGTCTCAGCGAGCCGGAAATCGAAGCGCATCGGCGGGCGGACGCGACTTGGCGGCGGCCCAGCTGGCCATTCGGGACCAGCGGCGCCTATCGGATGAATGGCGAAGGCCCTGAAATCAGGGATGATTTCGGGGTGTTTGAAAATAGTAAGACGGCGAACGGGTTCCAAAACGGTTCTGGCGCAAAATCTTGGGCGCCCGAGACAGAGGAACAAAAAGCCTTGGCGATGCTCGATTTGGCGCCGCCCGTTAATGCGGATCAGATAAAAATCCGTTACAAGGAACTGGTAAAATGCCTCCATCCAGACGCGAACGGGGGCGACAAGAAGGCTGAAGAACGGTTAAAATTGATCAATGACGCCTATTCAACACTAAAGCGCAGCGAGTGGCTCCAAGCAGAGCCCCGTTAGTAGACCGAGGAATCCCAGTATATGCCATCACAAAAAGCAAATGGGGGCGCCAACGGCGTTGCCCTGAACATGCCTGATATTGAAATTTCAGTGCATCAGGTGTTCGGAATTGATATCGACATGACGGTGCCGGCGTTCAGCGAGGCGACGGAAAATGTCCCCGATCTCGATGAAACCTATTGTTTCGACAAGGAAACGACGCTCGCAATTCTCGTCGCGTTCGCTCACAACCGGCGGCTTCTGATCCAGGGCTATCACGGCACCGGAAAATCGACGCACATCGAACAGGTCGCCGCGCGTTTGAACTGGCCGTGTATCCGGATCAATCTCGATAGCCATATCAGCCGTATCGATTTGATCGGCAAGGACGCGATCGTGCTGCGTGACGGAAAACAGGTCACGGAATTCAGGGAAGGCATTTTGCCTTGGGCGTTTCAGTCCCCCTGCGCATTGGTGTTCGACGAATATGACGCCGGGCGGCCGGACGTGATGTTCGTGATCCAGCGGGTGCTTGAAGCCAATGGCAAGATGACCCTGCTCGACCAAAACAAAGTTCTCACGCCGCATCCCGCGTTCCGGCTGCTGGCCACCGCCAATACCATCGGGCTCGGCGATACGACCGGGCTTTATCACGGCACCCAGCAGATCAATCAGGGTCAGCTTGACCGCTGGAATCTGGTGACGACGCTTAATTATCTGCCCCATGACGCCGAGATGGAAATCGTTCTGTCCAAAGTCCCGGCGTATGACACGGATGACGGCCGCGATCAGGTCAGCTCCATGGTCACCGTGGCTGATTTGACACGGGCCGGCTTCATGAACGGCGACATTTCCACAGTAATGTCTCCCAGGACGGTGATCACATGGGCCGAGAATACACAGATATTCAATGACCTCGCGACAGCGTTTCGGATGACGTTCCTGAACAAGTGCGATGAGTTGGAGCGCCCTGCCGTGGCGGAATATTATCAGCGCTGTTTCGGCGAAGATCTCCCGGAATCGAGCGTTAAGACAGCGGTAAACTAGGCTTCCCATGGCGGCGAACGAAACTCCGGCAGAGGCCTTTCGCAGGGTGACCGCGGCGGCGATGCGCGCCATCGCGGAGCGGGAGGACATTCAGGTCAATTTCGGCGCGGAGGCGCGTCTGGTCGACAATCAGGCGCGCCTGCCGGTGCCGTCCCGTGATCTGGGCGATGATGAAATCCGGCACCTGCGCGGCGAAGCCGACGGCATGGCGTTGAAACTACGCTATCACGATGATGGAATTCATGCCGCCCGAGCGCCGGGAGGAGAAACGGCGCGCGCGATATTTGAAACCCTGGAACAGGTACGGGTCGAAACCCTGGGCGCCAAACGCATGGCCGGCGTTGCCAATAATCTGAAGGCGGCGGTCGAAGAACGGTGCCGGGCCAAGGGATACGCGCGGATCACCGACCGGGAGGATGCGCCGCTGGCCGAAGCGCTGGGTCTTCTTGCGCGCGAACATCTGATGGGCGATGAAATTCCAGAATCAGGACGCCAGATCGTCGATCTTTGGCGCTCGGAGCTCGACGAACAGGTTGAGATGGATTTGGAGGTATTGAAAGACAGCCTGTCCGACCAGGAACAATACGCCGATGTAATAAAACGCCTGCTGATCGATCTCGAATTGATGGATGAGGATGGCAGCGAATCCGAAGGTTCCGATACCGAGGAGGGCGACGAGAACGACGACGACTCCTCCGATGAGTCCAGCGAGGACAGCGACGATTCCGAAGGCGCATCCGCGGATATGCAGGGCTCGCCCAGCGATGACATGGAGGATTCCGAAGGCGCCGACGCCGAGGAGATGATGTCGGAGCAGGGCGAAGACGAAATGATGCCCGGTAGCGGCGAGGAGGAAGGCGAAGAATCCCATCGCCGACGCCGGCCGGACGGCACCTACGGCGATGAAAAACGTCAGCCCGCTTATCTTCCGTTCACCCTGGAATATGACGAGGTTATTGAAGCGCATGAGCTGTGCGACGCCGAGGAGCTCGCGCGGCTTCGCCATCACCTCGATCAGCAGCTGGCGCATCTCCAAGGCGTCATCTCCCGGTTGGCGAACCGCCTGCAGCGCCGCTTGCAGGCGAAGCAGACCCGGTCATGGGAGTTTGACCTGGAAGAAGGCATCCTTGACGCCGGGCGGCTTTCCCGGGTCGTCATAAATCCAACCCATCCATTAAGCTATAAAGTGGAAAAGGAAACCGATTTTCGCGACACCATTGTTTCCCTGCTGATTGATAATTCCGGCTCCATGCGCGGCCGTCCCATTACCGTGGCGGCGATGAGCGCCGATATTCTGGCGCGCACATTGGAACGGTGCGGCGTCAAGGTCGAAATTCTCGGGTTTACCACCCGGGCCTGGAAGGGAGGCCAGTCGCGGGAAAAATGGTTGTCCGAGGGCAAGACGCCCAATCCGGGCCGGCTCAACGATCTGCGCCATATTATCTACAAACCGGCTGAAGCGCCCTGGCGGCGCGCGCGGAAGAATTTGGGCCTGATGCTGCGGGAAGGGCTACTCAAGGAAAATATCGACGGCGAAGCGTTGTTATGGGCTCACAACCGGCTGATCGCGCGCGCCGAGCAGCGACGCATCCTGATGGTGATTTCCGATGGCGCGCCGGTCGATGATTCAACCTTGTCCGTCAATCCCGGGAATTATCTGGAACGTCATCTGCGCGACGTGATCCAATGGATTGAAACCCGCTCCAATGTGGAACTGACGGCGATCGGCATCGGGCATGACGTCACCCGCTACTATAAACGCGCCGTCACCATCATGGATGCCGAGCAACTCGGCGGCACCGTGATGGAGCGCCTGGCCGAATTATTCGATGATGAAGATATGTCGCCCGCCGGCCGGCGAAAGAAGACGGTCGCGCGCGCGAGCTGATCGCGATTATTAGATTTTGCGTTAACCCAAAGCGGCGGCGTTTGCCGCGACGGCTTTCTTGATCTTCTTTTTCAGCCGGACGGCTTCGTCGGTCAACTTGGAATTCGACGTTTTGAGCAAATAGGCATCAAGCCCGCCATTATGTTCGATCGACCGGATTGCACGGGTCGACAGCTTCAGGCGGATCGGTTTGCCGAGCGCATCGGACAGGATCGAAGCATCCTGAATATTCGGTAGAAACCGCCGGCGCGATCTGTTGTTGGCGTGACTCACATTGTTTCCGGTGAGAACGCCCTTACCCGTGATACCGCAACGTCTTGCCATGACTCGATTCCCGAACCGCAGATTCAAACAGAGAAAACGAGCCCAAACGGCCCGCAGGGGGCGACTTTTAGTCGTTTTTGCCCCACTTCGTCAAGCTTAATCAGTCTAATTCGGGGTCGGCGACCGCCCCGCGATCCTAAAACTCAGAACCAGCATCACGATCATGACGATGGCCCCGATATAGAACGGGGAATCCGCGCCAAGCGCCGCAAATGCCGTGCCGCTCAACGCCGGCCCCATGATCCGTCCAAATCCGGCGGAAGACTGGGAAACCCCCAGAAGCCGGCCTCTTTCATGCACGGCCGCATGTTGTGAAATCAGGCTCGAGAGCGAAGGCCCGCACATGCAGACGCCGATCACAATCAACCCCAGCGCGCCCATGATGCCGGCATATCCCATGCCCCAAGGGAGCCAGAGCGTCCCCAGGAACACCGCGACGGCCCCGCCGCCTATGAGCCGCTTTTCGCCGAATTTGCGCGTCAGCGGCCCGATCAGCAGCCCCTGGACGAATACTGCCACCAAACCCATGAAGGCATACATATATCCGTTTTGCTCCGGCCCCCAAGCGAGGATGTGCTCAGTCCAGATGGCGAGAATCGTTTCGATGCCGGAAAATACAAACGGCGTCATCATGACCAGCAATAACAGCAAACCGACATTGGTCCGAGACAAGGCGTTGCGGAAAGCGGCGATGCGTGATCCGGTGAGCGCCGCCGCCGCCTTTCGCGCGTCGCGATCAACCGTTTCCCGCAGGAAAAATATTGCGAGGATGAATGCCGCCGCGGAAAACGCCGCGGCCGCAAGGAAAGGGAACTGGAAATCGGGATTCACCGGATCGGGTCCCGCAAGCAGGCCGCCGATTGCCGGCCCGGTGACAAAGCCGAGCCCCGCCGCCGCGCCAATCCGGCCCATGCCCCGGGACCGGTCATCGGGGCCCGTAACGTCGGCGACATAGGCGTGCGCGACTCCGATATTCGCGGCCATCGCGCCGCCGAATGCCCGCGCGACAAACAGCATGAGAAGGGAATCCGTCAGGGCCAGCCATAGATAGCCGATGAACGTGCCGAAGATGGTGATCAACAGAACCGGGCGGCGGCCAATCCGGTCGCTGAGTCGTCCCCAAACTGGAGCGAACATAAATTGTGTCAGGGTGAAACCGGCCGCGACCAGCGTGATGATTTCGGGGGCGGCGCCAAATTTCTGGGCGTAAAAGGGCTGCAACGGCAGCACGATCCCGAACCCGACCAAATCGATGAAGACGGTGAAAAAAAGGACCAGCACGAGCCCGCGATCCCTGTTCCTGGATAAGAGTCTAGTTCAGCCGCCCCACCGCCCGGGTGAGAAGCAGATACAGCTTGCCGACATCCGCCGACAGGAATGTGGAGCTTAACAGGTTTTCCGACTGGACGGCGGCGTTTTCCGACGCCGAGGACAGGGCTTCAGCATATCGGCGCAAATCGTCGGCGACCGTTTGTGAACGTTCGTCGCTGTCATCCCCTGGAAACGCGAGGCGCCTAAGTTCCTGTTGCAGCTCCATCGATGTTTCACGCAGCTCAGAACTGCGGCGCATATGTGCGACCACGAGCCACAGGAAAGCGAGCGGCGCAAATATCCCGGTAAAGGCGGCGCCGATTTCATGGGGCAGAAATGCCGTAATCGACGACCAGCCAACCTGGCTGTCAATATAAATCACGCAGATCGCAAGCCAGATCGCGGAAACAATCATTGAGGCCAGTTCCGGCCATTTGTCTCTGGAAGAAAGAAAACCAAGCATTTGGTTCCTCATGTCCTCAAATACCCATTTGTCTGTATATTGTTCGGCTTTACAGCAGGGTCCCAATTAAAATCCGGCGAAACCACATTACCCAGTTTCAAATTACACATTAAGCTTACCATATGAATTCAGAAATCGCCGCGACCGGTTTTTGATTTTCCCGCGCGCAAATTTCGCTGATTTTTGTTTCGTCCGGGTGCCCACCGTTTGCCATTCCAACTTCATCTCCATGAATTCCACCAACAACCAGAAGCGAATCTATTTCCGCCGCCTTGGCGCCGGCAATGTCGGTGCGCAGTGAATCCCCAACAGCTATAATCCGGCTTTTGTCAGAAATGCCAAGTATGTCGAAACAATGAGGGTAGATCGATGGATGGGGTTTGCCGAGATAGCGAACCCTTCCGCCCAGTTCCTCATATCGCGCCGCCAAGGCGCCGGCGCAGATGATGCGCGTACCGCCGCGTATCACCACAAGGTCCGGGTTGGCGCACAGCATGGGCACGTCCAATTCCGCGGCTTGTTTCATGAGGTCTTCGTAGTCCTCGACCCTTTCATCGTCGCGCCAGGGGCCGGTGTTCAGAATAATATCAACTTTTGTGGGGTCCTCGACGATTTCAAAATGCAGCCCTTCAAACAGGTTCTGATCGCGATCAGGGCCGATATGAAGGCAATGCCCCCCAATCCCATCATACCAGGGGTCGGTCCGGTCGCGGAGTTCCTGCCAAGTGGCTTCGCCCGACGACATCACGTGATCACAGAATTTCTCCGGCATGCCCATGCCGATCATCAGTTCCACTACCGCGGAACTGCGGCGTGGGGCGTTCGACAACATGATGAAAGCCTTGTTTTCGGAGTGTAATTTTTCCAGCGTGTCGATGACGTCATCATAAAGTTTTACGCCGTCGTGAATCACGCCCCAGAGATCCAGAATGAAGCCATCATAATCCGGGGCAATCGAGGAAATGCCGGGAAGCAATTTTATGGGTGCGGTCATGATGCCTTTTGTTGGACGGGGTTTCGCACATAATTCATGCAGTATGGCTCTTGCTGGGTGCGCCGAAAAGATATCCTTGGCCGAAATCGACTTGAAAATCGAGCACTTCAAGCAAAGTGGGCTCGGTTTCGATTTTTTCGACGATCAGATCGATGCCGTGGCGTTCGAAGGCGCGTTTGAGATCTTGAAGATCGATATCCTTGATGTCGGACGGATTACTGAACTCAGCCAGCAAGGCTTCCGCTTCGATTTTGACGAATTTGAAATGCTGTTCCGAAAGCGCCACGAAATCCAGGCTGAGAGTCGTAACCTGATCCAGTGAAAAGCGGAACCCCATGGCCGCCAGCCGGGCCAGTTGCCGCATAATCTGTTCATCCTGATTGGCAATTGTTGCCTGCGAGAATTCGAAGATTAAGTTAGAAGCGAGCTCCGCGTGGTCGCTCATGAACTCAACAAATTCCCGGAAAAATCCCAAATCAGCCACCGTGTATGGCGATATATTGCAAAAGAAACCGACATTTTTATTGGGACCCTGGGTTTTGCGCAAAAGTTGAACGCAACGAAACAGCAACATGTTGTCGATCGCCGTGATCAGACCTTCACGCTCCGCGATGGAAATATACTGCTCCGGCAGGATTATCAACTCATCATCGGCGCGGATCCGGGTAAAAGCTTCGAAAAACTTTCTTTTTCGCTGCGGCAGGCTGACGATCGGCTGCAGAACCAGATCGACCCGATCCTGGCGCAGTCCGTCCTGGATGATTTGCAGAATTGCGGCATCATCCAGGTCGTTGGCGACCGGAGCCACGCGACGATTCGATCCCGTGGCGGGTTCGCTGCGATCAATCTGGCTGATTGCCGAATGGCCGGCCTGACCGGTGTGTGACTGGGTCGATAACTGTTCGACCAGGTTTTGAAGCATGCGGACTTCCGAGACCATATTCTCAAAGTCGCTCTGGAATTGGCTTGAGGCCCTTGCGCCCCGGAAATTGGACAAGGCTTCGTGAATGTTGCCGACTTCCGCGCGGGCCAGGGTCAGTTCCCGCCCGACCTCGTCCTGGCTTTCCCGTATGTCGTGAATTTCATCCGACCGGTGGCCATGCTGGATTTGCCGGGCAAACACTTCATGCAGCAATGCGCAGCACAGCAGGACCACGCCGCCAAGGATGAGCCCGGTCTGAATATCGATCCCGGGGAGAAGACGCGGCGTTGACACCGCCACGGCGGCGGCGGCCGTCGCATACATCAAGACGACGAACAGATGACGCAGAAAAGACATGGAGACGCACGCTCCGTGAAGTTAATCCCGCGTTAAATCTCGTTCAGTTGTCTTAAAACCTCGTTAACCACGAATAATCATTTTATATTAATTCGCGCCCGCGCCGAGGCGGTTTTGCAGTGGTCGACGCCAATTGCGGCCTCGATACAGGCGAAGCCATCTCCACGCAAACGCTCCGCAAGCTGCTTCTTTATGCGGGAAACCAGCGCGGGACCCTCGAAAACCAAGGCGCTATAGAGCTGAACCAATGATGCGCCCGCCCGAATCATGGCATAGGCATCGTCGCCGCTGCCAATGCCGCCGCAACCGATTATGGGGATCCGGCCATCGGTCAACCGGTACATGTGGGCCACGAAATTTCGCGCGCAATCGAATATCGGCGCGCCGCTTAGTCCTCCCGCTTCGTTCCGAAACTGGGATTTTAATGTCGTGGGACGATCGATTGTTGTGTTGCAGACAATCAGCCCGGCAATGTTGGCCTCCAAAGCCAATTCGGCAATATCGCGTTTCGCGCTTTCATCCAGGTCAGGCGCAATTTTCACCAGCAATGGCGGCGGCGGCGCATCACTGCGCATTCCCCGGGCGCGCGCTTCCACACATCGTCCGATGAGTTCCTCCAGCCGCCCCCGTTGTTGCAGGCCGCGTAGACCTGGCGTATTCGGCGAGGAAATATTGATCACCAGATAATCAACCAGACCCGCAAGCACTTCGGTTGCGATCTCGAAATCCGCAATTGCGGATTTTTCTTCAGTCGAACTGTTTCGGCCGATATTCGCGCCGGCGGGACCTTTCGGTGCGCTCCGGTCAAGGCGGGCAAATCGCACGGCAAACCGGGTCAATCCACCGTTATTGAAGCCCAACCTATTGATGACCGCCTGATCCTCGGTTAGCCGGAACAGCCTTGGTTTTGGGTTTCCCGGCTGGGGTAGAGGCGTGACCGTGCCAGCTTCCGTAAAACCGAATCCGAGGCGCAGCGCCGCGCCCATCACCTCCGCATCCTTGTCGAAACCGGCGGAGAGACCGATTGGGTTGGCGAATTTCAGTCCCCAATGTTCGCACGCCAGTATGGGGTCCGACGCTTCGTTTTCCGGGAAAGCCAGACCCAGACGCATCGCGTGAATGGCCAACCGATGTGCCGTTTCCGGCGGCAACGATCTTAAAACCGGACCGGCAAATTGGAATGGGTCGAGCACAAAAGCCTCGATCGGCATGTTTGATGTTGATTTGAGGCGCCACATTACCGTAATGCGACACTATCCGAATCACCTCGCTGTTTAAATGGAGATCGTTGATTGCGGAGCCCATCCCATCTATATCCACGCCAAGACTTTAAACAAAATATTCGGAACGGTGATGACGGCGGACGAATCTCTGGAAGAAGCAAAGCAAAATCTCGTGGAGGAATTCGAGTTCCTCGGCGAATGGATGCAGCGCTATGAATATATCATTGAACTTGGCCGCAAACTGGCCGGGCTTCCCCAAGATATGCAGGTGGATAGTCATCTGGTTCCAGGGTGCCAGTCACGGGTCTGGTTTTATGCGCGGCGAGATGGAGATCGTCTGTATTTTAATGCCGATAGCGACGCGTTGATTGTCCGGGGCCTTGTCGCCTTGTTGCTTAGGATTTATTCGGGCCGCACCCCTGAAGAGATTATCAACACACCGCCTGATTTCTTCGAAGTGCTTGAGTTGGGCTCCCATCTCAGTGGTAGCCGTGCCAATGGGCTGCACGCGATGGTGCTGCGCATTCGCGCTTATGCCGAGGCGTTTGAGACTGCGCCGGACTCATCCAAAAGGCGTCAGGCCGAATCCTAGGGCTTGATACCGGAGGGGCAGTCGTGGTTCTCCTATCATCAGTATGACTGCAGACAATTACACATTTCATGATTGCGCGTGGCATGAGGGCGACGCGCCCATGTTCGGGCCGATGGTGCATTCGCTGTGGATGGCGTCCGCCGTGTTCGATGGCGCGCGGGCGTTCGGCCGACTGGCGCCAGATTTGGACCGCCATTGCCGGCGGGTCATCGAATCGGCAAAATCTTTCGGCATGACGCCGGCGATCACGGCGGATGAAATTGAACGCCTGGCCTGGGAAGGGATCGAAAAATTTTCGGAGGATGCAGAGCTTTATATCCGCCCGCTATTTTATTTCGCCGATGGGTTCGTGACGCCGGTTCTCGACAGCGTGAAATTCATGTTGACGGTGTTTGTCGCGCCGATGGTGGTCTGGGAAGGAAGCACGGCCTGTCTGTCGCCCTATCGCCGGCCATCGCCGGAATCGGCGCCCACCGGCGCCAAGGCGTCGTGTCTTTACCCCAATGTGGCGCGCGCGATGATGGATGCGCGCAAAAAAGGGTTCGATTCCGCGATCGTGCTTGATCCCGTTGGCAATGTCGCCGAATTCACGACATCCAACCTTTTCATGGCAAAAGATGGCGTGGTCATGACGCCGGTTCCCAACGGCACGTTTCTCGCGGGTCTGACCCGGCGGCGCATCATGGAATTGCTGCGCGGCGACGGGGTGGAGGTTCAGGAACGGACATTGCGTTTCCAGGACGTGCTCGACGCGGATGAAATCTTCTTAACCGGCAATTTCTCCAAGGTCCTACCTGTGGTGAAAGTCGAGGACCAGGAATATGAGCAGGGTCAATTCGCCAATCTCGCCAACAAGCTCTATTTTGAATTTGCAGCGCGCGAAGGACAAAAAGGATTTGATCGTGGCGGATAACAGTGCTTCGGACCGCGCCATGTGGGCGAAACGCAGCGTGGGTTGGCTGCGCACCGCACCCAAGGGAGAATCCCCTGACGATACCCAAAACCAAGCCCTGATATCCGCCGCCGGCGTGTCGCCGGGCGAATTCGTGCTCGATCTGGCGTCGGGCGGCGGCGAACCCGCCATCAGCATCGCGCTTCGCGTCGGGTCCAGCGGATCTGTGGTGGCGAGTGATTTTTCGACCGAAATGCTGGGCGGGTCCCGGCGGCGCGCATCAACGCTGGATCTCACCCAGATCGAACCCGCCGTTGCCGATATGCAATCCCTGCCATTCGCCGATAATAGTTTCGATGCGGTAACCTGTAAGTTCGGATTGATGTTCCCGGCCGATCGCGTCGCGGCGGCATCGGAAGCGAAACGCGTCTTGAAGCCCGGCCGCAGGGTCGCCTATATGGTCTGGGGACCCCATGACGACAACCCGCTTCATGCGGTTCTCGCCGAGGCGGTGCGCGGCTATTTCGGAGAACCAGCCCCCAGCGCACCGCCCAAGCGCCACGCGCTGGGCGCAAACGGTGCTGTGTCGACCGTGCTTGAGGCGGCTGGATTCACACGCGTGAAGGAACAGGAATTCAGGGCGGAACGCGAAGTTTCCGTCGGCAGCGATTTTTGGCCGAATCGGATCATTCGCAGCAACGCCGCTCAGATGGAATCGCTGCTTGCCGCTGAACAGGCGGTGCTGATCCAGACGGTTATCGATGCTTTTGAGCCGTATCGTCATGGTGATGCATATCGACTGATGCAGCATGTGCGAGTCGGCGTGGGAACAGCGCCCGGTTGATCAATCCGAGGCGGGTCTTTCACCGGCGAGCACATGTTTTATCAGTGCGATCGTTTCGTCCTTGCCGTAGAGCGCGACAAATGACCCGAAGCGCGGCCCCTGGCTTTGGCCCAGTAAAACCTCATACAAGGCCTTGAACCAGTCACGGAGATTTTCAAACGGGTGCCGTTTGCCGATTTCGTAGATTTCGGTCTGAATGGTTTCCGCATCGGCGTCGGTGGGCAGCGCCTCCAATTCGGCGACCAATTCCTCAATCGCCGTGCGTTCCATGTCCGACGGTGCGCGGTAGTTTTTGGCGGGTTTTACGAAATCCCGGTAATAGTGCGCTGCGTATTCCACCAACCGGTCCAGGATAGGCGCCGTTTCCGGCGTCGCATCGGGCGCATATCGGGTGATAAAGCCCCAGAGCACCGATTTGTCGTCCGAATTGCAAACGCTGGCGAGGTTTAGCAGCAGACCGAATGTCACGAAGCCTTCCGCCGCCGGCGGCACGCCGCCGTGGATGTGCCATGCGGGATTGTCCAAACGCGCGGCGGGTTCCTGTTCCACGAATTTTCCCAGATGGGTCAGATAATCGTCGACCTGGCGCGGGATCACATCGAAATGCAGCCGCTTGGCCTTGCGCGGTGAGTTGACCATGAACAGCGACAGGCTTTCCGGCGGTGCATAAGTCAGCCATTCCTCGACGGACAAGCCGTTACCGCGGGATTTGGAGATTTTCTCGCCGTTTTCGTCCAGGAACAGTTCGTAGGTAAATCCTTCCGGCGGGGTGCTGCCGAGAATGCGGCAAATGCGGCCCGACAGCTTTACCGACTCGATCAAATCCTTGCCTGACATTTCGTAATCGACCGCCAGCGCCACCCAGCGCATTGCCCAGTCGGCTTTCCATTGCAGTTTGCAATGGCCGCCGGTCACCGATACTTCCTGCGTGGCGCCGTCCTCGTCGCGATAGACAATCGTGCCGGCCTCCAGATCGCGGGAGATCACGGGAACCTGCAGCACCACCCCGGTTTTGGGACAGACAGGCAAAAACGGGCTGTAGGTCGCGCGGCGTTCTTCGCCCAATGTCGGCAGGATGACTTTCATGACCTCGTCATAATGGGCCATCACGCCGAGCAGCGCCGCATCGAACCTGCCGCTCTTGTAACACTCGGTTGACGACTGGAATTCGTAGTCGAAGCCGAACTCATCGAGAAAGGCTCGAAGCCGGGCATTATTGTGGTGGCCGAAACTCTCATGGGTGCCGAACGGGTCGGGAATCGCGGTCAATGGTTTGCCGAGATGCTCGTTCATCATTTTCTGGTTCGGAACATTGTCGGGCACCTTGCGCAGCCCATCCATATCGTCGGAAAAGGCGAACAGTCGCGTCGGCATGTCGCAGATCTCGGCAAACGCCTTGCGCACCATCGTCGTGCGGACGACTTCGCCAAATGTCCCGATATGGGGCAGTCCCGACGGGCCATAGCCGGTTTCGAACAGCACATAGCCCTTTTCCGGTGTTTGGCCGCCCAGTCGGTCGCGCACCTTCCGGGCCTCCTCGAAAGGCCAGGATCGCGCGGAATTGGCATCGTTGCGGTCGGTACTCACGAAATTTCCTTGTCGTTGGGGCAGCGGCGCAGAACCTACGCGCGCACCCGAATCGCGTCAATGGCGGGTCCGGCGTCCGCGCCCTATACTGCCCACGCAGATATGAATGAACCAATGAACGAATTAGCTTCTTCCGACCTTCTTTTGATTCCATCGCCGGTGCTTGTCGTGGGAATTCGCCGCGTGGTGTTGTTGGAAGACGGCAAAGAGCCGCGTGAAATCCGGCGAGCCGATGCGTCCGGGATGATCGCGGGCGGCATGATTCCGATTATCTGCCATCAGCCATCCGTCGCGCGCCGGCTGGGGAGCGGACCGTTCAAAGCGCGCGATATCCTGGAGTTGTTTGCCTTCGTATTTCCGGCACAAACCTGCCTGCCGACAATTAACGGAATTGCGGATGCGCTCGGTCTTGCCCGTCCGGAAAATCTTGAGGCCTCTGCCCGCCTTTTGGTGGAGGCGTCGTCGCGGTTGATCGACGGATTGCGCGACATGGATGAGCGCGACAAACGCGCGGCGGCCCCAATTGTTTCCCCGATGGCGCGGGGCGGCTGGGGCTGGGCGCCCGCGGTGCGCGGCGCACTGGACATGGATGACGATATCTCGGGAGGTAATCTGGATATCTGGCGTCGGCTGCCTGAATGGTCCGACTATGCGCCTGAACCTCCGCCCGGTAATATCGTGATCGATCCGGCCGCGGCGCGCGCGCGCCTTGCCGGGCTGGTCGGCGATGATGCCGAGGAACGACCCCAGCAGGCGGATTATGCATCCGCCGTGAGCCTCGCCTTTACCCAGCGCGAGCGCGAGGACGAACCCAATCTTGTGATCGCCGAAGCCGGAACCGGCGTCGGCAAGACCCTCGGCTATATCGCGCCCGCCAGTCTGTGGGCGGAAAAAAACGAAGCGCCGGTCTGGATCAGCACCTATACCCGCAACCTTCAGCGCCAGATCGATGGCGAGCTGGACCGGCTCTGCCCCGATCCCGCCGTCAAATCGCGCCGGGTGGTGATAAGGAAGGGTCGGGAAAACTATCTGTGTCTGTTAAATTTGGAAGAAGCGACGCCGAGGATCGGCGCGCGGCCCGAAGACGCCATCGCGCTGGGGCTGATTGCGCGTTGGGCGTCGGCGACGCGGGATGGCGACATGGTCGGTGGCGATTTTCCGGCCTGGCTCGGCGATCTGCTGGGCGCGCGCAATACGCTGGGGCTGACCGATCGGCGCGGCGAATGCATTTATTCGGCGTGCCGGCATTATCACAAATGCTTCATCGAGCGCGCCGTCCGCAGGGCGCGCCGCGCCGATCTCGTGGTCGCCAACCATGCCCTTGTCATGACACAAGCGGCGTCCGGCGGGCTTGATGACGGGTTTGTCCCCACGCGCGTGATTTTCGACGAGGGTCATCACGTCTTCGACGCCGCCGACAGCGCGTTTTCGGCCCATCTCGGCGGGCAGGAATGTGCCGATCTGCGCCATTGGCTGCTTGGCGCGGAAGAAGGCCGCCATAGCCGGGCGCGGGGTCTCAGGCGGCGCATTGAGGACATGGCGGCTTTTGACGAGACGACCGAGGATCGGCTTGTCGAAGTCCTGCAGGCGGCTCGCAAACTACCAGGACCGGATTGGCGTCAGCGTTTTTCCGGGGGGTCCCCCCACGGCGCCGCGGAGGCTTTTTTGAGTCTGGTCCGCCGGCAGGTCTATGCCCGCACCGACGATCCCAACACGCCCTACAATCTCGAAACCGAAACCTTGCCCCTGGTCGATGGTTTGCTGGACGCGGCGCTTGAACTGGAAATCGCGCTCGGCCGGTTGTCCAATCCGATCCGGGCACTGACCGAAAGACTGACCGGCCAGCTGGATATCCGCGCCGCCGATCTCGATACCGCAACCCGCAACCGGGTCGAGGCGGTATGCCGCGGTTTGCGCCGCCGCGTCGAAGGCCAGATCGAAGCGTGGCGCGCCATGTTGACGGCGCTCGGCGAAGGCGTCCCGGAGGAGTTCGTCGACTGGTTTTCCATCAGCCGCATGGGAGGACGC
Organism: Pseudomonadota bacterium; assembly: GCA_036339495.1. Classification (GTDB taxonomy): domain Bacteria; phylum Pseudomonadota; class Alphaproteobacteria; order MPNO01; family MPNO01; genus CALGIA01. The sequence continues at coordinate 32,555 of JAYZAW010000088.1, read as the reverse complement.
GATTTCGATGTCGGCATGCACCGGCACTGGACCGATCCGACGATACCTTTCGCGCGTCTGGTGGCCTCGCCGGCCCATGGCATGGTCGTGACTTCGGCCACCATGCGGGATGGTACCGGCGATGAAGAAGTCGACTGGATCGCCGCCGAGGAACGCAGCGGCGCCAGCCATCTCGAAAATCAGGCAATTCGCGCCTTGGCGCCGTCGCCCTTCGATTATCCGGTCCAGACCCGTGTTTTAGTGATCACCGATGTGAGAAAGGATAATCTGACCCAGGTCGCCGCCGCCTATCGGGAATTATTTGTTGCGGCGGGCGGCGGCGCGCTCGGGCTGTTTACCGCAATCTCACGATTGCGGGCCGTGCATGGGAAAATTGCACAGGAACTGGAAGTGGCCGGTCTCACGCTTTTGGCTCAGCATGCGGACAATATGGATATCGCCAGCCTGATCGATATCTTCCGCGCCGAGGAGGATTTCTGTCTGCTGGGAACCGATGCGGTGCGTGACGGGGTCGACGTGCCGGGCCGATCTTTGCGGCTTATCGTGTTCGACAGGGTTCCCTGGCCGCGGCCCTCCATTCTGCATCGTCATCGCCGCAAGGCGTTCGCGCGCGGGCATTATGACGACATGATCACCCGGCTCAGACTGAAACAGGCCTATGGCCGGCTGGTGCGGCGTCAGGGCGATGCCGGAATTTTCATCATGCTCGACCCAATGATGCCGTCGCGCCTGGCCGGCGCGTTTCCGCCAGGCGTTTCCATCGAACGCGTCGGATTGGCGGATGCGATCCGCGTAACCCGCGAGTTTCTCTCCACACAAATGTGACTGGCGCTACGCTGAAGCGTGTTTAATAGCCTGCCACAGTCGTTCCGGCGTTGCGGGCATATCAAAGCTATCGATTCCGATTGGGGCCAGCGCATCGACTATGGCGTTCATCAAGGCGGGCATGGCGCCCACGCAGCCGGCTTCACCCGCGCCCTTGACACCCATGGGGTTGGTTGCGCTCGGCACTTCGTTGGTTTTCAATTTGAAATTGGGAAAATCATCGGCGCGCGGCATGGCGTAATCCATGAAGGAGCCCGCGATGAGCTGGCCGGACTCACGGTCCCAGACGACATTTTCCATCACGATCTGCCCAACGCCCTGGGCAATGCCGCCGTGGACCTGACCGTCGAGCAATAGCGGGTTGATGACCGTTCCCACGTCATCGACCGCGCAGTAGCACAGCAAATCGAGTTCACCGGTTTCCAGGTCGATTTCCACCTCGCAGACATGGCAGCCATTGGGAAATGTCGGCGCGGGCGGACGCCATGCCGACCATTCATCCAGGCCGGGTTCCATGCCGGGCGGTGCGGTTATGAAGTTCTGCGCCGCCTTGGCCGTGTCGATCAGGCTGACCGAGCGGTCCGTGCCGGCAACTGTAAAATCGCCATTTTCGAACTCGATATCTTCCTCGGCCGCTTCCAGCTGATGTGCCGCCACGATGCGGCATTTATCGATGATCTTGTCGGCGGCCATCATGATCGACGCGCCGCCGACGCCCGACGATCTGGACCCGAACGTCCCCGTGCCGGCGATCACCTTGTCGGTGTCGCCCTGGGACAGCACGATTTGTTCGAACTCAAGCCCCAGCTTTTCCGACAGCATCTGGCGGAAAATGGTTTCATGTCCCTGGCCGTGATTATGGGTGCCCATGATCAAAGTGACGCTGCCCGATGGGTCGAACCGGATCTGGGCGGTTTCCTGCGGTCCGCCGGCCGATTGCTCGATGGCGTTGGCGATGCCGATGCCGCGCAGTTTGCCCTGTGATCGGGCATCCGTCCTTCGGTTCTCGAACCCATCGAATTCCGACATTTTCAGCGCGCCATCCATGTTCTTTTCGAATTGGCCGCAATCATATTTGAACAACAGCCCGGTTTGATAGGGCATGGCGCTTTCGGGAATCATGTTGCGGCGGCGGATTTCCGCCCGGTCGATGTCCATTTCCCGCGCCGCGCTGTCGATCACCCGTTCGATGACATATGCCGCTTCCGGACGGCCCGCCCCCCGGTACGGTCCGGTGGAATTTGTATTGGTGAAAACCCCGGTGATTTCGATATCGAACGCGGGCGTGGTGTAAGTATTGGCCAAAGTCCCAAGATTATTGGTCGGCGAATGGGGGCCGAGCAAGGTCAGATACGCGCCGAGATTGGCGATCGTGCGGATGCGAAGTCCGAGGAATTTTCCGTCATGGTCGAGCGCCAGTTCGGCGGTGGTAAAATTATCCCTGGCGTGATCGTCGCTCATCATGCCCTGGGTGCGGTCGCCGGTCCATTTCACCGGCCGGTCCATATTTTTTGCCGCCCACAGGCAAAGAATATATTCGCAATATGGCCCGCTCCGCATGCCGAAAGCGCCGCCCATGTCGTCACTGACGATGCGGAGCCTGTTTTCCGGGATCTTCAGGATCGGCTCCGCCATCGCCTGCCGCAACCCGTGCGGTCCCTGGCAGCCGGCGTAAAGCGTATAGCGGTCATCAAATTTGTCATATTCCGCGACGCAGGCGCGGTTCTCCATCGGGTTGACCGCAACCCGGGTGATATTCATCTCCAGCCGCGTGACGTGATCGGCGGCGTCGAAAGCGGCATCGGTTTTTGCCCTATCGCCCAGATTGAACTTGAAACAGACATTGTCGGGGCACTCGTCCCAGACGCTCGCGGCATTGTCGGCGGTGGCGTCCATCGTCGCGGTAACCGACGGCAGGGGCGAATAGTCGATTTCCACCAGTTCCCCGGCATCGCAAGCCTGCTCCAGCGTTTCCGCAACGACGAAGGCAACGTAATCGCCGACCAGGCGGACCCGCCCGGTCCGCAGCGCCATATTGGGCGGGGTGAACATCGGCGAGCCATCTGGTTTCTGGCGCGGCACGGCGCAGGGTATCGCACCAAGACCCGACGCGGCGTAGTCTTTCCCGGTATAGACGGCCAACACGCCTGGCGCGGCCCGTGCGGCGGCAACATCGATCGAATTGATAACCGCATGGGCGTGAATCGATCTTACGACATGGCCATATGCCTGACCGGATCGGTTGATATCGTCCGAATAACGCCCGCCGCCGCGCAATAGTCGCGGGTCTTCCCAACGTGGTACGCCCTGTCCTACGCCAAACTTCACCATGATCGTTCCTTGAATTCCGCGTTTATTGTTTCGGCCGGGGATCGAAACCGATCGGCCCCGCCGAATTTTCCGCGCCCCGTTCCGGCGGCAAGGACGAATCCCAGTCCTTGCCGATAAAGCGCAAGCCGTTGACGCCGTCGGAAAAATTCGACGCGAGCCATTGAATGCCAGCTTTCATGACCACCGGGTCCAGCAGATTGCCATCGGCGCCGGATCGTCCCGGATCGCCGGGCTTGCCGGGCAGCAGAGTCGTATCCGCCGCGCCGCCGGGAATCAGAATATTCACCGAAACGCCGGTGCCTTCCAAATCTTCCGACCAAGACAGGCTCGCCGCCTCGAACGCCGCCTTGGATGATCCGTAAGGCGAATACCCCTTGCGTTGCATGGTGTGGATGCTGGTGGTCACATTTACGATGCGGCCCCAGCCTTTTTCCAGCATATGGGGCGTTGCTTCTCGCGCCATCTGAAATGCGCCGGAAAAGTTGGTGTCAATAATCTGACGCCATGCGTCCGGTTCGATCTCCCAGAACTTCGGCGCGACGCGGGTGTAGTTGTCGCTGACCAGTACCATGCCGACGCCCGCATTATTGACCAGCATATCGACGCCGCCGAACGCATCGACCGTGCTGCGAACGGCGATCGCACAATCTTCCGCGCTGCGAATGTCGGTTTCGATGGCCAGGACCCGTCCGGGCAGGCTGTCACATTCAGTGCGCAGATTGTCGATATCTTCCGCGTTATAGGTTGCGGCGCAAACGCTGGCGCCCGCTTCCACGAGGGACAGCGTCATGGCGCGGCCGAGCCCGCGCCCGCCGCCGGTGACAATGGCGACTTTATCCGACAGATTTATTGTACCCATAATTTTATATTCCCGGGATTCTGACGACAGATCATAGGCGATGGTCCCGCCGGGTTCACGTGATTTCGATCAAAGCCGTATAAAGTGTGACATGTCGACGTAGAGAAGATAAATTCGCTTCAATTCCGAAAAACCGATGAAACAGAATGAATTCACCATTTCTCACGCATGCACGGATCGTTCCATTTGCGTTTTTGATGTTTTTCCTGGCCGCGATGGTTTTGGACGGCCCGGCGGACGCGCAAACCGACTCCGGAGTTCAGGCCGAGTCCGCCATGGGCGCGCTACCCGACGCGGAGATCAAGGCGCTGGTCGATACGCTGGAGGACAAATCCGCGCGGAAAAAGCTGATTGGCCAGCTAAACGCTCTGCTCGCCGTCCGACGGCAAGTGGAAGGAAAAGATGCGAACGACCGCCGCATAGGCGCAAGATTTATTGATGTAGTCTCCGAGCGCCTCAGTAATTTCGGGGACAAGCTTGTCTCCGGATCCGACGCGTTCGTCGATTTTTCAGGAGCAATAAACTGGGTCCGCGACCAGTTTTCCAACATCGAAAACCGCGCATTCTGGATCGCGTTGATCTGGAAGATTATGGCTGTCGTGGCCGCCGGTGTCATCGTTTTCTGGATCGTGAACCTGGCTTTGGGGCGTTTACGCGGGATAATCGCGGACCGTCAATCGAGTTCAATACTCGTCAGGATCCCGCTTTTGACGGCGCGAATATTTGTTGATTTGCTGCCTTTGCTGGCATTCGGCATCGCGACCTATGGCGCGTTGCCGGTGGTTCATGCCGACAAGACAATCAATCTTGTCGCCCTTTCGGTGATCAACGCCATCTTAGTTGCACGCGGCATCATTTCAATCGCGTGTACAGTTTTGGCGCCGCAAGCTGAGGGACGGCGTCTTTTTCCGCTGAGCGACCTGAATGCGAACTACATGTCCCTTTGGGTGAGGCGCTTCGTTAATATCGGCGTCTATGGCTATTTTCTCGCCGAAGCGTCCTTGCTGCTTGGGTTGCCGTCCAGCGGTTATCAGACCATCCGGTTGCTCATCGGACTTATGATCGCCCTGCTGTTGGTTGTCCTGATTCTTCAGAACCGGAACAATTTGGCAAAATGGATTTCCGGGTCAACCGAGGTCGAGTCCGGTCGGGCGGGGATCGGCGTGTTGCGCCGAAGATTGGCGGATATCTGGCATGTTCTCGCGATTATTTATGTTACGGCGCTGTTTCTGGTCTGGGCGGTAAATCTTGAAGGCGGATTTGCGCTGATCGTGAAGGGAACGGTGTTCACGATCATTATCGTGACCGCAGCAGTCCTATTGTCGCGGGCAATGAAACAATTACTCGAACGGGGTCTCGGGATTGGCGAAGATGTCCGCCGGCGTTTCCCGGGGTTGGAAGCGCGCGCCGGCCGCTACCTCGCCATTCTTCATCACGGCGTCCGCGCCGTCATCGTGGCGCTCGCGGTTTTCGCCGTATTGCAGGCATGGAGAATCGACGCCTTCGGATGGTTGGCCACCGACATCGGGCGGAGCATTGCCGGTAGCCTGCTGACCATCATCGTGATCGTGATTCTGGCGGTGCTGGTCTGGGAATTTTTCAGTTCCGCAATCGAACGATATTTAAACCAGAGCGATGCGGACGGCGCGGATGTCAGCAGCCGAGCGCGGACATTGCTTCCGCTTTTACGAAATGCCCTGATGATCACTCTGATAATATTGGTAATTTTGTCATCGTTGTCCGAAGTGGGGATGGATATTGGACCATTGCTTGCGGGCGCGGGAATATTGGGCCTGGCGGTCGGCTTCGGCGCGCAGGCCCTGGTCAAGGATATCATCACCGGATTTTTCATTCTGATGGAAGACCAGATCGCGGTCGGCGACGTAGTTCGGATCGGCAGCCATGGCGGGCTGGTTGAAAGCCTGACTATCCGGACGCTCCGGCTGAGGGATGTCGGTGGCAACGTGCATATCATCCCGTTCAGCGAAGTCACCACCGTCGAAAACATGACCAAGGAATTTTCCCGATATGTTTTCGATGTCGGCGTCGGGTATAGCGAAGATACCGATGACGTGGTCGAAGTGCTGCGCGAGATCGGCGCGGAAATGCAGCAGGATGATAGCTTCAAGGATCTGATCATCGAACCGCTTGAAATTCTTGGAGTCGATCAACTGGCGGACTCCGCCGTCGTGATCAAGGCGCGGTTCACGACATTGCCGATCAAGCAATGGCAGGTCGGCCGCGAGTTTAACCGCCGCATGAAAAAACGTTTTGACCAGTTGGGTATCGAAATTCCGTTTCCCCATCAGACGGTCTATTTTGGAGAAGACAGATTTGGCCAGGCGCCGGCCGCGCGCATCCGCATGCTATCGGGCCAGCCCGATGCGGGCAGGGAGCGGGCATCGGTCACCCGGAACAAAACGGCGCGGTCCGGCGCCGGTCAGGCGACCCCCGATTCCGACGCGCCTGGAACCGAGGGCGGCGATGGCGACTGATCAAAAGCATGCAGAACGTCCAGCGGGCGGGCAACCCCCGGAACCTCGGATCATTGGCGCCGTAAACTGGCTGGGCACGTGGACCCATTACGAGAAAGAGGTCCGGCGTTTCGCCAAAGTCGGATTGCAAACCTTGTTGGCGCCGGTGGTGACGACGCTGCTGTTCATGGCGGTATTTTCGCTGGCGCTGGGTGGCGCGGTGCGGGAACTCGGCGGCGTGCCGTTCACCGAGTTCCTGGCGCCCGGTCTGATCATGATGGCAATCATACAAAATTCTTTCGCCAACACGACGTCGTCGGTCATGATGTCGAAGATACAGGGCAACATCGTCGATATGCTGATGCCGCCAATGGCACCAGTGGAGTTGACCCTGGGATTTGGTCTCGGCGGCGCGACCCGCGGCATTCTGGTCGCGGCCTGTGTTGGGTTCGCGGCCTCAATATTCGTTCCGCTTCATATCCACGATATCTGGCTGGTGCTGTTCCATGCCGCCGGCGCACCCATCATGCTGTCCTTGCTTGGCCTCATGACGGCGATTTGGACCGAAAAATACGATCATATTGCGTCGATCACTAATTTTCTGGTGACGCCCCTGTCGTTTCTTTCCGGAACGTTCTATTCAATCGACCGTCTGCCGGAAATGTGGCGGGACGTCGCGATGTTCAACCCGTTTTTCTATCTGATCGATGGGTTCCGATACGGCTTTATCGGCCATCATGACGGCTCTCTGATCGCCGGCGTAATCGTGGTGCTGACGGTCGATATTGCGCTTTGGTTGGCCTGCCACTGGATGTTTGCCAGCGGTTACAAGCTCAAGAGCTAAACCCCTTCGGCCATGGCATAGTCCGGTCAAATGATCCTATATGACCGGACTATGCTCTATACATTGACAGCCATTGCCGCGCGCAACATACTCGCCGCCTTTTTTCATATGGAACCAATCACTTGCCGTGATTTGGCGGTGACGGGGAGGCGATCATGATTCCAGCAATTATGCCGAGTTACGGACAGCCGGAGCTTGCTTTCGAACGGGGTGAAGGTCTCGATCTGTACACGACCGACGGTCGGCGCTTCCTCGATTTCGGTGGCGGAATTGCGGTTACCTTGTTGGGCCACAGCCATCCGCATTTGGTCCAGGCGCTGGTCGGCCAGGCTGAGAAACTTTGGCATACATCCAATCTCTATCGCATTCCGCAACAGGAACGGCTCGCTGATCGGTTGGTCGCCAACAGCTTCGCCGACACGATGTTCTTCTGCAATTCGGGCGCCGAGGCGGTCGAGGCCAGTCTCAAGCTCGCGCGCAAATTTCATTCGGATTCCGGGCGGGAAGGGCGCTATCGGGTTATCGCCTTTGAAGGCAGCTTTCACGGCAGGACCCTGACCACCGTTTCAGCGGGCGCCAATCCGGCGCATAAAAAGGGATTCGGACCGATGGTCGAGGGCTTCGACCATGTTCCCTTCGGAAATCTCAATAAATTGCGTGACGCGATTTCCGAAGAAACCGCGGCCATTCTTGTCGAACCGGTGCAGGGCGAAGGAGGCATTTTCCCCGCCAGTACCGAATTTCTGCAGGGGTTGAGGGACGCCTGCGATGAATTCGGCCTGTTGTTGATCTATGACGAGGTCCAGTGCGGCATGGGCCGGACCGGCAAGTTGTTCGCCCATGAACATTCGGGCGTCACGCCCGACGTGATGGCGGTCGCCAAGGGCCTTGGAGGCGGCTTTCCCATCGGCGCGTGCCTAGCGACCGAAAGCGCGGCGCTTGGAATAGTCGCGGGCACCCATGGCAGTACATTTGGCGGCAATCCGCTGGCCATGGCGGTCGCCAATGCGGTGCTCGACATCGTGCTTGGAGACGGATTTCTTGATCAAGCGCGGAAAACTGGCGCCGAGCTTGGCAGGCAAATGAATGACATCACGCAACGCCACCCCAAGGTTCTTGAAACCATACGTGGGACTGGTCTGATGTGGGGCATGAAATGCGTTGTTCCAAACGCGGAACTCGGCGCGAAGCTGACCGAGCATGGCTTGTTGACGGTGCTCGCCGCCGATAATGTTGTGCGCATGGTGCCCGCGTTGATCGCTGAACAATCCCATGTGGATGAGGCGTGCCAGATCCTGGAGAAATCCTGCGTGGAGCTTGAAGGGTGACACACCCACGGCACTTCCTCGATCTGGCCGCCCTAGAGGCCGATACGCTGCGCCAGATTGTTGACCTCGGCGCGGCATTTAAGCGCGGCGACGCCACTGCGCCGCCGCCAGGCGGGCTCGCCGGGAAAACGCTTGCGATGATTTTCGAAAAACCGTCGACCCGGACCCGGGTGTCCTTCGAAGTGGGGATGAAGCAACTCGGCGGTTCGGTCGTCGTGCTGACGCCGACGGAAATGCAAATCGGCCGCGGCGAAACCATAGCCGATACGGCGCGGGTTTTGTCGCGATATGTCGACGTGGTGATGATGCGGACCACAAACGCCGGTAACTTGCGAGACCTGGCTGAATACGCAACCGTGCCCGTGATCAATGGGTTAACCAATCACTCTCACCCGTGTCAATTGATGGCCGATGTGATGACCTTCGAAGAGCATCGGGGGCCTATCGCGGGAAAGATCGTCGCGTGGTCGGGCGATGGAAACAACATGGCCACCACCTGGATTCAGGCGGCCGTCAAATTCGGATTTGAGATTAGACTGGCCTGTCCAAATGAATTTTCCCCGTCCCAGGATGTCCTGGATTGGGCGCGGGAAAATGGCGGCGCAATTACCTGTACGAAGGACCCATTGGCAGCAGCTTCCGGGGCGGATTGCGTGGTCACCGACACCTGGGTTTCCATGGGTGATGAAGCGGCGGATCGACGACGGAAAATTTTGGCCCCTTATTGCGTGGACGACAGGTTGATGGTGGCGGCAAAACCGGACGCGTTGTTCATGCATTGCCTACCAGCGCATCGCGATGAAGAAGTATCGGAATCTGTTATGGATGGCCTGCAATCCGTGGTCTGGGATGAGGCGGAAAATCGTTTGCATGCGCAAAAGGCTATATTGACTTGGTGTCTGGGTTAAAACGTGAAGTCTCATGGCGTCTATAACCGATAATCTTGTTCAGCCATTTCAGCTTGAAAAAATTGCCGCAAGAGGCCGCACGGTGCGGTTGGGAAAAGTTGTCGAGGACGTGCTTGGCAACCATGATTATCCTGAACCGGTCGCTTCATTGCTGGGCGAATTGCTGGCGCTTGCCGCTTTGATCTCGGGCGCGCTGAAATTCGATGGCGTGTTTTCGGTCCAGGCGAAGGGCGACGGTCCGGTAGGGACACTCGTGGTTGATATCACCACGGATGGCAAAATGCGGGGTTATGCCCAATTCGATGACGAACGGCTTCGGGCTGTTGCGGGCAAGGATGATCCCGTTGATTGGCGCGCAAGTCCGGTCCCGCGTCTGCTGGGCTCCGGTCATCTCGCATTTACTGTCGATCAAGGGCCCGATACGGAACGATTTCAAGGCATTGTCGAACTTACCGGAGCTCGGTTGGCGGAAAGCGCCCATAACTACATCCGACAATCTGAACAGCTGGACGCAGTGGTCCTTCTGGCGGCCGGCCGTGTCCCCGTGGAATCGGCTGAGTCCGCGTGGCGCGCCGGCGGCGTGATGATACAACGGTTACCGAATAAGGGCCGAAGCCTGCTGTCGGGTGAAGCACGGGATGACGATGACGAAGATGATTGGGTGAGCGCGGTTGCATTGATGAGTTCAACGAGCGAGGAGGAATTGCTCGATGCTGCGCTCCACCCGCATGAGCTTCTATATCGCTTGTTTCATGAAGACGGCGTGCGAGTTTTTGAACCGAACCCGCTGGTCATGTTTTGCCGCTGCACGCAGGACAAGGTCGTCGGCATGTTAAGGTCATTCCCCAGGGCCGAAATCGAACAGATGACCGTCGACGACATGGTGATCGTCACCTGCGAATTCTGTGGTCTCGACTATAATTTCGCCCCGATGGATCTGGACGGCATTTACGCGTCTTGAATAAGTCCCACCCGATATGCAAAAATTTGCCGGGCTTAAAGAGGTATGGAGATGATTGAAATGTTGCGGCCGAAGAACTTGTTTGTGGCAGTTGTCGCGATTGCAATGCTTTCGGGTTGCGAAACGCCGCCGCCGCCGAGCGGCTTTCCACAGCTGTCTTATGCCCATCTGGAGCCCATCAAGCTTGATGTCGCCCAGATAAAAATCGTCAGCGAGTATAGATCGACCGGTGTCGCGCCCAACGTGGAGCATCTGTTTCCCGTCAAACCACAGGCGGCGGCCGAACGTTGGAGCCGCGAGCGGCTCAAACCCGTCGGCGCTTCGGGGACCGCGCGGGTCACCATTCGCCGGGCGAGCGTTGTCGAAGTGCCGCTGGCGCGCAGTACCGGCGTACGCGCCATGCTGACGACCGATCAGGCGGAACGGTATGACGGCGTGATCGAAATCGCCATCGCAATTCTGGATGGCGAAGGTCGGCAATCGGGCGCGGTCGTATCGCGTGCGCAGCGATCAAAATCGGTTCCAGAGAATATTTCTCTGTATGACCGCGAGAAAACCTGGTTTGACATGGTGGAAGCCATGATGAACGATATCAATGCTTCACTGGAAATCCAGATCAAAAAGCATTTTCGGTCTTCATCGCGGTAAACCGGCTAATTCGACAGATTGTCCATCAGGTTCGACAAAAAATTCGAACATGCATTGATCTGTCTCAAATCGACAAATTCGTTCGGTTTATGCGCCTGGGCGATGTTCCCGGGCCCGCAAATAACCGCCGGAATACCAGCTTCCGCAAACAACCCGGCTTCACAGACATAAGACGCGGCGCCCGTCTGGTTTGCGCCCGCCAGACGGAGGACAAACTGAACGGCCAGCGATTCGGAGTCGGATTCGAGCGTCGGCGCGGTAACATTGACTGTGGTCCGGACACTGGCATTGCGGTCGACAGCATGCATCCGAGGAAGGATTTCGCTGTCGATATATGCTTCTACCCGTTTCAGTATAGCCTGCGGGTCGGTTCCCGGAGTTGGACGAAACTCCCATTTGAAGGTACATTCCCGCGCGATGATGTTGACGGCCGTTCCGCCTTCGATGGTTCCAATATTGAAGGTAGTGCCGGGTGGGTCGAAGCGGCCATCATCGTGCGTTGCCGCGGCATATTCCAATGCGAGCCGACTGATGAAGCCAATGATTTCAGCGGCGAATGCGACCGCATTGACGCCCTCACCGGGCCGGCTTGAATGTGCGTCAAGCCCGGTGACCGTGGTGCTTTGTTGGGAAATGCCTTTATGAGCGTCGAACACATTCATGCCGGTGGGTTCGCCCACGATGACCAGTTTCGGGCGGGGCAATTCCGTGCCGATCAGGCCGATCAAATGGCGGATACCGATACAGCCGACTTCCTCATCATAAGATAGGGCGAGGTGAACCGGCATGGAAAGATTGCGCGCCGCCAATTCCGGGATCATGGCGAGGACGCAGCCAATGAAGCCTTTCATGTCGGCCGAGCCGCGGCCATAGATCCGGCCATTCATTTCCATCATTTGAAACGGATCGCTATCCCAGGGTTGCCCTGCCACGGGGACAACGTCCGTATGGCCCGACAGCACGATGCCTTCCGCGAAGTCTGTATCGGCGCCAATGGTGGCAAATAGATTTGCTTTTGAACCGGTGTCGTCGGGGATTAGTTTTGCCGGAATATTGAATCCGTCGAGATAATTCGCCACGTCTTCCACAAGTGGCATGTTGGGATTGGCCGACACGGTGTCAAAACCGATCAACCGTTCGATCCATTCGGTGGCTTCAATTGCAATTCCAGCCATGGCTTTCCCGGTTCAACCTTTCCAGAATGAGGGCGCAAACAGGATCAGCACCGTAAACAATTCCAGGCGGCCCAGCAGCATTCCGGCGGAAAGCACCCATTTGGCGGCGTCGGGAAGCGTTCCGAAGTTTCCCATGGGGCCAATAATATCTCCAAGCGCCGGGCCCACATTGCAAATTGCCGTCGCGGCTCCTGAAACCGCGGTGACGAAATCAAGCCCGATCATGCTCAGCAAGAGCGTCAACACCATGAAGCTGATGACAAACAGATAGAAAAAACTCATGACCGATCCAGCGACTTCTTCCGAAATTGGGCGCTGATTGAAATGCGCCACGAAAACGCCGTGCGGTTGGATCAGGCGCCGGATCTGGGTTTCCGCGGTGGCGTACAGAACCTGGAACCGGAAGACCTTGATTCCGCATGTGGTTGAGCCGGCGCAGCCGCCGATAAACATGATGAAAAAAAAGATCCCCATGGCGAATCCGCCCCAGGAGCCATAATCGGCCGACGTATACCCGGTTCCAGTAATGATTGAGACCACATTGAACGATACATACCGGAGCGCGCTTAAAATGCTCCCATCGTGGGTGGTGTATAACCACAACACCGTAATGACGATGCAAAGCGCCACAAAGGTGATGAACCACCTAACCTGGCTGTCGCGAAGGATAGCCATGGGATTGCCGCGGACCGCCTGGAGATAGAGGACAAAGGGCAAGCCGCCGACGATCATGAAAATGGTGATGATAACTTCCGCGTTTACGTTGCCGAAACCACCGATGGATCCGTCCGAGGTCGAAAACCCGCCCGTTGCAATGGTGGTCATCGCATGGGCGATGGCGTCAAAGCCGCTGAAGCCCGAACTCCAGAGCGCGAGAGCGCATATCGCCGTCAAACCGAGATAGATGAAACCGATGCCGCTCGCTATTTGGGCAACACGCGGCATGACCTTTTCCGAGCGGTCTGACGATTCCATGCGAAACAGCTGCATTCCGCCGATCTGCAATGCCGGCAAAATCGCGACAGCCATGACGATGATGCCGATGCCGCCGAGCCACTGCAGCAGGGAACGCCACAGCAAAATGCCATGGGGCGCGTTATCGAGCCCCGTCATGACCGTTGAGCCGGTGGTGGTTATTCCCGACATTGCTTCAAAAAAAGCGTCGGTATAGCTTAGCCCCAGCCCCGCGAAGGCGAAAGGTAGGGCGGCGAACATGGTGAGCACCAGCCAGCTCGCGGTAGTCAGAATAAATGCCTGCCGAATACTGAAGCGGGTCCAGGATGATCGGCATGTCAATGTCATCGTGACGCCGACAAACAACGTCAATCCCGCCGATGCCGCGAACACTTTCCAATCGAGATTTCCATCGATCGCGTCAACGATCAGCGGCGCACACATGGCGGCGGCCAGGGTGGTCAGCAATACGCCGACAACAAAGAATATGGGGCGAAGATCAAGCAAATTACGGTCGCACCCTTGAGGCCGATTTAGGCGCCAAAATTCTGACCTGAAACCGGGTTTCCAATGGCGGACAGGAATTCCCGTCTGGTTGAAGGATTGTCGCGGAAGCCTCCGATCATCCGGCTGGTAATCAGGCTTGAATTGGATTTGTTGACTCCCCGGGTCGTCATACAGCCGTGAGATGCCTCAATCACCACGCCGACCCCTATGGGTTTCAGTGTGTCATTCACGGCATTGGCGATTTGGGCGGTCATTTTTTCCTGTATCTGGAGCCGCCGGGCATAGACCTCCACGACCCGCGCGAGTTTACTGATTCCGACCACGCGATTTGCCGGTAGGTAGCCGATATGGGCGCGGCCAATGATCGGCGCCATGTGATGTTCGCAATGCGAGGTAAAACCGATATTTCTCAGCACGACCATCTCATCATAACCTTCGACTTCTTCGAAGGTCTTGGAAAGAACGTCAACCGGGTCTTCGTCATAGCCGGAAAACCATTCCCCAAAGGCGCGTACGACCCGGTCCGGCGTATCAACCAGGCCCTCCCGGGACGGGTCGTCGCCGGCCCACCTGAGTAATGTTCTGACGGCCTCCCGGGCGGATTCCGCGTCAGGCCGCGTTACCGGACTTATAGTCGTTAGCTTGGGCTTGTTGGTGGATGACAATTCGGAATTCTCCTTAACTAGAATGCCTCGGGTCGATCACTCAGTTGAGTTGATGCGATTGGTAAGGGCTGTCGAGTGAAAACGCCGGGATTTCGATATCGAACTGCTGGCCGTCCGCCGTTCTCACCCCATAGGACCCGAGCATGATGCCCGATGGCGTCGGTAGCGGCGTCCCGCTCGTGTATTCATAGGATCCACCGGGTTTGACCACCGGCTGTTCGCCGACAACGCCCGCGCCACGTACTTCTTGAATTCGTCCGATCGAATCCGTGATATGCCAGTATCGGCTCAGCACTTGGACCGACTGAACGCCCCTATTATCGATACGGACATGGTAGGCCCACATGAATTGGCTGTCCTCCGGCGACGATTGATCCTCAAGATAGATCGGTTCCACCGAAACACATATTTTTTGGGTCGTTGCAGCGTACATGGCGCCAGGCCTCCTAAATTACCTGGGTCGGGCCGGCCGTTCACGACGCTCAACGCCATTGCCAACGGTCCGTCCGCATAAGCCTATATCCTTCGCGGCCACAGTCAACGCATGTTGGAAATTTGGCTAAGCGGATGCGAGGGCCTGTGAGATGTCTTCCTTGACGTCTTCGACATCCTCCAGCCCGACGGAAAGCCGTACCAGACTGTCGCTAATGCCCAATGACGCGCGATCTTCCGGCGACAGGCGTTGGTGGGTAGTGGTCGCAGGATGGGTTACCAGGCTTTTGGTGTCTCCCAGATTATTTGAAATATCGATCAGGCGAAGCGCATTGAGGAACCGGAATGATCGTTCCTTGCCGCCGTCAATGTCGAACGTGACGATGTTGCCGTAATCCTTCATTTGCTTTTTCGCGAGTTCATGCTGTGGGTGGCTTTCAAGCCCTGGATACACCACCCGTGTCAGCCCCTCCAGGTCGGATAAAAATGCGGCGGCATTGGCAGCGTTGCGACAATGCTGTTCGACACGCAATTCAAGGGTTTCCAGCCCTTTTAGAAGGACCCATGCATTGAACGGGCTCATGGAAGGTCCGGTATGGCGCATGAAAGGTTTCAATGTGTTTTCACAGTAATCTTCCGTGCCCAAAATCGCGCCGCCCATGCAACGGCCTTGGCCGTCAATGTGCTTTGTTGCGGAATAGACAACAATATCGGCGCCCAGCTCCAACGGCTTTTGCAGTACCGGACTCGCAAATACATTGTCGATCACGACTTTGGCGCCCGCCGCGTGGGCCAAATCGGACACCGCGGCAATGTCGATGATGTCGAGCCCGGGATTGGAAGGCGTCTCAATGAACACACAGGTGGTGGGCCGGCTCAGCGCTTCTTGCCATTGATTTAGGTCCAGCCCGTCCACGATGGTGGTCTCAACACCATAGCGCGGCAGAATTTCGGTCAAAATATAAAGACAGGAGCCAAACACAGCCCGCGAGCCAACGACATGATCGCCCGCCTTGACCATACAGGCCATGGAAGCGAATACGGCCGCCATCCCGGTGGATGTTGCGCGGCACGCCGGGGCATTTTCGATCAGACACAACCGGTCCTGAAACATATCGACCGTGGGATTGCTGAACCGGGAATAGATGAAACGGTCGACGCGATCCTTGAAGGCATCTTCCGCCTGTTCCGCCGCTTCATAAACATAGCCGGAGGTCATGAACATCGCTTCCGAGGTTTCCCCGAATTCCGAACGATTCAATCCGCCGCGAACCATCTGTGTCCTTGGTCGCCATGAATCCTGGGCATCCTTGTCGATCTTCATGTCACTCTCCCACGGTCCAAATCGGGACCAAATAAAAACCCCCGGCCAATGAAAACCGGGGGATCTACCCTCCGGCCTTTTAGCGCGATTTTTTAACGTGGTCGCAAGCCGGCCGGCTCAAATCACCACGGTGGCGGGATTGTTAGCCTCAATATCGAC
This sequence comes from Pseudomonadota bacterium, assembly GCA_036339495.1. Taxonomy (GTDB): domain Bacteria; phylum Pseudomonadota; class Alphaproteobacteria; order MPNO01; family MPNO01; genus CALGIA01. The sequence goes on along the minus strand of JAYZAW010000088.1, from coordinate 16,161 downwards.
CTGGGTCAAGCGTCGGAAATGTTTCAAACATTGCCCAAATTGCGCAGGTAAGCAACAGCAGCGCGCCGGCTTGGTGCGATGCCGCGATTTCGATCATTACGTCACTGAGCAACGTCGCAATGCCGAGACCGGCCTGGCAGGTTGCAACCACCGCTAAAATTGACGACGCCAAACGAATTTGTCCATGTGCGGGACCTCGCATGGCGCATACCCAGAACCCGATTACGATCAGCCATAACGAAATCGCAAGAATCCGATGGGTGAACTGGACCGTTGTCGCATTTTCAAAGAAATTGATCAACCATGGCTCCAGTGAGAACATACCATCAGGGACGAAATGATCACCCATGAGCGGAAAGGTATTGTATGTATGCCCCGCATCGATCCCGGCAACGAAAGCGCCCCAGATCGCCGTCGTAAAGGCCCAGAACATGATCACACCCGCATAAGTCCGCAGCCCATTCAATGCGAATTTCGCGCCCGATTTTCCCCTTGGAACAAATAGGTTGAGCGCGAGCCATAGCAGATACAGATAGATGACAATCGCGAGTCCGAGATGGGCGGCCAGCCGGTACTGGCTGACGTCGGGCCGGTCGACCAACCCGCTTTTAACCATGTACCACCCGAGAACGCCCTGTAATCCGCCTAGAATGAAAGCGAAGATAAGTTTAGGCATCAGACGGGCGCCGATACGCCGGCGCGCCATGAAATATATGCATGGCAATAGAAACGCGATGCCGATCGCCCGACCCCAAACGCGATGGATAAACTCCATCCAGTAAATTGATTTGAAATCGGACAATGTCATCCAGAAATTCACTTTGATGAATTCCGGTGATTTCTTGTACATATTGAATGCGTCTCGCCACGCTTCATCCGACAATGGCGGCAAAAGTCCCGTGACCGGCTGCCAGTCGACCATCGACAGTCCCGAGTCGGTGAGCCGCGTTACCCCACCTAAAATCACCATGACGAAAGTCATCAAGGCGACGCCAAGCAACCATACTCCAATGGAACGTTGATCGGGTTTCGTCATCGCAATTTTACCGATCCCGTTTAGCTTGCTGTTTCGTCCGCCGCGGACCCGCCGGAAATTCCGCCCGCGGGCGGTGAAATTCGGATCAATGTGATCTGGTTGCGTTGCCGGCGGATGATTTCAAAACGGAAATCGTGAAATATGAAAATTTGTCCCACTTCGGGGATGACCTTGGCTTCGTGTAGCACCAGCCCGGCAATGGTTGCGGCGTCTTGGTCCGGCAAACGCCATTCGAATTGGCGGTTGAGATCACGGATGGTGACGCTTCCATCGACCAGATATGATCCATCGCGCTGTGGTCGCACGCCGATTGGGACAACGTCATGTTCGTCGGCGATATCGCCGACAATTTCTTCCAGAATGTCTTCCAATGTCACGACGCCCATAAGTGAGCCATATTCGTCAACGACCAGTGCAAAATGTTCACGTCGGCGTCGGAAAGCCTGAAGCTGCTCCAAAAGCGTTGTCGTTTCCGGAATAAACCATGGCGGCGTGACGATGCTGTCCAGCGACAAATGTTCCAACTCGCCGCGATGTTCGCTAATCGCGCGGAGCAGGGCCTTGGCGTGCAAAATCCCGATGATGTTGTCGGGCTCTTCGCGCCACAGCGGTATCCGCGTATAAGGGCTATCCAGAGCTTGTGCGACGATATCGCCAGTCGGCAGGTCCGCATCGATTGTGGCGATATCGGTGCGGTGGCGCATCACCATCTCCACCTCGACATCGTCAAGATCAAGAATGCTGCGCAGCATGGCTCTTTGCTGACGGCTCTCCGGTCCTTCGTCATGTAGCTCAATTGCGCCGCGAAGTTCCTCCTCGGTCGCGGCCCATTCCTCACCATGCTTTAAATCCACGCCAAATAACCGAAAGGTAATCCGGATAATTGCCTGGACCGTATCCGAGATGGGCGCCAGAACCGCAATGACCACGCGCAGTGTCGGCGCCAGGGTCAACGCCGCCCGGTCGGCATTACGAAAGGCATATGTTTTAGGAAGTATTTCACCAAAAATCAGGATCAGCACGGTCATGGCGGCGGTCGCGTAAACGATGCCCGCTTCGCCGAAAGAGGTGATCAAAATGCTGGTCGCTAGAGCGGACGCTAGAATATTTACCAAATTATTTCCGAGCAGGATGGCCGCGATCATCCGGTCGCGATGATCACGCATTCCGTTGACAAGTTTTGCCCGCTTGTTGCCTTCGGTTTCGAGCTGGTGCATTCGCGGTCGGGATGCCGCCGTGAGCGCGGTTTCGGACCCGGAGAAGAATCCCGATAGCAGCAAAAGGATGACGATTCCACCCAATGCGAGAAGGGTTACCGTTTCCATTCTCAAACAGGCCTATGTCGGAACAATTGAGGCATGTGTGTTTTAATTTGTGCCATCAGGCGGCGACTGCGGTTTCCAGCAAATCGGCAACTTTGCCCTCATCGATATTTTCGGCGATAAACGCATCGCCAATTCCCCGCGCCAGTATAAATCGTAGTTTGCCGTCTTTTATTTTTTTGTCCTGGCGCATATGGCGGAGTAACGCGAGCGGATCTCTGATCGGAGTGGGAATATCGCTGATATTCGTTGGCAGCCCGATTTTTTTAAAATGCCTGCGCACCGTCGCCACATCCTTATGCGCGCAAAGTCCCAACGCTTCGGAAAGCTCAAACGCTAAAATGCTACCGATGGCGACCGCCTCTCCATGCAGCAAATTCCGGCTATATCCGGTTTCTGCTTCCAACGCGTGTCCGAATGTGTGCCCTAGATTCAACAATGCGCGCCGGCCAAGCTCTCGTTCGTCCTCCGCAACAATTGCCGCTTTGGCGGCGCAGCTCGTCATAACCGCATGGCGGCGAGCGTCCGCATTGCCTTCGATCAAGTCTACGCCGTTCTCGGTCAGCCAATCGAAGAACTTCCGGTCGCCGAGTAATCCGTATTTGACCACTTCGCCGTATCCGGCGAGGAGTTCACGCCGGTCGAGAGTATCCAAGGTTTCGGTGTCGGCCAAAACCAGTTGCGGCTGATAAAAACTGCCCACGAGATTTTTGCCATGCCGCGAGTTGACCGCTGTTTTTCCTCCGACTGAACTGTCGACCTGGGCAAGCAGCGTTGTCGGCGCCTGAATGAACCCGATGCCGCGCAATACCAAACTTGCCGCCACGCCGACGATGTCGCCGATTACTCCACCACCCAGCGCGAGAAGAGACCAGCCGCGGTCTGGCCGCAGGTCGAGCACCGCTTCCATAAGATTTTGGAGGTGGCCGAAATCTTTGGTCTGTTCTCCTGCCGGAAGGATGATCTCGTGATGAGGAATTCCCGCATCGTCCAGTGCACCACACAATATTTCAAGATGCAGACCCGCAACATTTTTATCGGTGACGACCACGATAGGATTCGATCCAGCAAGCACTTTAAGCCGTTGTCCGGCTTCCCCAATCAACCCCGGTCCGATGACAACGTCATAAGACCGGTTGTCCAAAGCGACGTGAACCGTATTGATTGCCTTCATGAGTCTTGCGCCTCTACCCCTGTCGGGGCCGCGTAATTTTGCAGTTCTCCGACCACCCTGTCAGCGGTGATTTCCGGCGGCTCGCGCCCGCTATCGACGACGATGTCGGCTTGTTCATATGTGGGATAACGCTCTTCCATCAAACGCTCAAGAATTTCGCGCTGATTACCGTCTTTGAGTAGAGGACGATTGGTGCGGCGCGACACGCGGTCCACCAACAGATCAAGGCTCGCTCGCAGCCAAATCGAAATACCTTTTTCCCGGACAAGTTCACGGGTTTTTGTATCCAGGAACGCGCCGCCGCCCGTGGCAAGAATGTGCACGGGATCATTCATTAAGCGGGCTATGACCCGTCGTTCTCCGGCGCGAAATTCCACTTCGCCATACATATTGAATATATCTTCAATCGAACAGCCGGCCGCTGTTTCAATCTCAGTGTCGGCGTCCACGAAAGGCAACCCGAGCCGATTGGCCAGTTCACGGCCGATGCAGGTTTTACCCGCGCCCATGAGCCCCACCAAAACCAAGGTCCGCGGTATCGTCGGTAGTGCGGGAATGTTTTGAGATTGGTTCATTTTCCGATAGGCATGATTCGGAGTATATACTTCCCGTGACCGCAAGCGTTGCGCGGTTCAGCCGTCGTTGAAAGCAGCGGAACCAGACTGTACACTGCCGTAAAATCGCCACAGTTCGACATTATCGGCTCAATATAAAATGAATTCTCCAACATGTCGCGGACAAACGGCCAGTGACGTGAGGGGAACGGTGGTGGGGTATTGCGGCATTCCGCCTCTTGGCCGGGGATTTGTATGAGAAAATTGACCACCGCCATTATTGCCGTCATCGTGGTGTTTCTATTTGTCGGCGCGGCATTCCTCGCGACATGGGACATTCCACCACCTTCAAAAGTTGTCGAAAAGGTAATTCCCGATGATCGTTTTCCTCGGTAACCTTTGCCGCCGGGTTGCGGTTGTCTGTGGCTGGGTCCTGTTGTCCGCAAGTGTGGCATCCGCGCCCCCAATGGCCGCCGCCGCCGAAGTCGGCGCGTGGAAATCCGCCCAGACTGCGCAGGTCGGTCCTCCGGTGAAATTGGCCCCCATTACGCCGTCGCCTTCCCAGCGGCTCATACCTATTCCAGCCCCCGCGTCGAAAACCGTTCCGGATGTTCGTGACCGATCTAGAAACGCGGCGCGTGTCGAGGTCGATTCCTTGTCCGCGGTTGATTCGGATTCCGTTGGTTTGCTGGATGAATCCCAAGGTGGATTCGGCGTCAATCTTTGGGAAGGGACGGACAGGGCCTTGGTTGAGCGTCTGCTCCCCGGACTGACCCCCGTCGTCCGCTCGCGCTTTGTTCGCGATTTGATGGTTCGGTTGTTGTTGTCGCGGGCCACCGCGCCCAAGGGAAAATCCAATGGAATAGGTCTTTTGGCGCTGAGGGTCGAACGGCTTGCCGCCGTTGGCGACATGAAATCGGCGGTCGGCCTGCTCCGGGTTTCATCCGTGGGTAGTGTGGACGAACAGTTGGGACGGGCGGAAATCGAGGGGCTGTATTTCCAAAACGATAATTCCGGCGCTTGCGCCAAGGTGCGAGGGCTGATCGGTCGCCATAAAGGATTATATTGGCAGCAGGCGAATGCATTCTGTCTCGCGCTTGCCGGCGAACATGCGAAATCGGCGATGATTGCCGATATATTGCGCGAGCGTGAGACGGATGTGGGTCCGGAATTCTTTTCTCTGGTTGATGCCCTCGCTGGTGACAAGGACGCACTTGTCGAAAGTCTTAATAAACCCAATGGCTTGCATATTTCCATGATGCGGGCGGCAAATCTCAAACTTCCAGAAGATGTCATCCAGTCGAGCCGCCCCGCGGTATTGCGGGCCGTCGCGTTGAGCCCAAATGCGGCACTCAAAATCCGGCTCGACGCGGCGGAACGGGCGATGATGATTGGCGCGTTGTCGCCGCGTGAACTTGGCGAACTCTATCGTGCGATGCGGTTCGCGCCCGAACAGCTGCGCAACCCGGTTGCCGCGGCGGTGGAAATTTGGGGTCCAACGGGTCGCGCGTTGCTTTTGCGCGACGCGGAATCCCGTGGGCAACCGACGGCAATTGCCGAGGCATTACGTCAATCCTGGGAATTGGGTCGGGAACGAGGCGGACGCGATATTCTCTTGCGCGCCAGCCTGCCGGTTCTCAGGTCCATTGATCCCGCGCCTGAATTGGTTTGGTTCGCAAAGGACGCCGCGTCCGGGTTGTTCCTTGCCGGCGAAACCGAGCGGGCTATGGCTTGGTATGCGCTTGCCGAACAGCAGTCGGAGGCAAATGATGAAGCCAAGGCGGCGACGATCGCGTTATGGCCGTTAGTGATGCTTGTGGATGACGATGCCGATAATTGGGATCCCGAGCGTTTGAATACTTGGTGGAAATTGCTTCAATCGAATTCCGGCGATGTGGCGAAGTCCAAGGCGCTGATGCTGTTTAGCCTGTTCGACTCGCTCGGCCGGCCGGTTGGCCCTGAAATATGGACAAGCTTGGTCGATGTGGCGCCATCCATTAATGCCGATATTCCGGACGTCGCCCTAAGATTCGCTTTGCGCCATGCTTCCGAAGCAAAGCGCGTCGGCGAAACGATTTTGATGTCGCTGCTGACGCTTGGCGACAAACCCATTGCCGGCGCAAATCCATTGACCATTACGACCGTGATCTCGGCACTGCTGCGTGTTGGGCTCGAAACGGAAGCGCGCGCCTTGGCGCTCGAAGCCGCAATCGGCGCCGGGCTTTGAAGACTTCCGAATTGCCGCGTTCGCGGACTGGGCGACTTCTCGGTGGCGCGGCGTCCCATTCGCGATTTGTGGATTCATTTCTTGAAATGATGGTTGTCGAACGGGGCGCCTCGACCAATACGGTTCAATCCTACGAACGCGATCTGGTAGATTTCGAAATATTTTCGCAAAATCAGGGATTTAAGCCAGAAACCGCGAAGACCGCTGATCTCCGTGAATTTTTCGTTCTTCTTGCAAAACGGCGAATAGCGCCCAGAACGGCTTCGCGACGTCTTTCCTGTTTGCGTCAATTCTACCGGTTCCTGCAGACCGACGGCGTGCGCGCCGACAATCCGTGTTCTGTGTTGGAATCGCCTCGCCTTGACCGCACATTGCCGAAGATTCTTAGTGAGGACGAGGTCAACGGCCTCTTGAATTCGGCGCGAAATGGGAAAGGTCCGCGTGGCGCGCGTCAGATCGCGTTGCTCGAACTTCTATATGCCACCGGCGCGCGGGTTTCCGAGCTCGTATCGGCGCCTCTATCCGCTCTGCGCCGCGATGGTCAGATGCTGCGCGTTGTGGGCAAAAGGAACAAGGAACGCATCATTCCGCTCGGAGAACCAGCGCGCCGGGCGGTCGAAGCCTATCTTCCGCACCGGGAAGATTTTATGGTCGGGCGTGCGTCGGCGCATTTGTTTCCGTCGCGTGGAGCGGGCGGTCATTTGACCCGAAGCGGCCTCGCCCTGATTTTGAAGCGCCTGGCGCTGAAATCGGGTATTGATCCGTCACGCGTATCTCCCCATGTATTGCGCCACGCATTTGCGAGTCATTTGCTCGCTCATGACGCAGATCTCCGAACGGTGCAGGAAATGCTTGGGCACGCCGATCTATCGACCACTCAGATTTACACTCATGTTCTGGATCAGCGCTTGAAGGACCTGGTTCGTACGCACCATCCGATGGCGAATAAGAATTGACAGAAAAAGTGGCAGAAACACGCACTCCCAGCTTTTTGGATTTCGAAAAGCCGATCGCCGAACTCGAAGGCAAGATCGAAGAACTTCGGCATCAGAGCGATACCGGCGATATCAAAATAGCTGAAGAAGTAGAGCGCCTTCAAACCCGGGTCGAACGGTTGTTGAAACAAACCTATGCCAAGTTATCGCCATGGCAACGGGTTCAGGTCGCCCGTCATCCGGACCGTCCACACTGCCTGGATTATATTGGCGCTCTGATCGATTCCTTTACGCCACTGGCCGGCGACCGGACCTATGCTGAAGACGCCGCTATTGTCGGTGGGCTGGGTCGATTTCGGGGAATGTCCGTGGTTGTTATTGGTCAGGAAAAAGGCGCGGAAATCGAAAGCCGCGTGAAACATAATTTCGGCATGGCCCGTCCGGAAGGCTACCGCAAGGCGCAGCGCCTGATGAAACTGGCGGAACAGTTCGATTTGCCGGTGGTTACCCTAGTCGACACGCCCGGCGCCTATCCCGGAATCGGCGCCGAGGAACGGGGTCAGGCCGAGGCAATCGCCCGTTCGGTTGAGACCTGCCTTGGGCTCAAGGTTCCCCTGGTCAGCGCCGTTATCGGTGAAGGGGGATCGGGCGGCGCAATTGCCCTGGCGGCGGCCAATACGGTCATGATGCTGGAGCACGCGGTCTATTCCGTCATTTCGCCGGAAGGCTGCGCTTCAATTCTGTGGCGTGATGGAGATCACGCCGAGGAAGCCGCGGATGCGCTGAAATTGACGGCGGAAGATCTGAAGAAGCTGGGCGTGATCGATACGATCATCCCGGAACCGCTGGGGGCGGCTCATCGTGGTCCCGCCGAAACCATTAAGGCGGTCGGCGATGCGTTTGAAGCCGCACTGGGCGACTTTGCGAACATGGATGGCGGAAAGCTTCGTCAGCTTCGCCGCGAAAAATTTATCGGGATGGGAAACGGGTCACTTTAGGAGACCCGGCCGTGGCAATGCTTGTATTTTTTGCCCATTGCGCAGGGGCATGGAGCATTGCGGGGCACTTTCCCCCAGGTTTCCTGCTCATTGGGGTCGAGATGGCGCGCAAGCGCATCGTTGAAAACCCAGCCCGGCGGAATCTCGTCGGGGGCCGTTCCGACCGTGGCGCCACTTAGCGCCATCGCCGCGGGATGAACGCCGGCTGCGGCATCGTCATCCTGGAATGCGGAATCGTTGCGGATTTCGTGCATATCGCCCTGTTCGCGGTCGAATGCGATATTTTCGGCGGAGTCGAATTGCAATTCCAGATGAGACATCACCGTTGTCATTGTTTCCCGAAGTTCATCGAGCATGGTGTCGAACATATTGAACGCTTCACGCTTATATTCGTTCAGCGGGTCCTTTGGGCCATAGGCCCGAAGTCCAATTCCCTGGCGCAAATGATCAAGCGACAGCAGATGTTCTTTCCAAGTCTGATCGAGCAGTTGGAGCAGCAGGTTTTTTTCGGCGAGCCGCATGATCTCGGGTGTGTAATTCGCGGTTTTCTCCGCCATTAGCCTGTTGGCGGCCTGCTGAACGCGTTCACGAATTTCTTCGTCCGCGATGCCTTCCTCGCCGGCCCAGTCGGCGATCGGAAGATCGAGCGATAATATCCGCAATACTTCCTCGTGCAGCCCGTCAACATCCCATTGTTCCGCATAGGCGCGTTCCGGAATGCAGCGTGACACCATGTTCGAAATGGTTTCGTGTCGCATATCGTTCACGGTGGCCGAAACATCGTCCGCCTTCATCAAATCTTTTCGCTGTTCATAGATGACTTTCCGTTGGTCATTCATGACATCGTCGAATTTCAGAAGATTTTTTCGAATCTCAAAATTTCGCTCTTCGACCTTTTTCTGCGCTTTTTCCAGCGCCTTGTTGATCCAGGGATGGACGATTGCTTCGCCTTCCTGAAGACCCAGCTTGCGCAGCATGGTGTCGATTCGTTCGGACCCGAAAATGCGCATTAAATCGTCTTCCAACGACAGGAAGAATTTTGATACGCCTGGATCGCCCTGCCGGCCGGACCGGCCGCGAAGCTGATTGTCGATGCGCCGCGCTTCGTGGCGTTCCGTGCCGATGACGTATAACCCGCCGGCTTCGACAACGATCTTGCGGTTCTCCTCAACCTCTTTTTCGATCTCGGCCATGATTTCCGTTCGGCGTTGTTCCCGTTCGGCGTCGTCCTTTAGCTTGGCGAGCTCCTGCTCGACGCGCATTTCCGCGTTGCCGCCAAGCTGAATGTCCGTGCCACGGCCCGCCATGTTGGTGGCGATCGTCAAAGCGCCGGGCCCACCGGCATCCGCGATGATATAGGCTTCCTGTTCGTGATAACGCGCGTTCAGCACGTTGTGCTCGATTTTGTTCTTGGTCAACAGATTGGAAATATGTTCCGATTTTTCGATGCTGACCGTGCCCACCAGGAGCGGTTGATTGCGCGCCTTGCATTCGGAGATCAATTCCAGAATTGCGTTATATTTCTCATCCGCCGTCCGGTAGACCTCGTCATCCTGATCGTCGCGTACACAAAGTTCATTGGTCGGCATTTCGACCACTTCCAGGCCGTAAATATCGGCAAATTCCCCGGCTTCCGTCATTGCGGTTCCGGTCATGCCGGCAAGTTTTGGATAAAGCCGGAAATAGTTTTGAAATGTTATCGAGGCGAGCGTCTGGTTTTCGTTCTGAACCTGAACGCCTTCCTTGGCTTCAAGCGCCTGGTGCAGGCCTTCCGAATAGCGCCGGCCTTCCATCATGCGGCCGGTAAATTCATCGATGATGACGATCATGCCGTCTTTAACGATGTAATCGGTGTCGAGTTCGAACAGCGTGTGGGCGCGGAGCGCCTGATTGGAGTGATGCACCAGGGTCACATTGGAAATGTCGTACATCGGCTGGCCGTCAAGCAGACCCGCTTCATTCAGAAGCTCTTCCATGCGGTGCGAGCCTTCGTCTGTCAATGCGACGGTGCGTTGCTTTTCGTCCTTTTCCCAATGTTCGGGAGAGAGCAACGGGATCAGCTTGTCGACCTTGTTGTACATTTCGGCGGCGTCTTCCGCCGGGCCTGAAATTATCAGCGGCGTCCGCGCCTCGTCGATGAAAATATTATCGACCTCATCGACAATGGCAAAGTTGAACGGCCGCTGCACCATCTCTTCGAGTTCGAACTTCATATTGTCGCGCAGATAATCGAAGCCGTATTCGTTGTTCGTGCCGTATGTCACGTCGGCGGCATAGGCCGCCTTGCGTTCCTGGTCGTCAATCCCGTGGACCAGGCAACCTACTGTCAGGCCGAGGAATTTATATATCTGCCCCATCCAATCGGCATCGCGCGATGCGAGGTAATCATTGACGGTGACCACGTGAACGCCGAGCCCGCCCAGCGTGTTGAGATAGACCGACAGCGTGGCGACCAGCGTTTTGCCCTCGCCGGTCTTCATCTCGGATATCATGCCATTATGCTGTACGATTCCGCCCATCAGCTGGACGTCAAAATGACGCTGACCCAAGGTCCTCTTACTGGCTTCGCGCACAGTCGCGAAAGCGTCCACGAGCAGGTCGTCCAGGAGCTCCCCAGCCTGATGGCGTTCGCGCAACCAGCCGGTGCGGGCCTTGAGTTCGTCGTCCGTAAGCTTTTCCAGCTCGGGTTCGATCGCGTTTATGTCGGCGACCGTTTTGGCGAGGCCTTTTACAACCCGATCGTTCGCGCTCCCGAACAGGCTGTGCGCAATGCGGCTGAGCATCAACCTACCTTTTTAAATCTGTTCAATATTCCTAGACGTAAGCTGCAACACAGATAGGCAGGTGATCCCCGCCTGTCAATGTCAGGAAGTACATTATAGGTCCCTTCAGCTTGGTTAATCATGTGGTTAATCATACGGAATGGTTGTCACGAAAGCCGTCCCCGGTTATGCATTCTAATATTGAAATTGAGTTGAGAAATGGCCCTTCAGGCCGCATTTGCGGCATTAACGATGCGCGACGGCTTGTCGCGAAAGGATTTCAGATGGCGGTAAATTTTCTGCGTGCGGCCGTTTGTGCTGCCCCGTTGATGCTATTCGGCGCTTCCGGCTGGGCGCAATCGGGAAATTTGGCGGAAGATCCCGTGGTCGCGCGGGTCAACGGAGCGGAAATTCACCGCTCCGACGCGGTGTCTGCCCAACGGTCTCTGCCGGAACAATATAGATCCATTCCCCTGTCGACGATCTATCCGGCGTTGATCAAGCAGATGATAGCGACGAAGCTGTCGGTCCAGGCCGCGCGGGCCGTGGGTTTGGACAAGGACGCCGACGTTAGGCGTCGGATTGAATCATTTGAAGCGCGTATTCTGGAAGAAGCTTATCTCGGACGAATTATTGCCGGGAAAGTGACCGAAGACGCCCTACGGGCGCGTTTCGAGAAATCCGGCGGCGGGGCCGGTGGCGAAGAACAGGTCCGGGCGCGTCATATCCTGGTTAAATCCAGAGCCGAGGCGGACCGGATCATCAAGGAAATCGCCAATGGCGCGGATTTCGAAGACCTGGCGCGGAAAAAATCCACTGGACCGTCCGGCGCCCGGGGGGGCGATTTGGGATATTTTGTCCGGGGCGCCATGGTCAAACCGTTTTCCCAAGCCGCGTTCGCGCTGAAACCCGGCGAGGTGACCCGAAAACCCGTTCAGACGAGATTTGGCTGGCATATCATCAAGCTGGAAGATCGCCGCAAATCGACTGCGCCCAGTTTCGCGGAGGCGCGCGAGAAGCTCAACGCGGAGATGAGCAGTGAGATTGCCCAGGAGATAGTCCTCGGTCTTCGGCAAAATGCCAAGGTCGAACAGTTCAATTTGGATGGCAGTCCCGTCGTGCCCGCGGGCATTCGATCGATTCAGCGCGGAGCCCGGCCGGTTCCATAGTAAATTCCGCGTGGTTGGAGAAACCAATATGGCCGATCCACGGTCCCCACTAGCCCCGAATTCATTTCCATCGCTGCCGCCTATCGCCGGCGTTCGGCTGGGGTCGATCGCGAGCGGAATCCGCTATGCCGGCCGTGATGATCTGATGCTTATCGAGTTCAATCGCGCCGCCGCGGTCGCGGGCGTGTTCACGAAATCCCAAACCGCCGCCGCGCCGATCCTGTGGTGCCGCGATGCGCTCGGAAAGGGAAAGGCACGCGCGCTGGTGGTCAATTCCGGCAATGCCAATGCCTTTACTGGACGCGATGGCGACGAAGCCTTGGCGCGCACGGTTGCAGCGGCGGCGAAGCTTGTCGGATGCCCCAGGCGGGAAGTTTTTGTTTCCTCCACGGGTGTCATTGGTGAACAATTGCCCGTCGACAGACTTACGAAGGCCTTGCCGACACTCCGCAAAAAAATTTCGGAACAGGCGTGGTCCGACGCGGCGGCCGCGATCATGACAACCGATACCTTTCCCAAGCTCGCCACGCGGCGCGCGGATATCGGTGGGACCAAGGTCACCATCAACGGGTTTGCCAAGGGGTCGGGCATGATCGCGCCCGACATGGCGACCATGCTTGGTTACGTGTTTACCGACGCCAAAATTCCGTCCGAGGTTTTGCAGGCATTGCTGGTTTCGGCCAATGATCGCTCGTTCAATTCAATCACGGTTGATGGCGATACCTCGACCAGCGATACGGTACTCGCCTTCGCGACTGGACAGGCGAGTCACCCAAAGATCACCACGCCGCGAGACGCCGCGTTGAAGTCGTTTCGCGCCGCCTTTGATGACATCATGATCGATCTCGCGCAGCAGATCGTGCGCGATGGCGAAGGGGCGACCAAATTCGTCACGGTCACCGTGACCGGCGCCGCGTCCGCCCGGGCGGCGCGTAAAATAGCGCTGACTATTGGCAACTCCCCCTTGGTCAAGACCGCAATCTCCGGCGAGGACGCCAATTGGGGCCGCGTCGTCATGGCGGTCGGCAAGTCGGGACAACGCGCCGACCGGGATCGCCTGGAAATTAAAATGGGCGGCGTGAAGATTACCGAGAATGGTCAAATTCGCGATGATTACGACGAGACCCCGGTGGCCGAACATATGAAGGGCGATGAGGTGCTGATCGAGGTGGATGTCGGAATCGGCAAGGGGCGCGCAACGATCTGGACATGTGATTTGACCCACGGATATATCAATATAAATGCCGATTATCGGAGCTGATTTCCCGCTGGTGCTGGTCTCCGCGGTCGCGTTGATCGACGCGGACGACCGGGTGCTGATAGCGCAACGACCCGAGGGGAAATCAATGGCCGGGCTCTGGGAATTCCCCGGCGGCAAGGTCGCGGTCGACGAGACGCCCGAGCAGGCATTGATACGCGAGCTCAATGAGGAACTTGGCATCGACGTCAGCGAAAATTGTCTGGCGCCGTTCACGTTCGCCTCCCATGCCTATGAGAAATTTCATCTTCTGATGCCGCTCTATTTGTGCCGGGTCTGGGACGGTTCCATCACGTCCCGCGAGGGCCAGGCGTTCAAATGGGTCCACGCCAATCGCCTTTTCGACTATTCAATGCCACCCGCCGATAAGCCGCTTTGCGCCATGTTGAGGGATATTTTGTGACGGTAAGATCGGTGGACGGCGGCGTAAATGGTTGGGTCGTGGTTGCAATCGCGTTTGTCGCTTTGGCGTTGACATTTGCGGCGCGTTCCTCCGTCGGCGTTTTAATGCCGATCTGGGAGCAGGAACTCGATTGGGGTCGGACATTGACCTCCGGCGGCAGTTCACTGGTGCTCGCGATGATGGCGGTATCGTCCCCGCTTGCCGGTAATTTGATGGATCGATACGGACCCAGGCCGGTCTTCGCCACCGGGTTGGCCTTGTTGGGGGGAGCGATTCTTGTAACTTCCACAATCAGTGAGGAATGGCAGTTCCTGATAATTTTCGGGCTCATAGGCGGGCTCGGATTCGGCTCCCTTTCCCTGCCACTGGTTTCAACCGCGGTTGCGATTTATTTTACAAAGAACCGGGGTCTTGCGAGCGGCATCGCGATGTCCGGGTCTACCGGCGGTCAGCTTCCAACACTGATTTTGCTCAGCGTTCTTATCACATCGATTGGCTGGCGCGGCGCTTATGTGGTGTTTGGGCTGTTACTGATTTTGCTGGTGCCCGTATCCCTGGCCTTGATCCGCCGTTGCCCGGATCCCGTACCCGTCCACGAAGCCGGCGTCAAGGATTCACTGTCGGGAAAGTTAAGATATTTATGCCGTGACCGAACATTTTTGTTGTTGCTGGCGGCATTTACGCTTTGCGGCTTCACCACGTCCGGTGTGGCGGATGTGCATTTTGTCCCCTACGCGGTTTCGGTCGGCTATCCGTTGACCGACAGCACGTCGGCATATGGGGTGCATGGCGTGTTCAACCTCGTGGGCTTGTTGTTGGCGGGGTTTTTTGCGGATCATCTGCATCGGCCCAAATTGCTGGCATCGATTTATGCCCTGCGCGGTTTGAGCTTTGTTTTGCTACTCTTTATCTCAGCCGATATCAAATTGATGTATCTTTTCGCCGCTATCTTCGGATTGTTGAATTTCTCGGTTCTGCCGCTGGTCGCCAGTCTCGTGGCGGCCAATATCGGCGTCCGAATCATGGGGTTGACCATGGGGCTGGTATTCGCGGGCCATTCGCTGGGCGGCGCCCTCGGCGCGTTTCTGGGCGGATATATTTATGACGCGTTCGACAATTACGTTTGGCTTTGGATTTTGTCCGGCGGGTTATCTTTTGCTGCGGCAATTTTTTCGATTTTCGTTCTTGAAACCCGAGGCGGGGCCAGTACGATGCGCCCAGCGCCCGCAACTGCGTGAATATTAGCGTTTGGGCTTGGCTTGGTCCCCCGCAGACTGCTCTTCAACATCCAGCGCCTTGGCCAGACTTTTATCGCCACTTCCAGGCCGCAAAGGCTGTTGCTGGTTTTCATGGGGCGCCCAGGCAGTTAGATACACAATCTGAAAAGTTGCGGGGATGCGGCCGTCGGAATCGGCGAACAGTTCGTGATATTTTTTCACCGCCGCAAACATCGTTTCTCGGCGGGTGAATCCCTTGCGCCGTGCGCGCACGGAATTGGTCTCGCCCATGCCGCGCAGATCGCGCATCAATGCAAACATATCGGGCCATGTGACGACGATCGTGTCGAGATCCGCAACCGGCAGCGCGAATCCCGCGCGTTGCAGTAATCCGCCCGCGTCGCTCAATTCGACAAAAGGCGAAACGCGCGGGCTGGCCCCGTCTTCTATATCGGCTTCCGCTTCCAACAGGGCGCGGCGCAGCTCGTACAGAGTGACCCCGCCGAGTATCGCGGCGAGCAGAAGCCCGTCGGGCCGCAATGCCTGGCGGATCTGCGCCAGCGTCCCGGGCAGATCATTGACCCAGTGCAGATTCAACACACTGGTCACGAGATCAAGCCCGGCAGTCGCGAAAGGAAGAACTTCTTCATCGGCCACAAGTGTCGGATATCCGGATTCCACACGTGTCGACCGCGTGTTGTCGCACCCAATGACGGCGCCGATCCGTTCGCGGTTCATCAGCAGGCCGCGCATTGCGTTACCTTGACAGCCCAGATCCAACGCAATGGGAAAATCGCGATCGATATCATCTAACCGATCATCGAGCCGGGTCGCGATTTCCCGAAACAGAAAATCATGCTCCGAGAAATTGGCGGCGGCCCTTTCTCGATGACGCCGCAGCACCGTTCGGTCGAATACGTTCATGTGATCGGTCATGGGTGCTATATGCCATGCGAACAATCGTTGGCCAAGCGGAGGGCTGGGATTAACACCAGGCCACGACCGATCACCGTGGCAGAACGGCTACTGCGAAAGTTTTAATGCCCGCTTCGGGGACGAACTGCTAAACGGCGAAATCTTCTACACCCTGAAAGAGGCGCAGATCA
>JAYZAW010000087.1:0-7411 GCA_036339495.1 Pseudomonadota bacterium | reverse complement strand
TGCGTTTCCCGGTGCGCTTTCTTGCGGGGTGAAATAGTCGGACTCGGCGAGATCTCCGAGCTTGTCCTGCAGAATTTTTGCGTTTGTATCCCGTCCGGCGGTCATCAGCGATCAGCCCTCCAGCCGGTAAAAACCACGGATCAGTTCGCAGATCCGATCCACTTCGCCGTACGAAAGCGCCGTGTGCATGGGCAGCATGAAACAGCGCTCAAAGAATTTTTCCGTGATCGGCATCGCATCGTAGAATCCCAGTTCGCGATGCATGTGCACCGGCGTTCCGCCCCATTAGATCAGCGAGCCCACGCCGTTGTCTGACAGAAAATCGCGCAGTTCATCCCGCTGTCCCGCATCGATCTCGTAATTCTGATAGACGTCGCAATGATCCGGAGTGTTATCGGGCCCGGCACCGATCCGGAAAAATTCTTTCCCAAAGAACCCAGCAGCGGCGCAAACCAACCGCTGCGATTCCTGATGTTCAGCCGAATGATCCGGGATAAGGGGATCGAGGAATATTTCCGCGCCGCCGAAAAATTGTTGATCGAGCGTCATCGCGGCCGGCCCGTGGAATTTGTTTTGCTGGGCGGCGCGCTTCCCAACAACACCACCGGCGTTCACGCAGAATGGATCGCAAATCCCGCGACGATCCCCGGTGATTGGCTACAGCGCGAGAGCGCCAAGGGGTATGTGCAATGGCGTCCCCATCGGGAAGACATCAGTGATGAAATTCAGGCCGCGGATGTGGTCGTTTTGCCGTCATATTACTCGGAAGGGGTTCCGCGCAGCCTGATCGAGGCGATGGCATGCGGGAAGGAGGTTATCACCTCCGATACACCCGGCTGTGGCGACGTGGTGGAGCGGGACCTAAATGGATTTAATGGAATTCTGGTGCCGCCGCGCGAGGTGACGGTCTCGCCGACGCCTTCGCATTCATCGCGGACCGGCCAGGGTTATCGAAACTACGGCGACCGACGGCAATATCTCTGAGCGGGTTCGTCCCGATCCCGCTATAACAGAGCCTTCACGAACCGTAATCCGGACATTAAACCCGAATTCGGCCGCCGAAACGGTCGGTAAAATTCATGGGTGGCGATAGCCAGCATTTCCCGATCACCGGCACTGTCGCCGTAAGCGAAAAATTTATATCCCTCTAGCCCGCCGAGATAATCGATAACACGTTCGACTTTTTCCGCGCCGCGGCAGTTGTTCCTATCGATCTGCCCGGAAACGGTCTCTGCTTGAAATTCCAACCGCGTGGCCAGCACTGCTTCGATTGGAAGTGTCGCGGCCCATGGCGTTAGATAGATTTCGGGCGATGCGCTGACCAAGATAATTCGATGGCCTTGCTCATGGTGCCAGTCTATCCGCGCCAAGGCTTCACCATTACATAATGATGGCAAAGCAACGTCGATAAAACGTTCCGCGGCGTCCCGCAACCGAATGGCCGGCCAGCCCCCGATATAACGCCGGAGTACCGCATTCTTGAGCCCGGCGCGGTCCAAACGGCCCAAGATATAACTCATAAAATCAGGCGTAAGGAGAGCCAGCCCGATCCAAAACTCGGTCCGCCCAACGGCAAAGCGCAGAAACGGCATCAAGCTGTCGCAATGCGTCAGAGTACCGTCGAAATCGAATAGGGCAACGATGTCGGCGGAGTCCACTGGTTGCTGGAGCGCGTTCAATGACAATCCAACCACCCAAAGATTTTTCGCATTCACGTTCCTTTAACTCAAAGGATCTTCAATTAATCAATACGAAATCAATCGACCCTACCCTACCTTTCGGGCTAATTGCCTGGTTTCTCAGAACCGATAGCCGTACCCGGGATATTACATAATTATGACGACTGCGAGCATTGCTTTGGCCGATTTCCAAAAGGGAGCAAGGCGTCCGAAAGTTGCGATTTATGAACCTTATGTTTTTAACACGGTTTATGGAAACGCCCACTATACCTCAATGTATTTCAAATTCATCGGCAAGTCGCAATTCCGCCCGATACTGATATCGCCTGTTGAGTGTGAATTCCTTGAAATACTCGGCAAGCGGGGTGAGGAATGGCAAGTTGTTCCGGGGCCAGGTCCACTCAATGAATTCGGCGGCAAGACACTTACAAACGGCCTGCTCGGCAATCAAGCGCGTTATCGCGCCCGACGGCGCATTCCTCGCGGTGCGCCGACCATCCTGGCCGGGCAAAAATTCCTACATGTCTTTGCAAACTCCATGCTAACCGCGCGGGAATTAATTCCAGGTTATATTTACTGGTTAACGAATTGGTTGTGAATTTTCCGTATTTCTAACTTGGTTTCAAGTGATGGTGATTCGGTGCAATTTCCGATATCCTTTTTGGATCAATCGGTTAGTTGGTATTCCGCGCGCCAGAATACGATCAACGAGCAATGGTGTGGCATGACATCGAATACCCCACCCGTACATCCCGGCAGGGTGTTATATGAGCAGGCGATGCAGCCTCTCGGGGTAAGCCGCAACAAGCTCGCGCGCGATATCGATGTTCCGGTTGGCCGCATCAGCGATATCGTCAGCGGCAAGCGCGGAATTACTCCAGACACAGCGCTGCGGCTCAGCAAATATTTCGGCACCGATGCCGAGCTTTGGATGCGTCTGCAGAGCGATTATGATTTACATGTCGCACGCCATACGATCTGGCCCGAGGTGGCGCCCCGGGTGCGCGCTTTTGAACCCGTCAATCAGCCCGCTACCCCGGTTGAAATCGTTCCACCCGACCCAATGCCGGCCGAGATTCCGCACCGCGACCTTTCCGCCCCAAAATTGAATATGGTTGTCGAAACCGAAGCCGGACCGGCAACCCCGGCGAATGAAATCGAACCGGGTCCGGAGCAAGACTATGTTCCGTGGAAACTCGAAATTTCCGAGGTAGAGGAAGAATCCCTCGATATCCCCGAACTGGATGCGCCGGTTTACCCCGTCGATCCCGGCAAGTAACAATCCTCCGTCGACGGATCGCCGATCATGCAATACGAACGATATCGCCTTCCGGCGTCTTGCCGTGTTTCTGATAAAAGCCCAGGGTCTTCAGCGTCGGTTCATCGCTGGCGACGAACAGGATCGCTTCGTCTTTCGATTCATTGACATGTTCACACCAGGTTCCGCCCGGAACCGCCATGGCATCGAATTTTTGCCAGTCGATCCGTTGACCGCCGACGATGCTGTATCCCGACCCCTCGAACGGAATACAGACTTGGCTGGCGTTCTGCAGCAACGGCAGAGTGCGTTCGCCCGAGCGCAGCATCTGCCCGAAAAAAGTCATGGTGGGGTATGGCGTCCGCCCCGTGGTCGGATCGATATATTCGACCATGATGGCCTCATGCGGGTCGCCGTTGTGATCGCGGAACTGGTTCAGCAATTCACGGGTCTGATCCCAGCGATAGACATACATCGGAGACGCGAAGCCGTTGCCCCGATGGTGGTTGACAAAGCGGGGGCGAAGCCCGCCATGGCCATAGGTCCGGGTCGAATAATCCTCCGAAAAGCGTGAAGTCTGCTCGCGCCGGCTGACCCGCTCGCCATGTTCTTCTTCCGTGTATTCATGATCGAAGCTGGCCGAGTTCAAGACTTCGGACAGCGGCAGATCCAGCACGCTGACATTGACCGCGAAATCGTCGCCGCGGTTGCCGTGATTGTGCCAGGCGTCGGCCGGGGTCAGCACCAGATCGCCGGGCCCGAAATTGACGTCTTCGCCCTCGATGCCGGTGAAGTTGCTCTGGCCGGTCAATCCGATGCGCACGGCGTTGATGGAATGCTTGTGCGGTGGCATGATTTCGCGTGGATCGTTCAAACGGTATGCGACATACAGGGTGGTGACCGTCGCGCGCACCGGGGCCAGCCCGGGATTGACCAGCACCACCGAGCGCCGTTCGGAATCTTCCATGGTGATCAGTTCGGCGGATTCATACAGGATCGGTTCGATATCCTGGTATCGCCATATATAGGGTACGGCCTTGCGGGCTTTCAGGACCTGACCGTCTTCATCGTTCTGGCCATCGGAATCGACCGCCCAATAGGGCGCCATGTCATTGTCGTCGAGTTTGGAATAAAGCGCTTCCAGGCGGGCGTCCCGGTTGGATGCCGCGTTCTTTTGGGCGATCGCCATGACACTGTCCTTCCCATTGCCTTACAGGCTGTAATTCTATCATCAATGAAGTCCTTCCACTAACGTCAAGTGGCGCGCATTCGATTAAGGAAGCCAATTCGCCTGACCGCGCGCGACGCCGGATCAAAGGTTAATCCCGACGCCAATACCCGCGCGATGTGTCTAATGGTCGCGGCGAAGCTCGTGTATGATTAAACGAAGCGTTCGTGCCGCTCGATGCAGATCTTTACGACCTCATCCGCGTCCCTGGTCCACCAGTCATCGCGGGAAAAGATTTCGACTTCGTTGAATCCTTCATAGCCGGCGGCTTCGACCCAGCCCCGGATGCGCGGGATATCGATCACCCCATCGCCCATCATGCCCCGGTCGAACACCAGATCCTTGGTCGGCACCAGCCAGTCGCAGACATGGAACGCCATGATCCGCTTGCCCGCCCGCGCGATCTCGCCCTCCAATGCTGGGTCCCACCAGACATGATAGACATCGACCGCGACGCCGACCCCGTCGCCGAGCTCGTCGCACAGATCATTGGCGTGGGCCAGCGTGTTGACGCAGCCGCGGTCGGCGCAAATCATCGGATGCATGGGCTCAATGGCGAGCGGCATGCCCACATCGCGCGCATGGGGCAGGATTGCCGCGATGCCGTCCCGAACCTGTTTATGCGCATCGGCGAGATCCCGGGACCCGGATGGCAAACCACCGACCACCAGCACCACGCACGATGCGCCAATGGCCGCCGCGTCGTCGATGGCGCGCAGACTGTCGTCGATCGCCGCGCGCCGCCCGGCCTGGTCGGCGGCCGGAAACATGCCGCCGCGGCACAGCCCGGTGACCGTCATGTCGTGATCAGCAAGAATGCGCGCGGCCTCGTTTGCGCCGATTTCATCGAGCTTGTGACGCCATACGCAAATGCCATGGATACCGTTTTCCGCATATCCCTCGATGGCGCCGCGCAGCGACCACTGGGTATCGGTGGTGATCTGGTTGATCGCCAGCTTTTCGAGTCCAGGCATGGCTTACGCTTCCACGCCATGCAGGGCGAGCGTGGTGCTCATGCGCGCCGCCGCCAAATCCGGATCGCGCAGCAGCCCGGCCTTGTCGGCCAATCTGAACAGTTCCGATAAATGCAGGATCGAGCGCGCGCTCTGTTGCCCGCCGACCATCATGAAATGGTCCTGATGCCCGTTCAGATAGGCCATGAACACCACGCCCGTTTTGTAAAATCTTGTCGGCGTCTTGAAAATATGGCGCGAGAGCGGAACCGTTGGGGCCAGAATGTCGTGGAACTCGTCGGGTCTGTTGCCGGCCAATGCCGCCAGCGCAGCGGATGCCGCCGGCGCGATGGCGTCGAATATGCCGAGCAGCGCATCCGAATGCCCCTGGTCGTCGCCCGCGATCAACTCGGCGAAGCTGAAATCGTCGCCGGTATACATCCGCACGTCGTCGGGCAGCCGTCGGCGCAAGGCGATCTCCTTGTCCTTGTCGAGCAACGATATCTTGATGCCGTCGATCTTTTCCGCATTGCTTTTCAACACAGTGAGACATGTCTCCATGGCGTTCCAATGGTCGCCGTCGCCCCAATAGCCTTCCAGCGCGGGGTCGAACATTTCGCCGAGCCAGTGAATGATCACCGGCTGGGCGACCTGAGACAGGATCCGATCATAGACCCGGGCGTAATCGTCCGGCGATTTCGCGCATGCCGCCAGCGCCCGGCTGGCCATCAGGATGATGCGCCCGCTCATGGCCTCCACCGCGTCGCACTGTTCTTCATAGGCCGCGATCACGTCGTCAAGCGTAACCGCCGACCCGGCCGCCAAATGATCGGTTCCCGCGCCCGAGGCGACAACCGCGCCCGGCATGTCTTTCGAGGCATCGACGCTGCGCCGGATCAATTCCTTTGAATTTTCCCAGCTCATTCCCATGCCGCGCTGGGCCGTGTCCATGGCTTCGGCGACGCCGAGGCCGAGCGACCAGAGATGGCGGCGAAAGGCGATGGTGCGGTCCCAGTCGATGGCGGTATCGACCCACGGGTCCAGATCGGCCCGCGCATCGGCAACCACATGGGCGGCGGCGAGCGCGACCCGATTGAACGGCCGATCGATCCGGGTCGGGAAATCGCGCGGCGCCCCGGTTTCATATAGTGCAATGCCGCCGTTTTCGGTCGGAAGATTGAGTGTCGGCATATCAGGGCTCCATTTCCGCCAGGGCGGACCAGTCCGGGTCGGCAGCGTGGGCATAGCCCGGCGCGCCGAGGCCGGCCAGGGAAATTTGCCCCTCGGTGATTTTCAGGCACGCGACGCCGTCGCGCAATTCATAAAGATCGGGATGGGCCGCGGCAAAATCCCGCTGTTCGGCGGCGGGGGCGGCCGACATGCCTCTGGCGTAGTGATGTCCATTGCGCTCGACATGATTGATGCCCAGCAGCGACACCAGGGCAAGGTCCTGCTGCACGCAAAGCCCGGCCTGGCAGGTGAGATCCTCGCCGGACACAAAATCCGCGCCGCCGGCGGCGTTCCAGCTCACACAGCGCGCGGCGTTGATAATCGATTTATAGATGCCCTTGCATTGCTTGCTGGATATCCCGGCATATCCGAGGCCGCGCGCCCGCGGTAAGATGTCGAATCCGTTATCGGATTCATCGCTGATCACCGGCCTTTGTTTGGCCAACGGCGCGATATCGGGATTGAGCGCCGCGCTTCGGGCAATTGGTTGTTCGATGAACGACACGGCATCATTGAAACGTCGTAGCGCCGGAGTTTCTTCCATCCGCCGCCATAATTCCAGGATGCCGTCGACATTGTCGAATTGTTCATTGCCGTCGAGACTGATCGCATACGCGTCCAACGCGCCATCCAGTACCGACGCTATGGCCTGCAACCGGTCGAGATCGAAGTCGATTTCGCCGCCGATCTTGATCTTGAACCAGCGGTGGCCATGGGCGGAAATCACCTCTTCCAGGGTCTCCGGCAGACCGTCATCGATTCTTGTCCCCGCTTTCGTCAATCGGTCAACCAATCCGACAGTGTGCCGGGCCTGGACGCTGACTTGCGGCGTCAGCGCGGAGAGGAACCTTTCGATATCGAACCCCCCCAGATCGGGCGCCACGGCCGCGGCCGCGATCCCCGGCAGGTTCTGCCGAACGGCGTCATAAAAAGAAATCTGTTCGATCCGGCAGAGCGTATCCAGCACCGCCCGGTCGATCAGCGCCGGACCGTATGCGACGACCAGCGGGTTGAGATCGCATTTTGCACACGCCTTGCGCTGGGTTTGATAGGTTTCAGCCAT
>JAYZAW010000086.1:0-12336 GCA_036339495.1 Pseudomonadota bacterium | reverse complement strand
CCGCTGTTTTCAGTCGTGCTGGCTGCACTCACGCTGGGCGAAAAAATCGGCATCCATCAATGGACCGCCACCGCGGTAGGTTTTATCGGCGCGCTGATCATTATCCGCCCGGGGATGATCGAGTTCAGCCTGGCCGCCGCCGCGACCCTGTTTACCGCCTTCACCTACGCCGTCGGCCAGGTCAGCACCAAGGCGCTGGTGCGCACGGAAGATTCCAACGCGGTGGTGTTTTATATGTTCGCCACCATGACAGCGGTCGCCCTTATTCCGGCGCTATTTGTGTGGCGAACGCCGTCCTGGTCCGATTTGCCCTGGCTGCTCGCCTTCGGGCTACTCAGCGCGCCGGCGCAGCACTGCGTCACCCGCGCCTTCGCCGCCGCGCCGGCCAATATCGTGGCGCCGTTCAACTTTCTGACATTGCCGTTCGTTACGATCATCGCGCTGTTCGCGCTGGCTGAATTCCCCGACCCATGGACCTGGGCCGGGGGCGTGGTGATTTTCGCCAGCACCTATTATATAGGCCGCCGCGCCGCGCGGACGGGCGCGCGATGATCGCCGCTTTCGGCAACATGTCGCCGGTCACAAAGGGCGCATTATGGATGACCGGCGCGTCGCTGATATTTTCAATCACCTTCGGCGTGGTCCGTCAGATCAGCGGTGAGATGAGTTCGGCTGAAATCACGTTTTTCCGCAGCCTGTTCGGCGTCTGCTTCATGCTGCCCTGGTTGATCCGGTCGGGGATCAGAAGCCTGCGGACTTCGCGCCCGGTTATCTACGGCCTGCGCGCAGTGGCGCTTTATTCGGGGATCGTGTGCTGGTTTTACGGTCTCGCCCATCTCGACCTTGCCGAGGCGACGGCGCTGTACTTCACCACGCCGCTTTTTACTGTGCTGTTCGCCAAGGCGACGTTGAAGGAGGATATCGGGCCGCGACGCTGGGCGGCCTTGCTGGTTGGGTTCGCCGGCGCATTGATCATCATCCGCCCGGGATTTGTTGATTTGTCGCCGCCGGCGATCTCGGTGCTGGTCGCGGCGTTGCTGTTCGGCTCCAGCAATACGGCGACCCGATCCCTCGCGATAACGGAAAACCCGAATGCGGTGGTGATATACGCCCTGCTGCTTCAGGCGCCACTTGCGATCGGTCCGGCGCTTTATTTATGGAGCAGCGCGCCGGGGATGGTTTATCCCTGGCTTGTCCTGCTTGGCGCGCTCACGGTCATATCGGGGCAATGCATGGCCCGGGCATATGCCTGCGCTCCGATCAGCGCCGTGATCCCGCCTTATTTTCTGCAGCTTCCCTTTGTCGCGATTATCGGCTATCTGGCGTTCGATCAGAATCCGGATTATTGGGTCTGGATCGGCGGCGCGGTGATCTGCGCCAGCGCCTACAGCGCGAGAGAGAGGTCGAAATGATCAAGAAATTAAGCGCCGTGGAACGTCGGCGGCATCTGGCGGCGTTGCAAGGCTGGAAGAAAGTGCGCGGCCGCGAGGCGATATTCAAATCATTCCGGTTCTGGAATTTCAACGAAGCCTTCGGGTTCATGACCCGGGTCGCGCTGATGGCGGACCGCATGGATCACCACCCGGAATGGTTCAATGTCTATAACCGGGTCGATGTGACTTTGACCACCCATGATGCCGGCGGCGTGACCGAACGCGACATCGCCCTGGCGGAATTTATCGAGTCGCTTTAGCGACGACATCAAGATGTCTGTCTAGCGCGCAAGGTTTCGCGGTGGAGAATATAGAGCCCGCTGCCGACCACGATGCAGCTGCCGGCGATGGTGAAGGCGTCGGGAAAATCATCGAACAGCAAATAGCCGAATATCACCATCCAGATAAGCTGAGTGTAGACAAACGGCGAGAGCGTCGAGGCCGGCGCGATCTCATAAGCCTTGATCAGCAGATAATGGCCGAACCCGCCGGCCAACCCCACCACCATCATCATCGCCCAACCCAGGGCATCGGGCGTGGTCCAGGTGATCGGCACGATCGCCGACATCACCAGGGCGCCCATGGCCGGCGACCACATCTGGCTGGTGCGCGCGTCTTCGCTGCGCGCCGCGATGCGGGTCAAAATCTGATAGCAGGAAAAACATATCGCCATGCCAAGTGGGAGGACCGCCGCCCAATGCATGACCCCCATGCCGGGGCGGATAATGACCAGCATGCCGATAAATCCGACCGCGATCGCCGACCAGCGCCGCGCGCCGACTTTTTCGCCGAGAATCGGGATCGCCAGCGCCGTTACCAGCAAGGGCGATACGAATCCGATCGAAGTCGCGTCGGCCAGCGGTAGATGGCTCAACGCGAAGAAGAAAAATACCGTCGCCGACATCAACAGGAACGACCGCGCAGCTTGCAGACCGGGCCGCCGGGCCGCCGCGATTCGGCGCAGGCCGGACCGGGAAAAGATTGCCAGGAAAATCAGAAAATGAAACAGGAAACGCGCCCATACGATCTGGATCACGTTGTAATCCTCGGCCAACAGCTTGACCAACGTGTCCATGACGCCGAACAAAATCACGCCGGACATCATCAGCATGATTCCGCGCCGGGCGTTCTGGGTTTTCGCGGTCGTCATGATGCGGCCCGTTTCGCGGCTTCATAGCGCGCAATGTAGAATGTCGCCGCGATGATGACCACGGCGCCGATCCAGGTATTCAGCCCCGGCGTTTCGGCGAAGACCACATAGCCCAATATCGCCGCGAACAGAAGCCGGACATACTCGACCGGTCCGACGATGGAGACCTCCGCCACCGAATAGGCCCGGATGCCGCAGGTCATGGCGATGGTGCTGGTCAGGGCGATGGCGACGATAAAAGCAAACTCGATCCAGGTGGGGGTTTGCCAGAAATAGATCGCCGGGCCGAGGGAGAGCACGGCGCCCCCGAAATGATAATAGAACACGAAACGGATCGGCGGTTCGGTCGGCGCGAAACGCCGCACCATGACCATGGCGACGCCGAACATCAGCGTAGCCAGCAACGCCGCTCCGGCCGCCGCATATTTCACCTCCGAGGCCGTCGGCCCGACCATGATGAAAACGCCGACGAATCCGATGCCGGTCGCCACCCAGCGCCGCCATCCGACTGTTTCGGACAGGAACCACACCGCCAGAAAGGTCACGAACAACGGCCGGGTAAAGCCGATCGCCGTGACATCGGCGACATACATATTGATCAGTGCATAATAAACCAGCAGCTGTGCCGAAACCGAAATGACGACCCGGATCGCGTGAACGCCCGGGAGTCCGGTTTTCAGCACGCCGGCCCCAAGATAGAGCACCACCGGCAGGATCAGAAACACGCTGATGAAATAACGCAGGAATAAAATTACCAGGAGATTGATCTGGAGACCCATAATCTTGGCGAGAACATCCGCCCCGGCGAAAGAAATGGTGAACAGAAGCAGCCAGAATACGCCCCTGGTATTGCCGGATAGAAGAAGCCAGGAATCGCGGATCCGGATCAAGGGGTGAAGCGGATTCAACACCGGATCAGTCGGCCCCCGATTGCATCGGCTTTTGTCCGAACGCTTCGGTGCGCGCGATATAGATCGCGCTGGCGACAATGATCGCGGACCCGATCCAGGTCCAGATCAGCGGGATTTCGGCGAACACCAGATAGCCGAGAATGGCGGCATACACCAGCCGAGTATATTCCATGGGGCCCAGGACGCTGACCTCGCCGACCACGAAACCGCGGACGAAACAGGTCATCGCGACCGTGGTGAGAATGCCGATCATCAGCAACATCATCCATTCATTGCCGACCGGTTGTTTCCACACCAGGATCGCGGGACCGAGGGACAGGACCGTTCCGATGGCGTGATAGTGAAACAGAATCCGGACCGGCGGTTCGGTCGACCCGAGACGGCGTATCAGGACTAAACCGATCGAAAACAGCAGGGCCGATCCAAGTCCGATCATCGCCGCCGGTTCAATGACGCCGTCGCCGGGACGGATCACCACGACCACCCCGACAAATCCGATGGCCGTCGCCATCCAGCGCCGCCAGCCGACAGTCTCTTTCAGAATCAATACCGCCAGCAGGGTCATGAACAAAGGCCGCGAGAACGAAATTGCCGTGGCGTCCGCCAGCATCAGATGAATGACCGCATAAAATACCGCGATCTGGCCCGATCCGGCCACGACGGTGCGCAGGAAATGCAGCCCGAACCGTTCCGTCTTGAGCCCTTCCCACCCGAGCCGGAAAAACAGCGGCGACAGCAACATGAACCCGAGCAAGTAGCGAAAAAATCCCAGTTGCAGAGGGTGAATCGTCAACCCGGCGGTTTTCACGAAGACATCGTTGAGGGCGAAAAATATCGTGCCGATGGTGATCCAAATTACGCCACGCGCGTTTACGGGCAGGGACAGCCATGCTTGACGTAGGGTTTCGATCATCGCGTTACCAATACCCGTGGTTTTTTTATTGCGGCGGCCTGAGGGGCGACGCGAGTTTCAAGAAACATGATAAACGGGCTCGCTATCGCGCCGCAATCGCTTCGCGATGGGCGATATAGACCGACGACGAATGCCGCCGAACAGTTTTCATGCGCTTGTCCCAGTCCCGAGCCGGGCTTCGCGTCGCGTGATATAGACCGCCGAGGCGCAGATCACGCCGCCGCCGGCCCAGACCCAGAAATCCGGAAATTCGGAAAACAGCACGAAGCCGATCAATGCGGCCAGCGGCAGTTTCAGAAAATCGAAGCTCAGCACCAAGGTCGCATCGGCGGCGTGATAGGCGCGCACCAGCGTACGCTGACTGATCATGCCGAGCGCGCCAAACAGCAGCAACCACATGAATTGGTCCAATGTGGGCCATTGCCACACGAACAATGCCGGGACCAGCGCCAGGGGCGTGAGAAAAGTGGTCATGTATAACGCCGTGGTGTCGGGCGCGTCGGTGCGCAGTAGATATTTGGCCATCACCGCAAAACCGGAATTAATCACCACGGCGCCAATGACGACCCAGATCCCCACATTGAGTTCGATAATTCCGGGCCGGATGATAATCAAGGCCCCGATCAATCCGACGGCGGTTGCGCCCCAGCGCCGCGCCAGCATCGGCTCGCCCAGGATCATGATCGCCAGCATCGACGCCAGCATCGGACGGGCAAACGCGATCGAGGTAATATCGGCCAACGGCATCATGGTGGCGGCGTAGAACATGCAGAGCATGCCGCCATAGGCCATCAGCGTGCGCATCATATGGCCTTTGATCTTGGTCGTCCGCATCACGCCGAGCCCGTTCCGCGCCAGCCAGGGCAGCATGAACATGACGCCGAACAGGGCGCGCCAGAACACGATCACCAGCATATCGATGTCGCCCGAAAGCCGGCGCGCCAGCGACATCATCAGCAGGAAGGACGCGCTGGCGCAGACCAGCCAAAAGGCGGCGCGAACCGGGCCGGGCAGGCAGGCGAAGCCGCGCCCGATATTGTCGGTAACCTTCATGATTTGGAATCTATACGACTAGGCGCCTTTGCGCGCGAGGAAGATTGACGCACCGAAGATAATCGCGCCGCCGATCCAGACCCAGATATCGGGAAATTCTGCGAACACCAGCCACCCCAGCAACGCCGCCCAGAGCAGGCGCGTGAAGTTGAACGGCAGGGCCACTGTCGCATCGGCGGCGCGCATCGACCGGTTGAACGTGATTTGCAGGATCACCCCCACCAGACCCAGCGCCGCGAGCCAGAACAGCTGATCCAAGGACGGCGTGGTCCACACCAGCATGGCGGGAATGAACATGATCAAGGACTGGATGATCATCAAATAGGCGGTGATGGCTTCCGGCGTTTCGGTGCGCACCAGGTCCTTGATCATAATTGCGATGACGGCGCCGAAGACGGCGGATGCCAGCGCCAGACCCATGCCGATATCGATTTCCTGGAAGCCGGGCCGGATGATGACAAGCGCCCCCAGGAGCCCCATGGCCGTCGCCGACCAGCGCCGGCCGTTGAAGGCCTCGCCGAGGGCGGCCATGGCGATCAGCGATCCCAGAACCGGCTGCAGGAAGGTAATCGCCGCCATGTCGGCCACCGGAATATAGGCCAGCGCCGCGACCTGGCAGGAAACGTTCACGGCGGACGAAAACCCGCGCAGGGTATGCATGCCGATCCGATGGGTTCGCAGCCCGCCGACGCCCATGCGGATCAGCCAGGGCGCCATCACCACGAGACCGAACAGGTTTCGCACGAATACAATTTCGAATGTCGCCATTTCGCCGGCGAGATGGCGCACGATTGTGCCCGAGATCGCATAGCACAGCGCGCTGAGCGTCATCCACAACCCGGCGCGCATGGGGCCGGGCAGCCCGTTGAACCACGCGAAAACCTGCCCCGTCATCGGCCGGGCCGGACGGTCCAGGCGAGAAAATTGGTCGCGGCGAAAATCACCGTGCCGCCGATCCAGGTCCAAATCTCCGGGCTTTCGCCAAACAACGCATAGCCCAGCCCGTCGGCAAAGATCAACCGGGTAAAATCAAACGGCAGAACAAACGAAATTTCGCCCGCCGCGAACGAACGCACCAGAGCGCGCTGCCCCAGCGTGCCGAGAACCGCCATGACAACCACCCAGATCGTTTCAGTCACATCGGGCGTGCGCCATACGATCACGGCCGGGATCAAAGTAATCAGCCCGACCGATCCGGCCTGATACATGGTGATGGTGTCGGGCGTATCGTCGCGTGAAATACGCCGCACCAGGATGGCCGCGGCGGCGGCGAATACCGCCGAGACCAGAACCAGCAGCACGCCGGTATCCACATCGGCGAGCCCGGGACGGGTCATGATCAGGACGCCGGAAAATCCGGCCGCCATGGCGGTCCACCGTCTGTCGCCGACAATTTCATGCAGGAATATCATGGCCAGGATCGCGGCGAACATGGGCCGGGTAAACATGATCGCGGTCGCGTCGGCCAACGGGATCAGCTTCAGTCCCCAGAAATAGGTGGTCGCCGCCGTCGCCGTCATCACGGCGCGCAGGGTCAGGAGCCGCGCGTTTTGAGTCCACAGCCTGTTCAAACCGACCCGGTACTGCCACGGCAGCATCAACGGCACGCCGAGCGCGGTGCGAAAAAACACAATCTCGAAGGTATGCAGGCTTTGCGACAGGATTCTGACGGCAACCGCCATGCCGGTCAGACAAATCGCGGCCAGCAACATCCACACCACGCCCTTGGCGGGTCCGGAAAGGGCGTTGAACCAGGAGATTATCGCGCGTGGCATCGGCTGGGTTATAACAAGGTTCACCGGCTATGTCGCACCGATGGGACTTGACCTTGCCGTCCCGTTGAAATCACATGAGGCATACAGCTGACCAAGGGGAAAAGTCATGTCGCAACCGAGCGCCGAACGCGCGGAACTGAGCCAGGATGCCGCCGATCTCAACCTGATGGAGTTTTGGGAGGAACGGGCCGATCTTGAGCTGTTGCAGCCGCGCAAGGGCGCGGAGCCCTGT
This sequence comes from Pseudomonadota bacterium, assembly GCA_036339495.1. Taxonomy (GTDB): domain Bacteria; phylum Pseudomonadota; class Alphaproteobacteria; order MPNO01; family MPNO01; genus CALGIA01. The sequence goes on along the minus strand of JAYZAW010000086.1, from coordinate 4,869 downwards.
TTGTGGCGCTGGAACGATATCGAACCCCGGCTGCACCGCGCCGCCGAGATTGTGCCTTTGGAAGAGGCGGAACGCCGCGCGCTGTTGTTTTCCAACCCGGGTCTCGCGCCGCGGCCGTTCATGACCAACACCATTTTCGGGGCCTATTCGCTGTATAATTCGGGCGAACATGCGCCGGTCCATCGCCACACCCCATCTGCGAGCCGCATGCTGCTGGAGGGCGAAGGCGCTTACACCACGGTGGAAGGCGAGAAATGCGCCATGCACCGGGGCGATCTGATCCTGACCCCGAGCGGCACCTGGCACGACCACGGCAATGACGGCGACGGGCCGATCATCTGGATGGATGTGCTCGATCTGCCGCTGGTCGAAAACCTCAATTCCACCGTGTTCGAGTTCGAATATTTCGAGAAAGACGCCCAGTCGAACACGCGCGAGCCGGTCCAGCGAACCACCCAATCGATCATCCACCCGGACGATCATTCGCAAAACCTGTATTCCGGCGGCGGGTACAAGCCGCTTTTCATCGACCGGGAACGGGGCGCCAAAGGCGATCACTCGCCGATGTTCGTCTATCGCGCGGAAAACACCCGTGAACAGCTCGACCGGCTGCGCGACTACGACGGCAGCCCCCATGACGGCATCATCATCGAATTCTGCGATCCCACCACCGGCGGGCCGGTGATGCCGACATTGTCATACACCGCTCAGTTGCTGCGCCCCGGCGAACACACACTGGCGCATCGCCATACCGCCAATGCGATTTATTGCGTGATCGAAGGCAGCGGCCATACACAGATCGGCGACACCCGGCTCGACTGGACGCGCAATGATGCGTTCTGCGCGCCGGCCTGGACATGGCATGAACATGTCAACGCCAGCGCAACCGAAGACGCGGTGTTATATTCCGTGACCGATACGCCGACCCTCAAGAAACTCGGCCTTTATCGCGAGGAATGCCGCGGCCAAGACGGAGAAGAAATTTCGATGGCGAAGTGATGAAGATTCCCCGTATTGGGAAATGGGCAAAAATTCTGGCGATCGTTCCGCCGGTCCTGATCGGGGTCGGCGCGATCGTGATGGCGGTCAGCGGGCGCGAGCCGCCGACGCAAAGCTTTGCCGAACGGGTCACCGTGGTCCGGGCAATCAAGGTTCCGAAAGTCGGGTTTACGCCGACCGCCATCGGCTACGGTACGGTGTCCCCGGAGCGGGAATGGAAAGCGGTGGCGCAGGTCGACGGCCGCGTCACCGAAATGCATCCACGTCTGAAAACCGGTGAAACCCTGCCGGCGGGCGCCGTATTACTCCGGATCGATCCAACCGATTACACGCTGGCGATTGCCGAGACAGACGCCAATATCCGTGGCGGCGAGGCGGAAATTGCCGAGCTGGACGCCCGCAAGGTCAATCTGAATAATTCGATCGTGATCGAGCGGCGCCAAATTGCGCTTGACGAGCGCGATATGGAACGCAAGCGCAAGCTTATCGCGCGCGGCAACGTATCCGCGGTCGCGCTCGATGCGGCGCAACAGACCCTGCTCGGCAACCGGCAGCAATTGCAGGAACTCGCCAACACGCTCAACCTGATTCCGGCGCAGCGCGGCGTCATCGAGGCCAAGCTGGCCCAACTCCGCGCGCGGCTGGATATCGCCAAATTGGATTTGGCGCGCACCAACATCACCGCGCCGTTCGCCATGCGCCTCGGGCCGGTCAATGTGGAGACCACCCAGTTCGTGCGCAGGGGAGAAATTCTCGCCGAGGGAAGCGGCATGGCGGTGGCCGAAATCGCCGCGCAATTCTCGGTCGACCAGCTTTTCCCCTTGATCCCGCCCGAATTCGACCCGAGCGCGATCACGCCCGAATCCCTCGGCGCCATCCAGCGCCATCTCGGGTTTTCAGCCGTGGTCCATTTGCGCGCGGGACGGCTGGAAACCCAATGGGCCGCCCGGTTTGCGCGCATGGGCGACACCATCGACCCGCGCACGCGAACCATTGGGGTGATCGTCGCGGTCGACCAGCCTTATCGCAAAGCGCGGCCGGGCGTGCGGCCCGCCTTGATCAAGGGCATGTTTGTCGAGGTCGAACTGCGCGGCAAGCCGCGATCGGCGGCACTGCTGGTCCCGCGCACCGCGCTGCACGGCTCCAACGACGGCGCGGCGATGGTCTATGTGGTGGACGGCAAGAACCGTCTGCGCCGCAGGAATATCGGCATCGGCATCGAACAGACCGAATTTGTCACCGTCGAGGCGGGACTCACGGAAGGCGAGCTTTTGGTGATCACCGATCCGGTTCCGGCAATCGACGGAATGCTGCTGAAAATCGTTCATGACGCCGCCACGGAGACGCGGCTGCGCGGTATTGCGGCGAAGGCGGGAAGCCGGAAATGATCCGGTATTTCGCCGGGCACCCGACCGCCGCCAATCTGCTGATGGCGTTGATCCTGATCTTCGGGATTTCATCGTTCGACTCCCTGAAGCGGGAAACCTTTCCGGACATCCCGCCCAACAAGATCCAAATTCAAATGGTCTATCCGGGGGCCTCGGCGGAAGATGTCGAAGAAGCCCTCTGCCGGCGTATCGAAAACGCCGTTGATAACGTGATTGACGCGACGGAAATCAGTTGCGAATCTCGTCAGGGCATGGCGACGGCCGTGGTCGAAATGCGCGAAGGCGGCAGTTTTGACGGAATGCTGGCCGAGATCAAAACCGAAATCGACGCGATCGACGATTTCCCAACCGATGCCGAAGCGCCCGTCGTGCGCCAGCTCGACCTGTCGAATTTCGTCACCTCGCTCGCTCTCGCGGGACCCATGTCGGTGTCGGATTTGAAGGCCTATGGCGACTTGCTCAAGACCCGGCTGCAACGGATCAACGGGGTCAGCGAAATACATCTCAAGGGGTTTTCCGATCATCAGATCCGGATCGAACTTCGCGCGCAAACGCTGCGCAGGTTCGGCCTTTCCGTCGCCGACATCGCCCGCGTCGTCGGCAACCAAAGCGTCGAACGCCCGGCGGGAACGGTCGAAGGCGAAGAACGAGATATCCTGCTGCGGTTCGACGATGCGCGGCGCAGCCCCGCGGACTTCGCCAGGCTGGTGGTGGTCGGCGGCGAAAGCGGCGCGGCGCTTCGTCTGGGTGATATTGCGCGCATCACCGACCGGTTTGAAAACCCCGAAAACCGGATAATATTTAACGGCCAACGCGCGGCGATGCTCCAAATTTCCAAGGGAAGAAACGCCGACACCCTGGATGTGATCAAAGACATTCGGTCCTTTGTCGCCGAGGAACGCGCGAAGGCGCCGTCCGGGGTCGAGATCGCCGTCACCCAGGATATTTCGTCCATCGTCAGCGACCGGCTCAACATGCTGATGCGCAACGGCGCATCGGGTCTGGCGCTGGTGCTGATCACCCTCTCTTTGTTTTTTTCATTGCGGTTTTCGTTCTGGGTCGCGATGGGGCTTCCGGTATCGTTCGCCGGCGCGCTGTATTGCATGGCGCAATTCGGCCTGTCGATCGACATGATCACCATGGTCGCGTTGCTGATCGCGATTGGAATTCTGGTCGATGACGCCATCGTGATCGCGGAAAATATTGCCGCCCATCATCAAACCGGAAAAGACAATTTATCGGCGGTCATCGATGGAACCCGCGAAGTCGCGCCGGGCGTCCTTGCGTCCATCGCGACGACGGTGTTCGTGTTCGGCCCGCTGGCTTTCCTGTCCGGCGATATCGGCAACATCCTGAAAGTGCTGCCTGTGGTGCTGATCCTGACCCTGGTCTTCAGCATGATCGAGGCCTTCATGATCCTGCCGAACCATCTGAGCCATTCGTTGTCGGCCCACGAGACGACGGATCGAAAGAAACGCGGCGACCGGCTGCGCGCGCGGGTCAATGACGGCGCCATGTGGCTGCGCGACCGGGTGGTCGGGCCGATCGTCGACGCCGCGGTGGAATGGCGATATCTGACGGTCGGCGTGGCGATCATGATGCTGTTGGTATCGCTGTCCATGATCGCCGGCGGGACACTTAAATTCCGAGCTTTTCCCGACCTCGACGGCGATGTGATCGAAGCCCGCCTCCTGATGCCGCAAGGCACGCCGTTGCGGCAAACCCGGGACGTTGTAAAACGGCTGACGGACGCGCTGGCCCGGGTCGATAAGGAATTCTCGCCGGGCCAGCCGGAAAACCGGAAACTGATCCGCAATGTCGCGGTCCATTACAGCAAGAATATCGACGCGTTCGAAACCGGCCCGCATGTTGCGACGGTCAGCGTCGATTTATTGAATGCGGAGACCCGAACAACCAAACTGGACGATATCCTCGCCCGCTGGCGCGCGGAAACCGGGTCGCCGCCAGGGGTCGTCAGTTTGAAATTTACCGATTTCACTCTCGGCCCGGGCGGGCGGGCATTCGATATCCGTCTGCGGGGCGACGACCTAGCGGAGCTCGGCGCCGCCTCGCGCGAAATGAAATCCTGGCTTTCCGCCTATCGCGGCGCGTTTGATGTCACCGATGATCTGCGGCCGGGCAAGCCGGAAATCCGCATCGCGCTGCGCGAACGCGCGCTGGCGCTGGGGCTGGAAGCCGGTGCGGTGGCGGCCCAGCTGCGCGCCGCGTTCTTCGGCCAGACCGCGGCTGAAATACAAATCGGGCCGGAATCGTATGAAATCGACGTACGGCTGGATGCCCGCGACAAATCCAACCTCGCCGATCTCGAACATTTTGCGGTTACCGCGCCGAACGGAAGCGCGGTGCCGCTGGGCGTGATCACAACGCTCGACCGGTCGCGCGGTTATTCACGCATCAACCGGATCGACGGCGTAAAAACGGTCACCATCCAGGGCGATGTGGATTCCCGTCTCGGCAATGC
>JAYZAW010000085.1:0-7671 GCA_036339495.1 Pseudomonadota bacterium | reverse complement strand
CCCGATTAGACCCTTACGGGGCTTGCGTGTCCAGCATGTCAACTCGTCCTATCCCGCGCCCGAATTTACGTGATTGGCTGAGTAAAATCGTTTTATTCTGCAGGTAACTCGACGTTTTATCCACAGGGGAGCGCTGACATGGACAGCATGGTATTGGTTGGAGCCGGTTATTGGGACGGCGCGCCCGACGGCGTCACGACGAGAGGGCTTTATCATCTGTCCCCCGAATCCGGCGAGTGGAGTTCCGTCACCGGCGGATTACCCGAAAATGTTGAAGTGCGTGGCATGGCGGTGCGCAGATCAACCCTTTACACCGGCACCCAGTTCGGTCCCTGCCGCAGCACCGACGTGGCGCGGAGCTGGACATTGATGGCATTGCCTGGAACCGAGCGCGTGGTGTGGTCGATCATGCCGGTGGGCGAGGCCACGCTCTATGTCGGCACGCAGGGAACCTCGATTTATAAGAGCGACGATGACGGCGAGACCTGGCGATTGCTCTCTGTGCCCACGCTGGGCGGCATGGTGCGCATGGGGTTCCCGACCCGCGTGATCCGGCTGGCCCATGATCCGGCCAACGAGCAAGAAATTTATGCCGGGTTGGAGGTCGGCGGCGTCGTGCGCAGTCTCGACGGCGGCGAAACCTGGACCGATTGCAGCGCCCATCTGATCGAATTGTCGCAACAGGACCATCTGAGAAGCCGCATCGGCAGCGATACCGACGCGGAAGGTATGCTGGATTCCCATGCCCTGGTGGTCAGCGCGGCGCGGCCGGGAACGGTGATTCTTGCCAATCGCATGGGATTGTTCCGCAGCGCCGACAAGGGCGACCATTGGTCGCCAATCGATATCGCGCGGTACTCTGAACTGACATATGCCCGCGATCTGAAAGTGTCGCCCCACGATCCCAACACCCTGCTGGCGGCGTTCAGCATTTCCGCCGACAGTCTTCGGGGTTCGCTCTATCGCAGCCAGGATCTCGGTGAAAGCTGGACCCGTTTCGATCATGGCGTGTCGATCGAAAGCACATTGATGACCATTGCGGCCAGCAATGAGACCCCGGACAGGGTATATTGCGCCGCGCGCCGTGGTCAGGTTTTCGGGACCGAGGATGGCGGTGAAAGCTGGCGCGAATTTCCGTTGCCCGATGGCGTTCAGGGCATCTACGCGCTGGCTTGCGCGTAATTCCTTATTCTTCGGCTTCGATACGCAGGATGTGGTAAGTGCTGGCACAGATGATGACCGCACCGACCCAGACCCATATGACCGGAACCTCGCCATAGGCGGCAAACGCGATCGCCGCGACGAATGGAAGTTGCAGATAATAGGCCGGCATCACGGTTGCGGCCGCCGCATTGCCCAAAGAACGGGTAATGCATTGCTGCGAGAGATATGTCGACACGCCGAGCAGCAATATCCATGGCGCGTCCCGCCATTCGGGAATGGTTCCGGACATCAGCGCCGGCAGGGCCGCGAATGGAATAATCGTCACGAACATGTAGAACACCACCGCATTGGTGTCTTCCGTCCGGGTCAGGGAGCGGGTCACCGCATTGGATATTCCGTAGGTCAGCGCCGTCAGCACAACGGCCAGCACGGGCCAGGAAATTTCCGCGAATCCCGGCCGGATAATAATCAGCCCGCCCGCGAAACCGATCAAGACCGGCCGCCAGCGTTTGAGCCCGACATGATCCCCCAATGCGATCGCGCCAATTACGATCGTGAAGAGAGGCGAGGTGAACAGCAGCGCCGCCGCGTCTGCCAGCATCATATGCGCCAGACCGTAAAACAGGCACACCATGCCGACATAGGTTATGGCGCCGCGAAAGACATGAAGCCCGAGCCGGTTGGTTTTCAGAATGGGCAGGCCGGCCCGGAAAAGCCATGGCAGCATGAACAAAAGCGTCAGCACCGCCCGATAGAAAACCAGGTCCAAGGCGTTGAATCTGCCGGCCAGTTCCCGCACCGGCAGATAACCGACCGCGAAAAACAGGGATGCGCCGAGCATCCAGGCAATGCCTCGAAATGCCGCCGCTTTCGTCGCCGGCCCCCCGGGCGCACTGGTCATCACCGGTTCCGGGCGATCAGTTCGGTCATTTCGGCTTCGGACATGGGATGGGAGAACATTTCGTTGCGCATGCGGACGCGCTGGATGCTGATGTCGATCAGCGCGCGTTTCATGCGATCGAAATCGTCTTCCGATCCGATCACTTCGGCGGCTTCCCGGGCGGCGTTGAGATAATGATTTTCCTCGTCGCGATGAATCACCTTCATCGCCGCGGCCAGACGATCCTCGATCTCGCCGCCCGATAACCTGGACGCCTCGCGGAATGCGCTGGCTCCGCCGCCCTCGGTCATTTCCATGGCGGCCACAAGGCAGGGGTCGCCGGAGTCCATATTGACGCGGCGCATCTCGTTAAGCTTGGCGTCCTCCGGCAGCTGCACGGCGTCATCCGGCGTCAGCGGGCGGCCGAGAACGAATTCCAGGACCTCGGCGACAACCACGTAATGTTCGAATTCCTCGGTCATCATTTCGAGCCGCGCCAGAAAATTTCGGCGGGTGATTCCCCGGTCAAGCTGTTTGAACCGATCGACCAGGCCTTGAAATTCCATGTGCAGCCCGTTGGCGTAACCCTCGGTCGGGCCATAGCCGATAACCGGATTCAATTCCTTATAAACCGCCGCCGACAGATATTTTACATACTGATCGCGGCTCGGCTTGCGGCTGAAAAATCGGCGCGTCACATCCGCTTCCGCGTCCCAGAACGGCATGGCGGCGTCGATTAATTCCTGCCGGTAATTTTGGTCTGACATTTATGGCTGCATTCTTCCTGGAGTTTGTCGCGCCATTAAGCCTAAGGCTCCAGCCCGTGCCAAGCATTTTAACGCCGCTTGCGGCGCGAGGCCGGCAGTCTCATGATGCAGCTTTATATCGCGGGAGCGATTTCATGCCTAAGCGCGGCTATTCGGATATGCGCGAACATATCGACGCGCTCGATATGGCGGGATTGCTGCGCCGGATCGTTGCGCCGATCGACAAGGATACGGAACTGCATCCGTTGGTGCGGTGGCAGTTTCGCGGCGGCATCCGCGAATCGGACCGCAAGGCCTTCCTGTTTGAAAACGTGATCGACGGAACCGGGCAGCGGTACGACATGCCGGTCGTGGTGGGTGCGCTTGCGGCCAGCGCACCGATATACGCCATCGGCATGGGGGTCGAGCTCGCGGACATCGGCGATACCTGGCGCCGCGCCATCGCCCGGCCGATCCCGCCGGTCGAGCTGCCAACGGGACCATGCCATGACGTCGTGATTGCGGGTGATGACCTGGCCCGTCGCGGTCTTGATATACTTCCCGTGCCGATTTCGACGCCGGGCTTCGATTCCGCCCCCTATTTGACCGCAACCAACTGCATCACGCGCGATCCCGATAGCGGCATCGCCAACATGGGAACCTATCGCTGTGCCCTGAAATCGCCGAACCGGATGGGACTCAAAATGTTCGTGCACATGGGGCAGGGCGGGCATGCGCACTGGCTGAAATACCGGGCGCGGGGCGAAGGAATGCCGATCGCCGTGGTGCTCGGCCCACCGCCGGTGGTGAGCTATTGCGGTCCGCAAAGCCTGGCCGCCGATGTCGATGAGATCGCCGTGGCCGGCGGCATCGCGGGCGCGCCGATCGAGGTCGTGCGCGCTAAAACAGTCGACCTGCCGGTGCCCGCCCAGGCGGAAATCGTTATTGAGGGTCTGGTCGATACGGAATTCTTCGAACCGGAAGGCCCGTTCGGCGAATCTCACGGCCATATCAATCTCGAGGAATATAATTTCATTCTCGACGTGACCGCCATTACTTACCGAAATGGCGCTATTTTGCCGTCGATCATTTCCCAGGTCACGCCATCGGAATCGAGCGTCATAAAGCGCGTCGCTTACGAGCCGCGTTTTCTCGGTCACCTGCGCGACCATCTCGGCATCAAGGGGGTCAACCGGGTCGCGCTGCATGAGCCCTTGACCAATCTACGCCGGGTCATTGCGATCCAGTTCGCGCGCGAAACACCGGCCACGGAAATTTGGCGCGCGCTTTATGGCTGCGCGTCCTATGACCCGGCCTGCGGAAAATATGTGATCGCCATCAATGACGATATCGATCCGGAAAATTCCGATGCGGTGATGTGGGCCATGGCCTACCGCGCCAATCCGGGGCTCGATATGGAAATCCTGCGCCATCGCGGCCGCGGCCACGGCCCGGTGGAAACGCGTGGCGACGGAGAGGATGCGGCGCTGCTGGTCGATGCAACCCTGAAGTCGGACATGGCGCCCCTTGCGCTGCCCAAGCGCAATTACATGGAACACGCGAAAGAGCTATGGGAGAAGTTGGAGTTGCCTTCCCTCAGTCCGGAAGCGCCCTGGCATGGGTACTCTCTCGGCAGTTGGTCCGACGAATGGGATGACCTTGCCCAACGCGCCACCCAGGGTGGCTGGCGTGAAAACGGCGAACGATCCGCCCAGCGTCGCCGCGGCGATATCGACCCCAACACCCCGATTTATTGATTATTGATTCGAGGAAAGGCGCGATTTCATGAAATACGCCCGCCTATACGCCGATGAAGACGGCGTCACCCATTTCGAGGATGTGAACGTCGATCAGTCGCCGATCGACTTTGCGCCGCCGGCGCCGCCGGTCCTCGCATCCCAACCTATCGCGGCGACCCGCACGCTATTCACCTGCTTTCCCGCCGGATGGGAAGGCGACTGGCATCCCGCGCCGAAACGCCAATTCGGCATTATCCTGTCGGGCAGGTTCGAGATTACCGCCGGCGACGGCGAATCGCGCATTTTCGAATCCGGCAGCGTTCGTTTGCTGGAAGACACGACCGGCGGGGGCCACCGGTCGCGAGTGATCGGCGCCGAAGACGTCCTCAACGTCGCCATACAGCTCGACTGATTTCAGACCACGCCGGGCGGCATAAACAGGCAGAGCGGGTCCGGATCCTGATAGATGTCCAGGTAACAAATCCAGACATTATCGTCCTCGGAAACGTGAACGGTGGGATGGAAATATTTGATCCAATACCCTATCAGGCGGACACCGTAGCTGCGGTCGGGCTGGCGCTTGATGGACGGATACACAAGCTCGGCGGCGGTTTTGCAGTCTCTGTGGCCACAACAACTTTCGAATTCATTCTCCGTATTGTATTTGCCGCGCAAGTCGTCGGCGCGCGCGATCGACGGCTGTGTGAGCAGTAACAACAGTGGAAGGGTCAGAGAGGCGAGGAGGATTTTCAGATTCATGTCCAGAACTCCATTCAAATCTCCGAATTGGTTTTTTAGAATAAATTGTATTTTGCCCAAGGGAAGTCACGAAACCGTGGCCGCTGTTGGCCTCCTTTGCCGCATTGTATAATGTTCCATCAAGATAGGGAGCGGGAAATTGGATCGAAGAAATTTTCAATGCGCGCCGGTATATGAAGATCTGCGCGAATGGTTGGAAGAAGCCGAAAAGCTGGACGAGTTGCGCATCGTCAAGGGCGCGTCCTGGCAAAAAGATATCGGGATGGCGGCGGAAGCCGTGATCAAGGAAGACAACGGCCCGGCGGTGTTGTTCGACGACGTGCCCGGTTGCTCGCCGGGGTTTCGCGTTTTGATGAACGTGTTTGCGGGCAAGCGCCGCAACATGACGCTGGGTTTCCCGGAAGAGTTGACCAAAGTGGAGCTGTCCGACGCCTGTTATGAAACCTTCGTGAAAGACCGCAAGACCATTCCGCCGAAAATCGTGCAAGACGGACCTATCCTGGAAAACATCCTGACCGGCGACGATATCGATCTTCTGAAATTTCCGACGCCGCTCTGGCATGTGGATGACGGCGGCCGCTATATCGGCACCGGCTGCTACACCGTGACCCGCGACCCCGATAGCGGCTGGGTAAATCTGGGCACCTATCGCGCCATGATCCACGACGCCAAATCGGTCGGCGTTTTCATGGTGACCGGCAAGCACGGCCATCAGCACCGGGAAAAATATTACGCCAAGGGCGAACCCATGCCCGTGGTGCTGGTGTTGGGCGGCGAACCGTTGAGTTTTTTCGCCGGCAGCACCGAAGCGCCGCAAGGCGTAAGCGAACTGGAAATCGTCGGCGGCATCCGGGGCAAGCCGATTGAGGTTGTCGAGGGCCGGCTCACCGGGCTGCCCTTTCCGGCAAATGCCGAGATCGCGTTCGAAGGCTTTCTGCATCCGGGCAAGGTCAAGAAAGAAGGCCCGTTCGGCGAATGGACCGGGTATTACGCATCTGGGGCCCATCCCGAACCCGTACTCGAGGTGGAGACCGTATACCACCGCAACGATCCGATCATTCATGGCGTGCCGCCCATGGGCGGCGGGTCCGACGAGATGGGGCGATACCGGGCGATTCTGCGGTCCGCGATGCTGAAGGACAACATGGTCGCCGCCGGGGTGCCCGACGTTTCCGCCGTGTGGTGTCACGAGGTCGGCTCGTCCCGCCTACTGCACGGCGTCGCCATCAAGCAGCGCTATCCGGGCCACGCCAAGCAGGCCGGCCATATCGCCCTGCAATGCCGCGCCACCAACTACGCCAACCGGTATGTGGTGGTGGTCGATGACGACATCGACGTTTCGAATTTGGAGGAGCTGTGGTGGGCGATCCTGACCCGGTCGGATCCCGCGACCTCGATCGAGGTCGTCAAAGGCGCCTGGACATCGCCGGCCGACCCGAGGCTGACGCCGGAACAGCGCGCCAATGACGACATCACCAATTCGCGCGCCCTGATTGACGCCTGCCGGCCGTTCCATTGGCGCGATCAGTTTCCCCCCGTTAATGCGCCCACCCCCGAACAGGCGCGCCTCGCGCGCGAGGAATTCGGTTATCTTTTGGAATAACGGGTTGGCGCATTATTTAATGGCGAAGGTCACCATGACCGATGCGTTTATTTTCTGTTCGCCGGCGGCGACGGGAACCCGGGCCATGGCCTGCATTTCAACCGCCCGAACCATCCGAGTTCCCGGAATGTGGATCGATTGTTCGGTTATTTTCAAGACCCCGCCAAGCGTGACGCCTGCGCTATCGGCATAGATAAGCGCCTTGCGGCGGGCATCGCCAACCGCTTTGCGCCGCGCGCCATCGCTCAATTTGTCTGCATTGCTGATCAGAAGCCGGACTCCATCGATCCGGTTTGCGCCGGCGCGAGTCAGTACATCGAGCATCGCGCCCAGCAACGCCCGATCGCCCAATGTGACCACCACGCGGTTGGAAACCCCATAAGCCACAATCCGCGGCGGGCTATTGCGGTCGGCGCGTGCCATGACGGGCGCTACCGAAAATCCGGCCGTGCGCATGTCACGTTCGGCAATTCCAAGCGCTTTGAGCGCCGTGAACACGATTTCCATGGCGGCGTTGTTGGCGGCCATCGCCTTGGCGGCGGTTTCCGCGCGATTGGTATGGCCGGCGGTCAACTCCGCGCGGTCGGGGACGGCGGCAACGCTGGCTTGGCCGCGCACGGTAATTGTTCGCCCGCTGTCGGTCCGCTACCTGTATCAGCCGTCACGTCCGCTGGAATGGTGAACATAATGAGGGAAATTATGGTGAGGAATCTGATCATCGGGAATCTTTCCAATTCGGTCTCCAAGGCCCCGCTTTGGCTCAATTCAGCGCCGGGAATA
>JAYZAW010000084.1:0-14089 GCA_036339495.1 Pseudomonadota bacterium | reverse complement strand
GGTTTGGTGGTCACCGAAATGATTGCCAGCGCCGCCGTGATCCATGCCCAGCGTAAGGAAATGCAAAAACTCTCGGCCGACGCCGGGGCCGAACATCCGCTGGCCGTGCAATTGGCCGGCTGGGATCCGGCGACGATGGCGGCGGCGGCGCGTCTGTGCCGTGATCGCGGCGCGGCGATCATCGACATCAATATGGGCTGCCCGGTCAAAAAGGTGGTCAACCATTTCAGCGGATCGGCGCTGATGCGCGATCTCGATCACGCCCGCAAGATCATCGAGGCGACGGTGAACGCGGTCTCCTTGCCGGTAACCCTGAAGATGCGCACGGGATGGGACGATGACAGCCGCAACGCGCCGGAACTCGCGCGCATCGCCGAGGATTGCGGCATCAAGATGATCACGGTGCATGGCCGCACCCGCTGCCAGATGTATCGCGGCGACGCCGACTGGCGGTTTATCGCCCAGGTCAAGCAGGCGGTCGATCTTCCGGTGATCGCCAATGGCGACATCAAGACGCTGGACGCCGTGGTCGAAGCCCTGGAGCAGTCGGGCGCCGACGGCGTGATGATCGGGCGGGGCAGCTATGGGCGGCCCTGGTTTCCGGCGCAAGCCATACAGTTTCTGCGCAGCGGCGAACGCGTGCCCGATCCGTCGCTCGCCGAGCAATATATCGCCGTGAAAAGCCATTACGCAGACATGCTGGACCATTACGGCCCCGACATCGGGGTGCGCGCGGCGCGCAAGCACATGGGCTGGTACAGCAAGGGGCTGCGCGGCGGGGCCGAGTTCCGCAATCAGGTCAATCAGCTTTCCGATCCGGCCCAGGTCATGGCGCTGATCGAGGAATTTTACGGGGCGGCCTGGGAACAGGCCGAAGCCGCGTGATGGCCGAGCTGGCCGCGCCGGAGGAGATTTCGCCGTCGAAATCCGGTGCGGAGTCTTTCAAGGGGGATCAAACCCCCCGGGTGAATGGCGATCAAATTCTCCGGGCCCTGCCATTCCCGGTCATGGTGGTCGATGGCGACGGGGTGATGGAATATGTCAACGGCGCGGCGGAGCAGTTTTTCGGTCACGGGTCGACTGCGCTTTCGGGCATGCGGCTGGACAATCTGCTGTCTCCCGACAGCGCGATATTTTCGTTGATTTCGCAGGCCCGGAACACCGGCGCGAGCGTCGCCGAGTATGATGTCACCCTGCATTTGCCGCGGCGCGATCCGATCCCGCTGACCGTGCAGGCCGCGCCCCATGGCGACCCGGTCAACGCTGTGGTGCTGTCGTTTCAGGAACAATCCATCGCCAACAATATCGACCGGCGTCTGGTGCATCGCGACGCGGCGCGGTCGGTGACGGCGCTCGCGGAGGTGCTGGCCCATGAGATCAAGAACCCGCTATCCGGCATTCGGGGCGCGGCGCAGTTGCTGGAACAGACCGCCGGGGACGGCGACCGGCAGCTGACCCATTTGATCCGCGATGAAGTCGACCGGGTGTGCACGCTGGTCGACAATATCGGCATGTTTTCCGAGCAGCCTTCGTTGGCGCGCGAAGCCGTCAATATCCATGAGGTTCTCGAACGGGTCCGTCAGATCGCGGTTGCCGGTTTCGCCCGCCATATCCGGTTTGTCGAAAATTACGACCCGTCCTTGCCGCCGGTCCATGGCGTGCGCGACCAGCTCATCCAGGTGTTCCTGAATTTGGTCAAGAACGCCGCCGAAGTCGCGCCCCGGGACGGCGGCGAAATTGTCCTGACCACCGCCTATCGGCACAGCGTCAGGCTGGCGGTTCCGGGCGGCGGACGGCGCGTTACGTTGCCGCTCCGGGTAAGTGTCGAAGATAACGGACCGGGCGTTCCCAATGATATTGCCGGCAGCATCTTCGATCCCTTCGTGACCACGAAATCGAGCGGAACCGGGCTTGGGCTGGCCTTGGTGGCGAAACTGGTCGGCGATCTCGGTGGCGCGGTGGAACTGGACAACGACGCGGGCCGCACGGTCTTTCACGTCATGCTGCCGATCGTCGACGCCGCCGCCGAACGCGAATTAATCGGCCGGGGGCATCAATCATGACCGGCTCAACGATCCTTGTCGCCGATGACGACAGCGCCATCCGGACCGTGATTTCCCAGGCGCTGGGACGGCTCGGCCATGATGTCAGGGTGGCCTCCAACGCCGCGACCCTGTGGCGCTGGGTAGAGGAAGGGGACGGCGATCTGGTGGTGACCGATGTGGTCATGCCGGATGGAAACGGGCTCGATCTGATCCCGCGCATCCAAAGCATCCGGCCCGATCTCAAGATCATCGTGATGAGCGCGCAAAATACGCTTTTGACGGCGGTAAAGGCGGCCGAGCGGGGGGCCTTCGAATATCTTCCCAAGCCGTTCGATCTCAACGAATTGGCCAGCATCGTTCAGCGCGCGCTCAGTGAACGGAACAGCAATGTGGAGCGCGCAAGCGACGCCGATCTCGGCGAACGGTTGCCGCTGATCGGGCGGTCGCCCGCCATGCAGAGCACCTATCGGGTTCTGGCCCGCCTGATGGCGACCGATTTGACCGTGATGATCACGGGTGAATCGGGAACCGGGAAAGAACTTGTTGCGCGCGCGCTGCATGATTACGGCAAGCGGAAAAATGCCCAGTTTGTCGCCATCAACATGGCGGCCATTCCACGGGAATTGATTGAAAGCGAACTGTTCGGCCATGAACGCGGTGCGTTTACCGGCGCGACCCAGCGCGGGGTAGGCCGGTTCGAGCAGGCCCGGGGCGGCACATTGTTCCTCGACGAAATCGGCGATATGCCGCTCGAAGCCCAAACCCGATTGCTGCGCGTGCTCCAGGAAGGCGAATACACCACCGTGGGCGGCCGGATGCCGATCCGTGCCGATGTGCGGATCATCGCCGCGACCCATCGCGACCTTGGCCAGCTGGTCCGCGAGGGCAAGTTTCGCGAGGATCTGTTTTACCGGCTGAATGTCGTGCCGGTCGGCCTGCCGCCGCTGCGGGACAGGACCGAGGACATTCCGGAACTTGTCCGGCATTTCTTTGCCCGGGTTTCCGAGGAAGGTTTCAGCTACAAAGTTCTGGAACGCGCCGCGATGGACCGCCTGACGGAATATTCGTGGCCCGGCAACGTCCGGGAACTGGAAAACATGGTGCGGCGGCTGTCGGCGCTCTATCCCGAGGAAACCATCGATTTGGCCGCAATCGAACAGGAACTCGGGACGCCGTGGGTTTCGGAGATGGGCGTCGAGACCGAGACCGAAAGTCTCGGCGTGGCGGTCGAACGCCATCTGGCGTGCTATTTCGCGACCCATGGGGACGAATTGCCGCCCAGCGGCCTGTATGGACGAATTTTACGAGAAGTAGAGAAACCCTTGATAACGCTGACGCTTTCCGCCACGGGAGGTAATCAAATCCGGGCGGCCGAGCTTTTGGGCGTCAATCGCAACACGCTTCGCAAGAAAATTCGCGATCTCGACATCGAAGTGGTGCGAGGCCTAAAATGACCCCGAATGAGTAGCGATATCTCAGCGGCCACGCCGAGGCTGTCGAAACGCTTGGCGAATTGGGCGGGCAAAGTGGGGCTCGGCCGTAAACTCGCCGTGGCGTTGGCGCTGATGTCGTTGGCCGCCGCGTTGGTGACCTATGCGGCGCTGTCCGGGACCTTGCAGTTTGGAACCGACGCCCGGACGATCCCGTTCCTGCTCAGCTTCGATCTCATTTTGTTTTTGCTGCTGTTCGCGGTGGTCGCCCGCGGCCTGGTGGCGGTGTGGATCGCGCGCCGGCGCGGCTCGGTCGGATCGCGGCTGCATACCCGTCTGGTGTTCTGGTTCTCCGTTGTCGCCTTGGCGCCGGCGATTATCGTTTCGGTGTTTTCCGCGGTATTTTTCAGCTTCGTTGTCCAGGCTTGGTTCAGCGAAACCGTGCGCACGGCGTTGTCGGAATCCCAGCATGTCGCGGATTCCTATCTCGTCGAGCATCAACGCAGTATCCGGGGCGATATTCTGGCCATGGCGCGGGATTTGAACCGCGCCGCGCCGCAGCTGTTCAGCGGCAGCAAGCAGTTTGACCGTTTCCTCGCCACCCAGGGGTTGGTCCGCAATCTCAGCGAAGCTTACGTTTTCGATAGCCGGGGGCGGGTCTTGGCGCATTGGAATCTCAGCTTCGTTCTGGACCGCGATCCGGTGCCGCTTCATGCCATGGAACGGGCGCGAAGCGGCGAGCTCGTCTTGTTGACCAGCGAGACCGACGACAGGCTGCGCGCAATCGTCAAGCTCAATGAACTGGCCGACATGTTTCTCTATATCGGGCGTTTTGTCGAACCCCGGGTTCTGAATTACATCGAGCGGACGCGCCGCGCGGTGGCCCAGTACAAGGAACTCGAAGGACGCCGGTCGAGTGTTGAAATCACCTTCGCCATGGTGTTCGTTCTGGTGGCGTTACTGCTGTTGCTGGCCGCGATCTGGGTCGGCCTGTCCTTTGCGACGCGCCTGGTGCGGCCGATCACCGATCTGGCGACGGCGGCGGAACGGGTGCGGTCCGGCGATTTGAGCGCGCGTGTCGAGGAAGGACCCGAGAGCGACGAAATCGGATCACTGAGCCGGGCCTTCAACCGGATGACGGGACAGCTCGACACCCAGCACAACGAACTCATGGAAGCCAATCGGCAGCTCGAAGGCCGGCGGCATTTCATGGAAACGGTTCTGTTCGGCGTTTCGGCGGGCGTCATCGGGCTCGATGCCGAAGGGCGCATCAATCTGCCCAACCGGTCGGCGTCGGAATTTCTATCGGTCGATATGGACGCCCGCATGGGCGACCGGCTGATCGATGTCGTACCCGAGTTCGCCGAGCTTCTGGCGGAAGCCCGCCGGCAGCCCGACAAAATGGCCCAGGCGCAGATCAGCATGCGCCGGGATGGCAGGATCAGAATGCTGCTGGTGCGGATCGTTGCCGACCGAACTGCGGAATCAGATGGCGACGCCCGCAAGACCGATGGATTTGTGGTGACCATCGACGACGTGACGGCGTTATTGTCGGCCCAGCGCAAGGCGGCATGGTCCGATGTGGCCCGGCGCATCGCCCATGAAATTAAGAATCCGCTGACCCCGATCCAACTATCCGCCGAACGGCTTCGCCGCAAATATCTCGGCGAAATAGAAAGCGATCCGGAAGTTTTTTCGATGTGTACCGATACGATCGTGCGCCATGTCGAGGATATCGGCCGAATGGTCGACGAGTTTTCTTCCTTCGCCCGGATGCCCGAGCCGGTGATGCTGTCAAATGATCTTACCGAGATATGCAAGCGCGAGATTGCATTGCAGCGATCGGCCTATCCGAAAATCGAATTTGAACAGCTTTTCGATGATGCACCCTTTGAAATTATATGCGACAGGCGTCAAATCGGCCAGGCGCTGACAAATTTGCTGCAAAACGCGATTGACGCATTTGCCGGCGGCGACGCCGAGCAGGAGAGGATTTCCGTGGATTTCCGGAGAGACGGCGATGTGGTCATCATCGCGGTGATCGATAACGGCAAGGGCCTCCCCGAAGAAGAGCGCGACCGCCTGACCGAGCCCTATGTGACGACCCGCGAAAAAGGCACCGGGCTGGGCCTTGCGATCGTCAGAAAGATTATGGAGGATCATGGCGGCGAAGTGCTGCTCGAGGATCGTGAAGGCGGGGGCGCCAGGGTTTCCATGGTCCTGAGCGCGCGATTAAAAGGCAAACCCATGGGTGACGACCAGGAGAAGGACAATGTCGTTTCGCTGGAGGCGGAGATAGCCGGCCATGGCGTCTGATATCCTGATCGTCGATGACGAAGCCGATATCCGCGAGCATGTTTCCGGCATCCTTGAGGACGATGGCTATTCCTGCCGCGTCGCCGCCAATAGCGCCGGCGCCATTAAAGCGGTTGAGGAGCGTTTGCCGAATCTGGTTATCCTCGATATCTGGCTGCGGGACAGCGACCGCGACGGACTTGAAATTCTGCAAATTTTGAAGAAACAGCATCCCGACCTGCCGATTATCATGATCAGCGGGCATGGCTCCATTGAAGCCGCCGTCAGCACCATAAAGATGGGCGCCTATGATTTCATCGAAAAGCCGTTCAAGGCGGACCGTCTCGTGCTTATGGTCCAGCGGGCGATCGACGCCGCCAAACTGAAACGCGAGAATGTCGAATTGCGCCAGCGCGTCGGCGCCGATTGGGAATTGATCGGCGAGGCGCCGAACATCGTCCAACTCAAAAACGGTATCGAGCGGGTGGCACCGACCGATAGCCGGGTTCTGATCACCGGGTCTCACGGCGCCGGCAAGGAAGTCGTCGCACGGCAGATCCACCAGATGTCACGCCGTGCAAACGGTCCGTTCGTGGTTCTCAACTGCGCCATCATGTCGCCCGAGCGCATGGAAATTGAATTGTTCGGCACCGAACATGGGCTCGACGGCATCGGCAGTCCGCGTATTGTCGGCACGTTCGAGCAAGCTCATGGCGGCACGCTTTTGCTTGATGAGGTGAGCGACATGCCGCTTCAGACCCAGGGCAAGATCGTCAGGATGCTTCAGGAACAGACTTTTCAACGGGTGGGCGGCGCGACCAGCGTCCATGTGGATGTGCGCGTGATCGCCACGTCAAACCGGAATCTGAATAAAGAGATGGAGGAAAGCCGATTCCGCGAAGATTTGTTTTATCGGCTGAATGTCGTACCGATTGAGGTGCCTCCACTGACGGCGCGGCGCGAGGATATCCCGATGCTGGTGCGGTATTTCATTGATCGGTCGGCGGAAGCGTCCGGTGTGCCGCGACGGCCGGTCGCGGAAGACGCCATCGCCGCCCTGCAGAGTTATAGCTGGCCCGGCAATGTCCGCCAGTTGCGCAATATCGTCGAATGGATTTTGATTATGGCGCCCGGCGATGTCGGCGAACCGGTGCGGTCCGACATGCTGCCGCCGGAATTCATTTCGACCACGCCTGAATCCATGCGATGGGATCAGGGCAGCGAGATCATGGGAATGCCGCTGCGCGAGGCGCGCGAAATATTCGAGCGCCAGTATCTGGTAACTCAAATAGATCGGTTCGGCGGAAATATTTCCCGCACGGCGTCCTTCGTGGGCATGGAGCGTTCCGCGCTGCACCGCAAACTCAAGTCGCTCGGCATAAGCGCCAGCGACAGGTTCGAACCCCAGCAGGGATAGGCCCGAGGTCAAAGATGAAAGTTATCGTTTGCGGCGCGGGCCAGGTCGGGTTCCATATTGCGCGTCAACTGGCCGCCGAAAACCACGACGTCACCGTTATCGACCAATCGGAGGAACAGATCCGTCAGGTTGGAAACACACTCGATGTTCAGGCCATGGTCGGTTTCGCGTCCCATCCCGATGTGCTGGAACGCGCGGCGACCGGCGACGCGGACATGATCATCGCCGTGACCCAGGCCGACGAAGTCAACATGGTCGCCTGCCAGGTCGCCCATTCAGTATTCAACGTGCCGACCAAGATCGCCCGGGTCCGGCATCAGAGTTACCTGCAACCCATTTGGGCCGATCTGTTCAGCCGGGATCATTTGCCGATCGACGTGATCATATCGCCGGAAATCGAGGTCGCCCGCGCCATTTCGCGCCGGCTTCAGGTGCCGGGCGCCTTCGATTCAATACCGCTGGCCGACGGCAAGGTGCGCGTGGTCGGCGTCAGGTGCAACGACGACTGCCCGGTAATCAATACGCCGCTGCGCCAACTGACCGGCATATTTCCCGATCTCAACATTGTCGTTGTGGGCATCATCCGCGACGGCCGCACCATCGTGCCGTCGGCGGAAGATCAGATGCTGGCCGGCGACGAGGTTTATTTCGTGGCCGACGAGGAACATGTCGCCCGCTCCATGGTGGTCTTTGGTCATGAAGAAACCGCGGCTCGGCGGGTCATCATCGCCGGCGGCGGACATATCGGTCAGTTCCTGGCGGAGGTGATCCGCGAAGAGCACCCGGGCGTGGTCGCCAAGATAATCGAATTCGATAAAGCCCAGGCCGAGCGCGCCGCATTGGCAAACCCGGCAGTGACCGTGCTGCATGGCGACGCGCTCGATCCGGATATCCTCCATGAGGCCAATGTCGGGGTGACCGAGGCGATCGTTGCGGTGACAAACGATGATGAAACCAATATTCTCGCGTCGTTGCTGGCCAAGCGTCATGGCTGCCAGCGCGCCGTCACGCTGATCAACAACATGAATTACGGACCGCTGATCACGACCCTCGGGGTCGATGCGGTGGTCAGCCCGCGCGCCATCACGGTGTCGTCCATTCTGCAACATGTGCGCCGGGGCCGGATTCGCGCCGTTCACACCCTGCAAGAGGGCTTCGGCGAAATCATGGAGGCCGAAATATTCGACACGTCCGGCCTTGTCGGGCTGGCGATCCGCGATGCCGGTCTGCCGCCCGGGGTTCTGGTCGGCGCCATCGTCCAAAACGACGAAGTGGTCATCCCTCGAGCCGGAACGCGGTTTCGCGCCAAGGACAGGGTAGTTATGTTCGTGTCCGCCAATGCGGTGAAGAATGTCGAAAAGCTGTTCGCCGTGCGTCTCGAATTTTTTTAGAAGGTCGGTCCAGAGAAAATGTCACGTATCGCCTATGTCGACGGTCAATATGTGCCCCACGGCGAAGCCAGCGTGCATATCGAAGACCGCGGATATCAATTTGCCGACGGGGTTTATGAAGTGGTCGCGGTCTGCGCCGGCCGGCGGGTCGATGACGAGCGCCATTTCGCGCGGCTTGAACGGTCGCTGGGCGAACTGAAAATTCCCATGCCCATGTCGCGCCGCGCGCTGGCGGTCGTGATGGATGAGGTCCTGCGCCGGAACCGGGTGCAAGACGGGATCATATATTTACAGATCACAAGGGGACAGGCGCCGAGAGACCATGCATGGTCCGATTCGTCCAACCCGGTCATGACGATCACCGCGCGTCGGCAATCGCCGCCGGACGATGCGCTGGCCCGCCGCGGCGTGCAAGTCATCACGCTGCCGGATCAGCGTTGGAAACGCAACGACATAAAAGCGGTCAGTCTGCTGGCCAATATCCTGGGCAAATCCCGCGCGCGCGCCGCCGGGGCGTATGAAGCCTGGCTGATCGATGATAACGACCTGGTGACCGAAGGAACGTCGACCACGGCCTGGATCGTGTCGGACGACGGCAATGTGGTCACAAGACCGCTCGATGAAGCGATCCTCGGCGGCGTCACGCGGGCCGCGCTGATCGATATCGCCCGCCAGGCCGGCAAGATTGTGGAGGAACGCGCGTTCAGCCGCGCCGAAGCGATGGCCGCCCGGGAAGCGTTTCTAACCAGCACCACGGCCTATGTGCTGGCGATTACCTCAATCGACGGAAATGAAATCGGCGATGGCCGGCCCGGTCCGGTCACGGAGGATCTGCTGGAACGCTATCGGCGGCATGTTTCCGGGAACACTTTTTAGTGATGAACGCCGTGCTTTCCAGCAGGCCGCGCGCCGTCCTGTTCGACTGGGACAATACCCTGGTCGATACCTGGGCCACCATACATGACGCCATGAACACCACGTTGACGGCGATGGGCCACCCGAATTGGACCTTCGATGAGACGAAGCAGCGGGTCCGCAAAGCGCTTCGTGAAGCCTTCCCCGAATTGTTCGGCGGCGCATGGGAGAAAGCCCGCGATATCTTTTATGCCCGGTTCCGGGAAATTCATCTTGAAACCCTGATGGAAAAGCCAGGATCGGGTGATTTGATCCGCGAATTAGCGAAAAAAGGCATATTTTTGGGCGTGGTCAGCAATAAGGCCGGCGATCATCTGCGGCGCGAGGCCGCCTATCTCGGCTGGGACGGTTATTTCGCGAGCCTGGTCGGCGCAACCGACGCCGAACGCGACAAACCGGCGATTGATCCCGTATTGCTCGCGCTACAGGGCAGCGGCGTGTCGCCGGGTCCCGGCGTTTGGTTCATCGGCGATACTTCGATCGACATGCAATGCGCGCTGGACGCAAACCGCGTCGCCATTTTGGTTCGGGAAACGCCGCCCGGACGGGAGGAATTCGGTAAATTCTTCCCGCGGACGCATTTTCCTGATTGTATTGAGCTTTGCGCTCTTGTCAGGACTTTATAGTGTCCCATATTGTCCTTTGAGCGGGTTTACCACGCCACATCCAAAGCGTGATTAATTTATTGGCGCTATAAAATGTGGGGTGTTGGTTCGCTCGAAAATGAAAAAAAGCCGAAGGCAATAAAAACATGTTAGAAAAAACGCAGAATCTTCAGGACCAATTTCTCAACCGTATTCGAAAAAACAAGACCCCGGTGACGGTGTTCCTGATCAACGGCGTGAAATTGCAGGGAATCATTACCTGGTTCGATAATTTCTGTGTGTTGTTGCGGCGGGACGGTCATTCCCAGCTCGTCTATAAGCATGCAATATCCACGGTTATGCCGGTTTCGCCAATCCAGCTATATGACGACCCGGAACAGGACGAAACAGTCGAGTAACGTGACCAACGGGGTTGAGCTTGCTGCGCAGGGTGCTTCGGGGCGCACCGCTGTCCTGCACCCATTCATAAAATCGGGCAAGGCGAATTCCCGTTCGCGGGAAGCGCGGCTTGAAGAAGCCGTCGGGCTAGCCCGCGCGATCGACCTTGAAGTCGTCGTCGCCGACGTGGTCTCCCTTGCACGGCCGCGGCCCGCGACACTGTTTGGGTCGGGCGCGGTCGACAACTATGCCGATCTGTTACGAGAGAAAGAGATTGACGTTGTCTGCGTCGATGCCAAATTGACTCCGGTCCAGCAGCGCAATCTCGAGACCAGATTCAAGTGCAAGGTCATCGACCGGACCGGCCTGATACTCGAGATTTTCGGCGCCCGGGCGCACACCCGCGAAGGTACTTTACAGGTCGAACTGGCCCATCTTTCCTATCAGCGCAGCCGGCTGGTGCGAAGCTGGACTCATCTGGAGCGCCAGCGTGGCGGTTTCGGATTTGTCGGCGGGCCGGGCGAGACCCAGATCGAAGCGGATCGGCGTCAGATCGATGAACGCATCACCCGCATCAAGCGTCAGCTCGAAACGGTCCGCCGGACACGGGGGCTTCATCGCCGGGCGCGGCAGCGGGTCCCCTATCCCGTTGTCGCTCTGGTCGGTTATACCAATGCCGGCAAATCGACCCTGTTCAACCGCCTGACCAAGGCGGACGTCTTCGCGGAGGATTTGTTATTCGCCACCCTGGATCCGACCATGCGTGAGCTTCGTCTGCCGTCGGGGCGCAAGGTCATCCTATCCGACACCGTGGGCTTCGTATCCGATTTGCCGACGGACCTTATCGCGGCGTTCGGCGCGACGTTGGAAGAAGTCACCGATGCCGAAGTCGTGGTTCATGTTCGGGACGCGGTGCATTCCGATAGCGAAGCGCAAAAGGCCGATGTTGTCTCGGTGTTGAACGATCTCGGTTTTGAGCCGGATAGCGATACGAAATTGATCGAGGTGATGAATAAGATTGATCTTCTTGACCCGGGAGAGTATTCCCGAGTGTCGAACCAGACCGACCGCCGGGATGACGCGGTTGCGCTTTCGGCCGTAACCGGAGAGGGCGGTGATCGTTTTCTCGAATTGTTGGACATCTATACCGGCGAATTCCGCGAAATCATTGATTTGCCGGTGAAACTCAGCGATGGCGCGACAATTTCCTGGCTATATCGCCATGGGGAGGTTATAAGCCGGCGCGACGATGAGGCATTTGCCCATTTTCAGATCGGTCTCGACAAGCCGGATATTGCACGGTTGAGGAAACGCATCGGTAATATTACCGATTTTAGCGAAATCAGCTGAATTTACGCGTCAAAACACTCAATTCGGGTCGGCATTTGTTGACACCGCCGGGCCGCACACTTATATATTTGGCACTCATCAAGGGAGAGTGCTAACAAGCGCCTTCCCATGGGATATAACGACAACATCAGGAGAATAGGTCTATGAAACTCAGGCCGTTACAGGACCGTGTTTTGGTCGAACCGTTGGATGCGGAAGAAAAAACCGCCGGCGGTATCATTATACCCGACACGGCGCAGGAAAAGCCGATGGAAGGTAAAATCATCGCCACCGGATCCGGTGCGCGCGGTGAAGATGGAAAAGTCGTCGCATTGGATGTCAAAAAGGGTGATCGCATCCTGTATGGCAAATGGTCGGGCACCGAAGTCAAGGTCGACGGGGCTGACTATTTGATCATGAAAGAATCCGACATCATGGGCGTCATTGAGTAGGGATGAAAAGAAATGGCAGCTAAAGAAGTTAAATTTGATGCCGACGCCCGTGGGCGTCTGCTCAGTGGCGTCGACATTCTGGCCAATGCGGTCAAGGTCACGCTGGGCCCCAAGGGCCGTAATGTCGTGCTCGACAAATCATTCGGCGCGCCGCGCATTTCCAAGGACGGCGTCACCGTCGCCAAGGAAATCGAGCTTGAGGACAAGTTCGAGAACATGGGCGCGCAGATGGTGCGTGAAGTCGCTTCGCGGACCAACGACGATGCCGGCGACGGCACCACCACGGCCACCATTCTGGCCCAGGCGATTGTTCGCGAAGGTTTCAAGTCGGTTGCGGCCGGCATGAACCCGATGGATCTGAAACGCGGCGTCGACCTCGCGGTCAAGGCCGTCGTCAAGGACATCGAAAACCGTTCCAAGAAGATCAAGACCGAAGAGGAAATCTCACAGGTCGGCACGGTTTCGGCCAATGGCGAAGTGGAGATCGGCGACATGATCGCCGAGGCGATGCAACGCGTCGGCAAGGAAGGCGTGATCACCGTCGAAGAAGCCAAGAGCATGGATACGGACCTCGACGTCGTCGAGGGCATGCAGTTCGATCGCGGCTATATTTCGCCGTATTTCGTGACCAACGCCGAAAAAATGTTGGTGGAAATGGAAAACCCGTTCATCCTGCTGCATGAAAGCAAGTTGTCGGGTCTTCAGTCGATGCTGCCGCTGCTCGAATCCATCGTGCAGTCGAGCCGCCCTCTGTTGATCATTGCCGAGGACGTTGAGGGCGAAGCCCTTGCGACATTGGTGGTGAACCGTTTGCGTGGCGGCCTGAAGGTCGCCGCCGTCAAGGCGCCGGGCTTCGGCGATCGTCGCAAAGCCATGCTGGAAGACATCGCCATGCTGACCGGTGGTCAGGTGGTGTCGGAAGATCTCGGCATCAAGCTCGAAAACGTCACGCTCGACATGCTCGGCACCGCCAAGAAGGTGACGATCACGAAGGAAGAAACCACGATCGTCGATGGCGCCGGCAAAAAGGCCGACATCACCGGCCGTTGCAACCAGATCCGCGCGCAGGTCGAAGAAACCTCGTCGGATTACGACCGTGAGAAGCTCCAGGAACGCCTGGCCAAGCTTGCCGGCGGCGTCGCGGTGATCCGCGTCGGCGGCGCGAGCGAGGTTGAGGTGAAGGAGCGTCGCGACCGTGTCGACGACGCCATGAATTCGACCCGCGCGGCGGTCGAGGAAGGCATTGTCGCCGGCGGCGGCGTTGCGCTTCTGCTGGCGTCCAAGGCTCTCTCCAAGCTCAACCCGACCAATCACGACCAGCAGGTTGGCGTCAATATCGTTGCCCGCGCGTTGCAGGCCCCGATTCGTCAGATCGCCGAGAACGCTGGCGTGGAAGGCTCCATCGTGGTCGGCAAGTTGATGGACGGCAAATCCGCCAATATGGGTTATGACGCCCAGAACGGCGAATTCACCGATATGTTCAAAGCCGGAATCATCGATCCGGCCAAGGTCGTCAAGGCGACCATTGTGGACGCCGCGTCGATTGCGGGCCTGTTGATCACGACCGAAGCCATGGTCGCCGAAGCCCCGGTGGAAGCCGGCGCTGGTGGCGCAATGCCCGCAATGCCCGATATGGGCGGCATGGGTGGTATGGGCGGCATGATGTAATCATTCCGTTTTGCTTTAGCGTCGTTATCGCGTATTCCATGGCGGCCTTCGGGTCGCCATGGTTTTTTTGTCATCAATCGAGCGGGTTTGAGTTGTTTCCTGATATCGAAGAAGTCGCTGAATTGATCCGCGAGGTTGCCGAGACGGAAATCGTTCCGCGGTTT
>JAYZAW010000083.1:0-13632 GCA_036339495.1 Pseudomonadota bacterium | reverse complement strand
TTCCAGTGAGGAACTCGGCCGTTCCGCGTCGCTGTTGATGCGTTACAATTCGGCCCAAATGACGATGGGCGAGGCCACCACTATTGTGGCACGCGAAAATGAATTAAATGCCGCGTTGACCGCCGGGCTTGCGGACCGCCGCACGATCAGGGGACGTGTCGCGGTTGAGGGGTCGCGCATTCACATTGAGGCAACCGCCGAACTTCCCGACGCCGCCGGATTGTTTGGCCGTTATGTCAATTTCGCCGTACACATTGGGCAGTCGAGACGTGGTCTGGACATCATGGATTTTCGCATTGGCAAGATCGACTTCCCGAAACCGGTCGCACCGGCGGCGATCCAGGTTCTACTGGAGGCGCTTCTGGGTCCCGGGAACGGCGCACGAATAATTGACAATATTCGTTCGGTCGATATTTCCGGCAAGACCGTGGTTATTGGTTTTCGGCCGATGGGGAAGTGGAGCGCAAGGCTGGCGCGGTCCAAGGTGCAGCAAGAGTCAAAGCCAATCGATATGAAATTACAATCAAGGTCGGGCGAACATAAACTGGGGTATAATCAAAACGAGATTGATACGAAGGGAAACCGAAATTGACGGCGGATCACGATCAAACCCCTCGCGACGATAGCCGCGTCACGGGTCCGCTTGACCTTCCGTCTGAAGAAATCGAACGGGATTTAACTTCTTCGATCAACGGACACGAACATGAACAACTTGTTGGTCCGCGCGGCCAATGGGCGGCGCGGCGGCGCTACATGGAAGCCCACAATGAAAAACGCCTGCCCGACGGCCGACGCAGGATGCGCCGGTTTCCCTTATTCAAGTTTCTGATCGAACGCCTCGGCACGGTGTTGAAGGCCACGGGCATCTATCGTCGGGGGCTTCGCAATGCAATTCAGGTAAAGCTAAACCGGATTGAAATGACATTTGATAATCTGCCCAAAGCCTTCGATGGATACACAATTCTGCATATCACCGATTTACATGTTGACGGGCTGCCCGACGGCATCGGGCATTTGACGGAATTGGTGAAGGATGTTCCTGTCGATGCCTGCGTGCTGACCGGAGACTACCGGTTCAATATTCGCGGCCCGTTCGATGCGATCCTTCCGCCGATGGGCGAGTTGACGGCTTCCATTTCGGCGCGGGACGGGATTTTTGGAATATTGGGCAACCACGATTCCATTCAAATGGTGGAACCGTTTGAACAGCTCGGCATCCGGATGCTGGTCAATGAAACGCTGGACATTGTACGCGGCGGCGACATTGTTCACCTGACAGGGATCGACGACGTACATTATTACTATACGGTCGGCGCGCTGGAAGCTCTGCGCGCGACGCCCGAGGGATTCAATATTGCGTTGGTGCATTCCCCCGAAATCGTCGAACCCGCGGCGGAAGCGGGAATTTCACTTTATCTGGCGGGTCATACCCATGGCGGGCAGATCTGCCTGCCCGGAGGATTGCCGATCATTACGAATATTGCCGCCAGTCGGGCTTATGCCAGCGGTCGATGGCACTGCGGCGAAATGTTGGGGTACACGAGCCCCGGGGCCGGAACTTCCGGGCTCCCCGTGCGATATTTCTCGAAAAGCGAAGCCGCGTTGATCACCCTGAAACGCCGCGTCTGAGATCGGATCATGTTTTCCGCGAACCGGCTCCCGCTCATCGCCTGGTTCGACCGCCAGCCCAGCGTGGTGAGCGGGTCGCTGTGGGCCATTGTCGCGGCGGGAATTTTCACCGGCATGCCCATTTCGGTGCGCTATCTCAGCGCAACCATGACATCGTTTGAAATTGTTTTTTTCAGATCGCTTTTGGGCATGCTGATCATGGCGCCCTTTCTGGCATTTCGCGGCTGGGGAGGTCTTCGGACCACTGCGCCATGGCTACATGTCCAACGCTCCACGATCAACTTTTCCGGCATGGTGTTGTGGTTCTATGCGCTTGGGGTCATGCCGATCGCCGACGCCACCGCCATCCATTTCACCATGCCGCTGTTTATTGTTCTGCTGGCGGTGATCTTCCTTGGCGAGAATATCCGCCCGCGCCGATTGATTGCCATCGGGGCCGGCTTCCTGGGCGTGTTGGTGATCCTGCGTCCCGGGGCCGTGGAATTCGGTTTGCCGGGCCTGGGCGTTTTGGCTTCCGCCGCGCTTTATGGCGGGTCGGTGATATACGTCAAGGTCATTACGCGCACCGAACCGGTATCGTCCATAACCTTTTACACCCATTCAATAATGCTGATATTGGCGGCGATACCAACGGCAATATATTGGCATACGCCAAGCTGGGATGACGCGCCCGCATTGGCGCTCCTGGCAGGTTGCGGCACGATCGCGCCCTATTGCTTCACCCGCGCGCTCAAATCAATGGACGCGGGCATGGTCGCCCCTTTCGACTTCCTGCGCCTCCCGTTTACGGCGCTGGCTGGATTACTGATCTTCGCCGAGACGACATCGCTCTGGACTTGGGTGGGGGCCGCGGTCATTTTCGGCGCAACTACTTACATAACGCGCCGGGAAGCGGCCCTCGAACGGCGAAACAGCGCCCGGGACGATCTCACCGAGCGCTGAGATCAGGTACATTTTCCGGGGTTTGTGATACAGCCTGCACAAATGTCAGCCGCTTCCCATCAAGAATGGTATCGTAAGTTGCCGCCTGTTTTGCGTGGCGGATTGTGGATGTTGCTGGGTACGTTTGCCTTCGCGGTGATGATTATCCTGGTGCGCGAGGCCTCGCAAACCTTCACCGCGTTTGAGATCACTTTCTGGCGGGCACTGTTCGGGATCGTCTTCATGGCGCCCTGGATCATGCGGGTCAAGTTCGCGGGGCTGCGCACCGGACGGCCGGGGCTGCAGCTCTGGCGCAACGCGCTGCATGTGATCGGTATCGTGATGTGGTACTACGCCATCGGCCATATCAATCTGTCCGAAGGCATGGCGCTGCAATTTACCGTGCCGCTGTTCACCATCGCCGGCGCGATGGTGATCCTGAAGGAACGGGTTGATGCACAGCGCTGGGCCGCCACGTTTTTCGGGTTTGTCGGGGTGTTGATCATTCTGCGTCCCGGCGTGGTCGAGATCAGCCCGGTCGCGGTGATTGTTGTCGTCTCGGCGATGTTTTACGGGGCGTCCAATGTCTGCACCAAGGCGCTGGCCAAAACCGACAGCCCCAATGTGATCGTGTTCTATATGAACCTGATGCAAATGCCGATGGCGTTGATCGGCGTGGCGGCCACCGGCTGGACGATTCCGGGCTGGGCCGGTTTGGGCTGGCTGATCGCGGTGGCGGCCTTCGCCCTGCTGGCCCATTCCTGCCTGGCCCATGCGTTGAATGAGGCCGATGCCAGCCTGGTGATGCCGTATGATTTCCTGAAGCTGCCCTGGGTGACGTTGCTGGCTTTCCTGGCCTTTGGCGAGATGCCCAGTATCTGGGGTTGGATCGGCGGGCTGGTGATCTTCGCATCGGTAATCTATATCGTGCGGCGCGAAACACGGCTCGGCCGCGCCGCGATGAAGCTGAAAGCCGGCGCCGGATGAAAAACCGCCTCGGCCAATTGCCGCCGGTGATCCGGGCAGTGCTGTGGATGGGCGGCACTATCGTTTCATTCCTGTTGATGATGGTGTCGGCGCGCGAGCTGGTCGACACGATCCCGACCTTTGAAATTTTGGCGTTTCGCAGCGGCGTCGCTTTGTTGGTGCTGTTGCCTGTCGCATTCCGGCTGGGGCGGACCCGCCTGGCGACGCGGCGTTTCGGCATGCATGTCACGCGCAATGTGTTTCATCTCGGCGGCCAGTTCACATGGGTCATCGGCATTACCTATTTGCCTTTGGCGCAGGTGACGGCCTTGGAATTTACCACGCCGCTTTGGGCTGCATTGCTGGCTGTGATTGTCCTCAAGGAGAAGCTCAACCGCCATCGCGCGATCGCCGCGGGTCTCGGGTTTGCCGGTATTCTGATCATTCTGCGCCTCGGCCTTGGCGGTTTCAGTGTGACGGCCTTGGCGGTTTTGCTCGGCATGATCGGCTACGCGATTTCACATGTCGCCACCAAGCAGCTCACCCGCACGGAAAGCGTAGTGCAGATCGTGTTTTATATGCAGGCGATCCAGCTTCCCCTGGCGCTGATCCCGGCTTTGTTCGACTGGACGCAACCCGAATGGGGCGACGCGCCGTGGCTGCTCTTCGTCGGCGTAACCGCCTTGAGCGCGCATTACTGCATGACGCGCGCCATGATGCTGGCAGACGTCACCGTCATTCTGCCGATCGATTTCCTGCGGCTGCCCTTCATGGCGGTGATCGCGTGGCTCGCCTATTCGGAAGCGCTCGATCCCATGGTTTTGCTCGGCGCGGCGGTGATCTTCTGCGGCAATTATTATAGCGTGGGTAAGGAAGCCCGCTCATGAACTCGATGCTTTTATCCCTGCCGCCGACCTTTCGCGCGGTGCTGTGGTATTGCGGCACCATGGCCGGGTTCGCGGGCATGGTGATCGCCGCCCGCGATCTGTGGCACAGCATGTCGGTCTTCGAAATCCTGGCCTTTCGCAGCTTTATTGGCGTGGTCGTGGTGCTGCCCTTCGTGATGCGCGGCGGTTTGGCTGGGTGGGCCACGCCCAATATCAAGATGCATGGTCTGCGCGCCGTGGTGCAGCTCGGCGGCCAGGCTTGCTGGATTTACGGCGTCGCGCTCTTGGCGCTGGTCGAAATCACCGCGCTCGAATTCACCGTGCCGCTATGGGCGGCGCTGCTTGCCGCGCCGATGCTGGGTGAACGGCTGCGGCGTCACAAGTGGATCGCCACCATCGGCGGGTTCATCGGCGTACTGATCATTTTGCGGCCCGGCATGGTCGCCGTCAGCGTTCCGGCCCTGGTGGTGCTGGTCGGCAGTGTGTTCTATGCCCTGTCCGGTATCTTCGTGAAATACCTCACCCGGACCGATACGCCCCAGATTATCGTGTTCTATATGAATTTGATCCAGCTCCCCATCGGGCTGATCCCCGCCTTGTTCGTGTGGGTGACGCCGTCCTGGGCGGATGTGCCGTGGATTCTGGTCTGGGGGCTGAGTGGGCTGTTCGCCCATTACACCATGGCGCGAGCGCTAAGACTCGCCGACATTTCCCTGATCTACCCGCTCGATTTCCTGCGTCTGCCCTTCATGGCGTTGATCGGATACCTGCTTTATGCCGAAGGCCTCGACCCGTGGGTTGTCCTTGGCGCGGCGATCATCTTCGGGGCCAATTATTACAGCGTGCGCCAGGAAGCGCTGGGCGCGAAAAATCTTTCAGCGTGATTTGAACTGTGTATCGCCGAACAGGTTTTCGCGGGATTGGTCGGTCATAATCTTGTTGCCGCGATGCTCGGACAGCAATTCCATGCCGCGCGCGACGGCGGGCCGGGCGGTGATGTCATCGAACCAGCGCTTCACATTGGGGAAATCGTCACGCTCATGGCCCTGCCGCCGCATGGGCCGCGCCCACGGCCAGCACGCCATGTCGGCGATGGAATAATCGTCGCCGGCGAGATAGGACGCCTCGCCGAGGCGCCTGTCCATCACCCCGTATAAACGCCCTGTTTCCCTGGTATAGCGCTCAATGCCATAGGGCACGTCGACCCCGCCCATCTGCTGGCGAAAATGATGAGCCTGGCCGCACATGGGCCCGAGCCCGCCCACCTGAAACATAAGCCACTGCATTACCTGATACCGGCCCGGCCCCGATGACGGCATGAAGCGCCCGGTCTTCTCGGCCAGATACATCAGGATCGCGCCGGATTCGAATACCGCCGATTGGCCGCCATTTTCATGATCGACAATCGCTGGGATCCGGCCATTGGGGCTGATCTCGATAAAGCCGGGCGCGAACTGTTCGCCCTTGTTGATATCGACCGAGATCACTCTGTAATCGAGCCCGCATTCCTCAAGCATGATCGAAATCTTCTGCCCGTTGGGCGTCGGCCATGCATAAAGGTCTATCATCTGACTAAATAGCGTCGGCGATCGCCTTGCCGACTTCCACCGTGGTCGCCTTGCCGCCGAGGTCGCCGGTTTTGGGGCCGTCGTCGCGTAGCAAGTCTTCGATCGCGGTCACGATGGCGGCGGCCGCCTCGTCCTCGCCGAGATGTTCCAGCATCATGGCGCCGGACCAGATCTGGGCGATTGGGTTGGCGATGCCCTTGCCCGCGATGTCGGGCGCCGACCCATGCACCGGCTCGAACATCGACGGATGGTTTTTCTCCGGGTTGATATTGGCCGACGGCGCGAGCCCGATGGAGCCGGCGATCGCCGGTCCGAGATCGGACAGGATATCGCCGAACAGATTGGATCCCACCACCACGTCGAACCAGTCTGGATGCAGCACGAAATTCGCGGTCAGGATATCGATGTGATACTGGTCGGTTTCGATGTCGGGAAATTGCGCCGACATGGCTTTGAACCGTTCATCCCAGTAGGGCATGGAATGGATGATGCCGTTCGATTTGGTCGCGGACGTGACCTTTTTTGCCGCCCGCGTCTGGGCCAGCTCGAAGGCGAAACGCATGATGCGGTCGCAGCCCTTGCGGGTGAACACCGCCTGCTGCACGGCGAGCTCTTCATCAGCGCCTTCGTAGAGCCGACCGCCGATGGTCGAATACTCGCCCTCGACATTTTCGCGCACCACGTAAAAATCTATGTCCTTGGGCGTGCGGCCGGCCAGCGGAGAGGTTACGCCTTCCAGCAATCGCACAGGGCGCAGATTGACATATTGATGGAACTCGCGCCGGATCGGGATCAGCATGTCCCACAGCGAAACATGGTCCGGCACGCCGGGCCAGCCGACCGCGCCCAGGAAGATGGCGTCATATCCGGACAGCTGCTCGATGCCGTCTTCCGGCATGATGCGGCCGGTGGTCTCGTAATCCGAGCAATCCCAGGGCAGATCGGTCCAATCCAGCGTGACGCCGAATTTCGAGCACGCCTCCTCGACCGCGCGAATGCCCTCGGGCATGACTTCCTTGCCGATCCCGTCACCCGCGATGACGGCAATTTTACGGTTCGACATACTTTCACCTTCATACTCAAAACAAATTTGGCGCATCCTACCCGGTCTTGTACCCTGATCCAAACACGGGGGACGCGATGACCGAAAATATCACCACTGAACTTGTCCGCCTCGATGCCGGGGACGGGATCATTCTCGATGGCGCGTTGTGGACGCCCGAAGCAGGCGGCTCGGACACCGCGATAGCGCTTTTTCCCGGCACCGGAGCCGAATTCTACAACTCATTGTTTTCCTATCTCGGGCCGGGCCTCGCCGCCGCCGGCTACACGACGCTGGCAATCAACCGGCGCGACCACGGCGTTCAGTTCGGGTTCGTGACCCTGGCCGAAGGCTCCGCGGACCAAGGGCTGGCGATCGATTTTCTGGCTGAACGCGGCGCGAAACGCGTGGTGGCCGGCGGGCACAGCTATGGAACGATCACCGTGCCCTGGTATATCGCCGAAACCGACGATGCGCGCGTGCCGGCGATGCTGCTTTATGCGCCCTTGGGAGATTTGCGGCCGGCGTCGATCACGATCTGCGGTGGCCGGGATGAATATGACCGCATCGTCGCCAAATCCCTCGAAATGCAGGCTTCGGGCCGCGGCGGCGAAGCGTTCCTGATCCCGCCCATGGTGCCGGGGGCCATGCCGCTCCTGCACACATATAACGTATTCCTCGACAAGCGCGGGCCCGACAGCCGGGCCGTGCCGATCAATCTGCTGCCCCGGATGGGCGACCGGAAATTTCTCGGCATCCGCGATCCGGCCGACCCATACCCCGCGACTCTGCCTCCGGCGCGGGAATTGCTGGAAGCGGCCAGTCCCAATCTCGATTACATTCTGCTCGACGATGTCCATGATGGCACCACCACCCCCGACGCCCATTACTATCGCGGGCGCGAGGAAGAAATCCTCGTCATCACGTTGCGGTGGTTGGCCGCCAATCGATTATCGCCCTAGGCCGGCTTCTTTCTTTCCCGGCGCAACACAAACGGGAGGCGAAAAAGATGATCGTCTCCCCGACCCAGGTCCAGATGTCCGACACCTCGCCGAACAACACATAGGCCAGCATGGCGGCAAAAGGCAGACGCGCAAAATCGAACGGCTGCACGACCCGCGTATCCGCGGCGCCGATGGCGCGGGTTAAAAATGTCATGCCCAGGGTCGAAAACACGCCGACCCCGATCACGAACGGCCATTGCGCCAATGTGGGCGTGGTCCAGAACCAGATTGCCGGGCCGATCGATAGCGGCAACATCAAACTATTTGTGTAAACGACGATGAGACCGGCCGAGTCCTTGCGTGTCAGCACCCGCACCATCACATTGACCAGCCCGTAGCTGACGGTTGAGGAGATTGCGAATACCGCGCCGATCCCGAATACCGCAAAACCCGGCCGGATAATCACCAGCGCGCCGGCCATGCCGATCGCCACCGCGATCCACCCGGTGGAACCGATTTGTTCGCGCAGGAAAATCGCGGTGAAGGCCAGCGTGAACAGCGGCAGCGTGAATTGCAGCGCGTGGTAATCGGCCAGCAGCATGGCGCTGACGCCCAAATACCAGAACATGATCGCGGCATATGTAACGGCGGCGCGCACCACATGCAGTGGAAACTGCGTCGTGCGCCGGCCGCTTAGGCCATGCCGCCCGGTCCGGACAATCATCGGCGCGAACATGACCAGCGCGATGACCGATCGCATAAAGGCCAGCACAAACACCGAAATGTCGTCCGACACATAGCGTACCAGCGCGCCGGCCATCGAATAGGAAAACGCCGCCGCCAGCATCCATGACGCGCCGCGCGCGGCCGGGGAAAGTCTCGACAAGGAAGGACGGATCAGGCTTGGGCGTCGGCCTTGCTTCCACCGAGACATTGCGGCGAACTCATGATGGCGCCGCCGCGTTTTTCCCAATCCGCCGCGGTCAAGGTTTCCATGGACAGGGCGTGAATATCGTCACGTAGCTCCGTCGCCAGGATCGCATTGACTGCCTGATGCCGCTTGATCAGGGTCTTGCCTTCG
This sequence comes from Pseudomonadota bacterium, assembly GCA_036339495.1. Taxonomy (GTDB): domain Bacteria; phylum Pseudomonadota; class Alphaproteobacteria; order MPNO01; family MPNO01; genus CALGIA01. The sequence goes on along the minus strand of JAYZAW010000083.1, from coordinate 4,594 downwards.
AATTTGGTCGATACGATGACCAGCTTGAAATGGGATTCCGCGCCCGCGCCGCCGTGATGCATATGGCTTTCATTGATCACTTCAAGATGATCGGGGACAAGCGCCGTCGCGATTTTCGTCTCAATCCGTTCCGCCACCGTCATGCCATGGCTCCTTTAGCTGATGATTGACCCGATTATAGCACGGCTGGACTGAGAAGTGCTTTCCTTCATAATGGCCCGGAACAGCATTTCTGGGAGATTTGTCGTGAGTGAATTGGACACGATTTCAATCGAGCGGGTTGATCACGTGGGGATCAGGGTCGTCGATGTCGACCGCGCTTTGGCATTCTACAAACTTCTGGGTTTTGAGGTTTTCAAGGTGGTGACATTCGATCCCGTGACCATCATCCGCAACAAGGTCGATGTGGAAATCAATCTGATCGTCAACACCAACGACGAAAACGACGGCAAGAACATCCTGATGGATGTGGACGGCGTCAAATATTCCGGCATTACCCATCTCGCGCTTCGGGTCGAGTCCATCGGCAACACCATCAAGGTTCTGAACGATAACAATATCGAGATCACCCAGGGCCCGGTGAAGTTCCGTGACGGCCATGTGTCGGTCTTCGTGCGCGACCCGGACCGGAACGTGCTGGAACTGCGCGGCCGCGATCAGGAAGAAGACAAAATCGCGGGCGTCGAACAGTATGAGAACGTGAATTAATTCTTTTTACGCCCGGATTCATACGCCAACACGTAATAGGCGGCGGCGAAGATCATCACCGCGCCGACCCACGTCCAGAAATCCGAGACTTCGTTGAAAACGAACCAGCCGATCAATGCGGCGAAGGGCACGCGCGCGAAGTCGAACGGTTGAACCACCCTGGCGTCCGCCAGCGCGACCGCGCGGGTCAGGGAGAACTGGGCCAAAGTACCCAAGATGCCGATCCCGACAATTGCTGGAATATCCTGCCAGGCCGGCGTGACCCAGTCGAACAGTGCCGGGATTAGGGCCATGGGGATCATCAGAAAATTGGCATAGACCACGATTATTGCCGGGTTATCCTTGCGCGCCATGATCTTGATCATGATGTTGATGCTCGCGAAACATAAAGCGGCGGTCAGCGCCCCCAGCGCGCCGAGCGAAATTTCGATCAATCCAGGGCGCAGGATCACCAGCGCACCGAATAACCCGAACGCCACCGCCGCCCATGTCTTGGCGCTGCTGTGCTCGCCCAGCAGCAGCACCGCGCCCGCGATTGTGAAAAGCGGCATGGTGAATTGCAGCGCGTAGTAATCGGTCAGCGGAATATGACTGACGCCATAGAACCAGCACAAAATGCCGCCATAACCAATCATGGTGCGGATGAGATGCATGACGGGTTGTTTGGTTTTCAGGGATCCGATGCCGATCCGCATGATCAGCGGGGCCATCATGAACACTGCGATCACGCAGCGCAGGAAAACAATTTCGAACATCGGGTATTGGCCGGCCAGGATTCGCACCAGCATGCCGGTCAGGGTATAGGACAACGCGCCCAGCAACATCCATGCCGCGCCCTGTACGGCGGCTGGAAAATTTTTGGTCAATTCATTACAGCCTTTGCTTTTCAGTGACGGGCAGTCTATTTCAGAGCGCCCTAAATTGCGTGGTCGCAATTCGATGAAACCTAAATATTTCGGCTTTCTGGCTGAAAATCGCCGTTTTCTCGCCTTCGGCTTCCTGATGGCGCTGTGTTCGAGCTATGGGCAGACCTTTTTGATATCGGTATTCGGCGGTGAAATCCGTGCGGAATTCGGCCTGACCCACGGCGCCTTCGGGCTGATCTACTCTCTCGCAACACTTGTCAGCGGATTTTGCATGATCTGGGCGGGCAGCCAGATCGACCGGATCGACCTGCGGATTTTCAGCGCCGTGATTTGCATCGGCCTCGCCGCGGCCAGCGTCTTAACCGGCTGGACCACCTCTTTGGCAATGCTTGGTTTTGCGATTTTTACCTTGCGTCTGTTTGGGCAAGGCTTGATGAGCCACGCCTCCCTGACGGCCATGGCGCGCTATTTCGACCGGGACCGCGGCAAGGCGATCAGCATCGCCAATCTGGGTTTTCCCGCCGGGCAGGCGGCCTTTCCGGTGATTTGCGTTATGCTGGCCACCGTCATCGGTTGGCGCAATACGTGGTTCGTCCTGGCGTTCGTGCTGGCGGCGATTTTGACTCCATTGCTGCTCTGGCTGCTCAAGGGACATGAGGCGCGCCACACTCATATGCTGGCCCGCAGCGCCACCGATCATTGGAACGGCGATCGCCCGGCACGGCGCCAATGGACATCCCGGCAGGTACGCCGCGATCCCCGCTTCTGGCTGATCACGCCGGCGGTGATCGGGTTGTCGTTTATCGGCACCGGGATCGTTTTTCACCAGGTCCATCTGGTCGAATACAAGGGCTGGACCCTGACCTGGTTCGCGGCAAACTATACCGCCATGGCGGCATCGTCGGTCGTCACGGCGTTGATTTTCGGCCCCATGGTCGACCGGATCAGCGCCGCGCGGTTGACGCCCTATTATCAGATTCCAGCCGCGCTCTCGATGCTGCTTCTGGCCAGCGGAACTGGGCTCTGGCTGGTTCCCGCGTACATGTTGCTCTATGGCGTCAGCGTCGGCATGTCGCGGGTGGTGCTGGGCGCGCTTTGGGCGGAATGGTATGGCGTGCGCCATCTCGGCGCGATCCGCGCGTTGGTCGCGGCCCTGATGGTCATCGCCAGCGCCGCGTCGCCGGTGCTGTTCGGCTGGATGATCGATATGGGCGTCACCATGGATGCAATCCTGGTGATGTCGACGGTCTATACCGTGGTCTCAATCGCGTTGATCGTGGTCGCGGGGCGGCTCAAGGCGGAACCCCCTTAGCCGGTCAATTCGTTCAGCTCAGCCAGCTCTTCATCGGAAAGTTTCCAGCCCGCAAGACGGGCATTTTCTCCCGCCTGTCCGAGCCGGCGGGCGCCGGCGATCACGCTGGAAATTTCCGGCTGCATGGCGAGAAACGACAGGGCCAGCTCCAGTAGGGTCCGGCCCCGGCGGTCAACGAATGCCTGGAGTCTTTCGACCTGGTCGAAATTGGCATCCGACAGAACCCCGCGAGTGCCGACCCCGCCATCGCCGAGCCGTGTGCCCCGGGGCGCGGCGGCGTCGCGGCTGTATTTACCGGTCAGCAGACCCCGATTGAGCGGGTAAAACGGCAAAATGCCCACATTGTTGTCGCGGCACACACTCAGCAGATCCCGTTCGATGGATCGGTTCATAACGTTATATTCGTTCTGCGCGGTCACGTAGCCGGCAAAACCGTATGCGCGCGACATGTCCAGTGCTTCCTGCAACTGCGCGCCGGAATAATTTGAACAGCCGATCGCGCGCACCTTGCCGGCGCGCACCAGCGCATCCAGTGCTTCAAGAGTTTCGGCGATCGGGGTGCGCGGATCGGGCCGGTGGATCTGATACAGATCGATATAATCGGTGCCGAGACGGCGCAGGCTGGAATCGATGCATTTATCGATATGGGATTTCACCGCATTGCCGCCCCAGCCGAATTTGGTGGCGATCACCGCGTCCCGGCGGCGCGCGCCGAGCGCCTTGCCGAGAAATATTTCCGACTGGCCGTCGCCGTAGTTTTCAGCCGTATCGAAGAAATTAATGCCGGTTTCCAGCGCATCGAGAACAACCGCGCGGGATTCCGCGTTATTGATACGCCGGCCGAAATTGTTGCAGCCGATGCCGACCACCGACACCTCGATACCGGATCCGCCGAGCGATTTGAATTCCATCCCCGTCCCTTTTACGCCGCCAGAAATGCTTGTACGGCCGAAAGAACCCCGTCGAGCTGGTCGTGATGCACCCAATGGCCCGCGTTCTCATACTCCACATATTGGGCGTCCTTGAAACACGCGGCGCGTTCATCCTGGCGCGGATCGGTCGACCAGCTGTCGAGCCCGCGCATATGCAGGACCGGGCAGGTGATCTTGGACCACAGCTCGTGGGTTTCGGCGACGGTGATGCCGTATGGCGTGAAGGTCCGGAAATAATTGTCGAACTTCCAGCTGTAAGTGCCGTCTTCGTTCTGGTTGACGCCGTGGGTCGTCAGATGGCGCGCCTGATCGGGCCTGAGATGGGGGTTGGCGTCCTGCATGCGTTGGAATGCTTCCTCCAGGGATTTGTATCGACGCGGCAGGCGGGCCGACATGTCGCGGACTTCCTCAATCCAGTTTTGCAGCCGTGGCTGAATCGGCATTTCGGTCCGCTCACGCTGCTTGTCGGGACCGCGGCCAAGTCCTTCGATGGCGACCACTTTCTTCACGTTGTCCGGATAGACCCCGGCATAGCGCAGCGATATGCCGCCACCGAGCGAATGGCCGATGATGGTAACCGGCGCCATCTTGGTCTGATGGATCAGCTGGGCGATGTCATAGACGAATTCGGCGAAGGAATAACCGCCGCCGGTGGACCATTGCGAATCGCCGTGCCCGCGTAAATCGGGCGCGATGATGTGGTAATTCGCGCGCAGGGACTCGGCGACCCAGTCCCAATTGCGGCAATGGTCGCGGCCGCCATGGATCAGCAGCAA
>JAYZAW010000082.1:0-22613 GCA_036339495.1 Pseudomonadota bacterium | reverse complement strand
CAAATACAGGTATAATCCCGCCAAGGCGCGCCAATTGCTCAAGGAGGCCGGCTTTCCCAACGGGGTCGAAATCGATTTCTTCACCGCCAATGGCCGTTACATCAACGACCGCGAAAGCTCACAGGCCATCGTGCCGATGCTCAAGGCGGTGGGTTTTAAAGTGAAATTCCATACGCCCGAGTACTCGACCCAATGGCCCATGGTGCGCAAGGGAAAACGGTCCTTCTTCTATCAGGGACGCGGATCGGTGGTCGATCCGTCGGCCGCCATCGCCCAATATTTCGAAACCGGCGTCGCGCCTCGGATCATGTATTCCAACAAGGAGTTCGACGCCACCGTGTCCGCCGAACGCCAGGAATTCGATCCGGCCAAGCGTAAGGCGCTGTTGTTGAAGGCGTTCAATATCATCCAGCGCGATGTGCCCGCGTTCTTCCTGTGGCGCATCAAGCAGTATTACGGCATCTCCGACAAGCTCGATTTCACGCCGAGGTCGACCGACCGCATGTTCGGATTCGATATGATCGTGAAGTAGAGTAACGTTCGGCAAACATGACCGAAGGCCCGTTCCGTCCACGGAGCGGGCCTTCCGGTTTTGAGCCGCACGGTTAAATTCAAGGAGAGGCCTGATGCTCTCTTATCTGACGCGCCGGGGGATCGGGACGATCCCGGTGATTATTCTGATTTCGCTGCTGGTTTTTCTGCTGGTTCAGGCGGCGCCGGGCGATCCCGCCGATCTGCTGCTGTCGGACGAGGCCGATGCCCAGGATGTGGCCGAGGCCCGCGCGCGCTGGGGGCTGGATCAGCCGATCTACATCCAATATGTGAAATTCCTGTGGTCCGCGCTGCAGGGCAATCTCGGCACGTCCTTCCGCTATGCCGAACCCGTGCTGGTGATGATCATCGAGCGTCTGCCCGCCACCATCGAACTGGCCGCCGCATCGATCCTGCTGGCGGTCATTGTCGGGGTTCCACTCGGCGTTTGGGCGGGGGCCCGGCCAAATTCCTGGGTCGATAATTTTGGTTCCCTGTTTGGATTTTTCGGCATTTCCATGCCCAATTTCTGGTTCGGCATCATGCTGATCCTGGTTATATCGGGCTATTTCAACCTGTTGCCGACGGCGGGCCGCGACACTTACGGGATTGGCGGCGACGTCATCACCGGCTTCTATATCGTCGACAGTATTATCCAGAACAATTGGGCCGCGGCGTCCGACGGCATTAAACACCTGATCCTGCCGGCGACCGCGCTGGGCACCAACATGATGGGCATCCTGATGCGCGTGACGCGATCCTCCGTGCTGGAGGTGATGAACGAAGACTATGTGACCACGGCGCGCGCCAAGGGGCTCAGCGACAGCGTGGTGCTGTGGCATCACGTGGTGCGCAACGCCATGATCCCGATCATCACCGTGGTCGGGCTCGAACTCGGCACCCTGCTCAGCGGGTCAATCATTGTCGAGACGGTGTTCGCCTGGCCGGGCAGCGGCGCGCTGTTGATTTCCGCCATCACCAGCCGGGACTATCCGCTGATCACCGGCACCGTGCTGATGTACACCATGGCGTTCGTGATTATCAATTTCATCATCGACGCGCTCTATGCCGCCATCGACCCGAGGATCCGTTTTGAGAAATAGCCCCCCCATGGAAGCCGCGCTGAACGGCCGGTTTTTATCGGACGAAAGCCGGCAACGCTTTCTAAAGGCAATCCGTCCTTGGCTTAAGCCGAAAATTGTCGTGGGCGGGGTCATCGTCCTGTTGCTGGTTGTCGTCGGGGTTACCGCGCCGTTGATCTCACCGTTCGACCCCAACGCACAGAACCTGAACAACACGCTCGCTGCGCCGACCTGGTGGAACGGCGTCAATTTCCTCGGCACCGACCATGTCGGCCGCGACATCCTGAGCCGGATCTTCTACGGCGCGCGGATTTCATTGATCATCGCCGTCACCGTTGTGGTGATTTCCGGCGTCATGGGGGTCGGGCTGGGCGCGATTTCCGGTTATTTCGCGGGCCGCACCGACTTTTTTATCCAGAAGCTGGTGGAAGTGGTCTGGGCGTTCCCGCCGCTTCTCCTCGCCATCGCCATCATGGCCTTCTTCGGCCAGGGGCTGGGCATCTTGATCTTCGCCTTGGTGACGCAGCGCTGGATTCCCTATTGCCGCGTCGCGCGCGGCCAGACGCTGTCGCTCAGGACCCGCGATTTCGTCGATGCGGCGCGTTCGCTGGGCGCCAGCGACCGGCGCATCATCATGAAACACATCCTGCCCAATTTGATGCAGTCGGCGATGGTGATCGGCACCTTCGCCATGGCGACGGCGATTATCTCGGAGGCCAGCCTGAGCTTCTTAGGCCTCGGCGTACCGCCGGAAATCCCCACCTGGGGCGGCATGCTGGCCGATGGGCGCGCCTATATCAGCACCTCGTGGTGGCTGGCGCTGTTTCCCGGCCTGTGTATCTTCTTCACCGTTCTCGGCATCAACCTGCTGGGCGACGGCATGCGTGACCTCTTCGATCCCCGCCTCAAGCGCTCCGGCGCCGGCAGGGGCTGAAGCGGCTTACTTCGCGGCTGGAAATTCAATAGAATAAGGCCATATTTGCGGAAATAGTTTTAGCGTTTCCGCCAGGAGGACGAACATGGCAACCAGGCTGCAAGAAACTGGCCCCGTCACCATCACCCCGATCCATCCCGTGATCGGGGCCGAAATCGGCGGCGTCGATCTCAGCAAGGATTTGAGCGCGGAAACCATCGACGCCATCCGGCGGGCTTGGCACGACCACACGGTTTTGCTGTTCCGCGGCCAGAACATCTCCGGTGAGGACCAGCTCCGTTTCGCCGAGCAGTTCGGCGTGGTCGCCGAGCGTCACATCCCGAAGGCGGGCGCCACGGCCAACAATTCTCCCGACTGGACCCACCTGATGCCGATCAGTGACAAGGCGGACGCGGACGGCAACCCGATCGGGGCGCTCGGCCATGGCGAATTGTGGTTCCATTCAGACAAGTGCTATCACGAGCGGCCGCACCGCACATCGTTCCTCTACGGCATCGAGATTCCGGCCGAAGGCGGTCACACCAAGTTCGCGAGCCTCTATGCCGCCCACGACAATATTCCAGACGATCTGCGGCGCCGGCTCGACGGCGCCCGGGTTATGCAGGGCTATGATTACGCTTCCAACGCGCGGCTCAGTCTCGACATCGATCTCGACAACATCTTTCACTATATCCAGCCGATTTTCGTCACCAATCCCGGATCGGGACGCAAGTCGCTTTATGTCTCGCGGCTCAACACCATGTGGATCGAGGGCATGGACCGGTCCGAAAGCGAGACCATCCTGGCGCAATTGTTCGATATCACCGAGGACCCAGCGTCGGTCTATGAACATGCGTGGCGGCCCGGCGATCTGGTGATGTGGGACAATCTCGCCACTCTGCACGCGCGTACCGACTGGCCCGACGGCCAGACCCGCATGCTGCGCCGCTGCACCACGCTCGGCGAGCCGCTCGAATGAATCAAGGGCTCAGCCGTTTTCGGCCAAGCCCTTGATTTTAATGGTGGAGCCAGGCGGAATCGAACCGCCGACCTCTTGAATGCCATTCAAGCGCTCTCCCAACTGAGCTATGGCCCCTTATTTTCTCAATTCCGCGCCCCGCAATATAAAATGACGGCCGGCTCGGCGACATTACCGAAACACGCCCGCCCGACGCAAGCGGCTTCGCGAACCGATATATCCCGGTGCGCCGATCGCCGCAAACCCGTTAACCGTCACTGGGCTTTTCGTTCTCGACCCCTCCGATGACGCCCGAAACGTCATTGTCCTCGTCTAGATCCGACGTGTCTCCGATAAGGGAATCTTCCTCATCGTCCTCCACTTCGACATCCAACTCCGATCCCAACTCCGCTTCGTCCTCGGCCTTGGCCTTGGCTTTGGCCTCGGCTTCCACTTTCTTGGCGGCCTCGGCTGCGACAACCGCGGCCGCGCGGCTGCGGCGCGGCCTGGTGACCGCATTCGGATCAAACTTTGCGTCACATTTTGGGCAATGTATCGGATCGCGCTTTATATCGTAGAACCGCGCCCCGCACCCATGGCATATTCGTTTTAGTCCCCATTCGGGTTTGGCCAACTCTTCCTCCATCCGGATAACGGTTTGTGCGCGCAGCCAATGCCACTTTCCCGGCGTTCTGTCAAAAGCAAAATCACTAAAAATCGATTCAACCGATTGCGGCCTGCCATTTTCGGGCAATCCGTCTATGTTACGAACAGTTTATGGCGGGCAGACGACAAATTGAAATTGGAGGATCAGACAGGGTGAGTGGGCTGAGTTCCGGGTCGGCGCAAAATCTTGCCGGAGACATCCGGGCGCCGGGCGATAAATCCATTTCGCACCGCGCCCTGATGATAGGTGCGATGGCCGTCGGCGAAACCACCATTACGGGCTTGCTGGAAGGCGAGGACGTACGCCGGACCGCCGCCGCGCTTGCCGCCATGGGCGTCGGCGTCAACCGGCATGATAATGGAGACTGGAAGGTGCAAGGCGTCGGTGTCGGCGGACTAGCCGAACCTGCGAACGTGCTCGATATGGGCAATTCAGGCACCGGGGCCAGGCTTTTGATGGGCTTGATCGCGACCCATCCCTTTACCAGCCACATGACCGGCGATGAATCGCTCTGCCGCCGGCCCATGGGGCGGATCGCCGAACCGATTGAGCGCATGGGCGCGCAGGTTATCGCACGCGACGGCGGACGCATGCCGCTGGCTGTTCTGGGCGCGGCGGACCCGGTGCCGATCATCTATCAGCCGCCGGTCGCCTCGGCGCAAATAAAATCGGCGGTGCTGTTGGCCGGGCTCAACACGCCGGGCCGGACCACGGTGATCGAGCCGAGGCCAAGCCGCGATCATACCGAGTTGATGCTGCGTCATTTTGGGGCGGAGCTGGAAATCGACGAGGGCGCGGATGGGTCGCGCGGAATCACGCTCACCGGCCAACCCGAGCTTTCCGCCCGCGATGTGAATGTTCCTGGCGACCCGTCATCGGCGGCGTTTCCCGGCGTCGCCGCCTTGCTGGTTCCCGGATCGGGCGTCACCATACGGGGCGTCGGGCTGAATCCTCTGCGGGCCGGCCTGTTCGGTACACTGATCGCCATGGGCGCCGATATCACGATCGCGTCGCAACGCAATGAGGCCGGCGAACCGGTCGGTGATGTGACGTTCCGGAGCGGGAAACTAACCGGAATCGACGTGCCCGCCGAACGCGCGCCATCGATGATCGACGAATATCCGATTTTGGCCGTCGCCGCCGCCTTCGCCACTGGGACCACGCGTATGTATGGCCTATCTGAATTGCGGGTCAAGGAAAGCGACCGGCTGGCGGCGATCGAACGGGGGCTGACATCATGCGGCGTGACATGCGCCATCGAGGGCGACAGCCTGATCGTGCAAGGAAACGGTCAAAAACCCCGCGGCGGCGCGCTTGTGTCGGCGGCGTTGGATCATCGCATCGCCATGTCGTTTCTGGTTTTGGGGCTTGCCGCTGAGCGACCGGTCCAAATTGACGATGGCGAAACAATTGACACCAGCTTTCCCGGGTTTGCCGCGCTGATGAACGGGCTCGGCGGATCGATCAGCGAGGCGGATAATTATGGCTGACGCGCCGGTCGTCGTCGCTCTCGACGGCCCGGCCGCCGCGGGCAAGGGTACGCTCGGCCGGCGGCTCGCGGCTCATTTCGGCTATGCCTATCTCGATAGCGGGCTGCTGTACCGGGCGGTCGGCCGGCGGATGTTGAGCGACGGATCGGACCCGGCCGATGCCGTCGAGGCCGCGCGGGTCGCGGTCGCGCTCGGGAAAAGCGATCTTAATGCGACCGGTTTGCGGGAAGACCGCGTCGCCAACGCGGCCACGATTGTCGCCGCGCACCCCAGCGTTCGCCAGGCCTTGGTCGGGTATCAACGTGGGTTTGCCGCCCGCCCGCCCGGCGGAGCCGCCGGCGCGGTGATCGACGGCCGCGACATCGGAACCGTCATTTGCCCCGACGCGCAGTGTAAAATCTTCGTTGACGCCAGCGTTGAGGTTCGCGCCGGACGCCGGCTTAAAGAGTTGCAGGATAGAGGGGTAGAGAGTATATATTCGCGCGTTCTGCGGGATATGGAAGCACGTGACGCACGGGATCGAGACCGCCCGGTAGCGCCACTGGCCCCGGCTGAAGATGCATTTGAGCTCGATACGACTGACTTGGATGCGGACGCGGCATTCGAATTGGCGGCGGCTTTCATTTTGGCGCGGAACAAGCCGGACAAAAGCTGAAGCCTGTTGGTGGAAAATTGTACCTCCAACGGGGTTTTGTCTTTTGTCTTTAATGCAACTCTGGACCGGACCCTGGACAAGCGATCACTCGGAATATAACAACCGGACCCAGGAACCCGGATAAATTTGGGATATTCGAATGTCGAACGAAACCGCAACCGAAGATAATCTTGCCGGCATGGAAAATTTCGCCGCGCTGCTGGATGAAAGTTTCAGCGAAGGCAAATTGACCGAAGGTTCGGTCGTTAAAGGCACGGTTATCGCCGTGGATGGCGACTCCGTCCTGATTGATGTCGGTTTGAAATCCGAAGGACGGGTGGCGCTCAAGGAATTCTCTGTTCCAGGTCAGCCGGCGGAAATCAAAACCGGCGATCTAGTCGATGTTTACCTCGAACGGATGGAAGATAAGAACGGCGAGGCCGTGCTCAGCCGCGATCGAGCCCGGCGCGAGGAAGCCTGGACGCTGCTGGAGAATGCCTTCAACGAAAACGAACGGGTCACCGGCAATATATTCGGTCGGGTCAAGGGCGGGTTTACCGTCGATCTTTCCGGCGCGGTGGCATTCCTTCCGGGCAGCCAGGTGGATGTCCGTCCGGTGCGTGATATCGGTCCGCTGATGGGGTCTCCGCAGCCATTCCAGATTTTGAAGATGGACCGCCGACGCGGCAATATCGTGGTGTCGCGCCGCGCCGTTCTTGAGGAATCCCGCGCCGAACAGCGCAACGAACTTCTCGCCAATCTCAAGGAGCGTCAGGTTCTCGAGGGCGTGGTCAAGAACATCACCGATTACGGCGCATTCGTGGACCTTGGCGGTGTCGACGGTCTGTTGCATGTGACCGATATTGCGTGGCGCCGCATCAACCATCCGAGCGAGGCGCTCTCCATCGGACAAACCGTCAACGTACAGGTGATCCGTTATAATTCGGAAACCCAGCGTATCTCTCTCGGCATGAAGCAGCTCGAAGCCGATCCCTGGGACGGCGTGGAAGCCAAGTACCCGGTCAGCAGCAGATTTACTGGCAGGGTCAGCAACATCACCGATTACGGCGCGTTCGTTGAACTTGAACCCGGCGTCGAAGGTCTGGTCCACGTCTCTGAGATGAGCTGGACGAAAAAGAATATTCACCCCGGCAAGATTGTTTCGACCAGCCAGGAAGTCGAAGTAATGGTGCTGGAAGTCGATCCCAACAAGCGGCGGATCAGCCTGGGGCTGAAACAATGCAAGGACAACCCGTGGGAATCCTTTGTCGATTTGTTTCCGATTGGCACGATTATCGAGGGCGATATCAAGAACATCACCGAATTCGGTCTGTTTGTCGGTCTGGAAGGCGATATCGACGGCATGGTGCATTTGTCCGACATCGACTGGAATCTACCCGGCGACGACGCCGTCAAAAATTTCAACAAAGGCGATTTGGTCAAGGTCAAGGTTCTCGATGTCGATACCAGCAAGGAACGCATCAGCCTGGGCATCAAGCAACTCAATGACGATCCGTTCGAAAATACGATGGACAGCATCAAGCGCGGCGACACCGTGACCTGCACGATTACCAACGTGGTCGATGGCGGGCTTGAGGTTACCGTCGGGGATGGGCTGCCGGGCTTTATCCGCCGGACCGATCTTTCCCGTGAGCGCAGCGAGCAACGCCCCGACCGGTTCTCCGTCGGCGACCGGTTGGACGCTCGCGTGACCAGCATCGATCGCAAGGACCGCAAGGTCTCGCTCTCGGTCAAGGCCCATGACGCCGCGGAAGAAAAGCAGGCCATGGCCGAATACGGATCGTCCGATTCAGGCGCCAGCCTCGGCGATATTCTGGGCGCGGCGCTCAACCGGGCCAATGAGGAGCGTGGCGGCGACGAACCTGAAGAAGTTGCCGAATCAGCCGATGACGTTTCGGAAGAGGTTGTCGAATCAGCCGATGACGTTCCAAAAGAGGCCGCCGGCGACGATGGCTCCGGCGAAGAGGACAAGAAAGACGAATAACCCGAATCGCCCCCCGGGATGATCGGGGGCTAAATTGGGCGGTCTGATCTCATGGCATTGGATGCCGATTATCTCGTTGACAGGCGGCGCTTGAAGCGCCGCCTGTTTCTATGGCGCAGCCTGGCCATCATCGCCCTGATCGCCGGGGTTGCGGTGGGGGTCGGCCGATTTTCAGGCGGCGTCCATTCCGACTACATTGCGCGGCTCGATGTTTCGGGGGTGATCGTCGACGACGCCAAGCGGCGCGAGGCACTCGGCCGAATTGCCGGCGATATAAAAGCCCGCGCGCTGATCGTGCATATCAACAGTCCGGGCGGCACCGTGGTTGGCGGAGAAGCGCTCTATAATGCGGTTCGCAAGATCGCCAGGCAAAAGCCCGTCATTGTCGTCATGGGAGAACTCGCGACGTCCGCCGGTTACATGGTGGCGCTGGCCGGGAACCGGATTATCGCCCGAAATGGAACCATCACGGGCTCGATCGGCGTTATCATGCAGACCACCGAGGTAACCGGGTTGTTGAAGATTCTCGGCATAAGCACCGACGCGGTGAAAAGCGGTCCTTTCAAGGCGGTGCCCTCCCCGTTCGAACCGATGACGCCCGAAGTGCGACGCGTCGCACAATCTTTGGTCGATGATACGTTCAAGATGTTTGTCGATATAGTGGCGGAACGCCGCAATATGTCCCCGGGGGACGCATTGGCGCTCGCCGATGGGCGGGTCTATACCGGCCGGCTTGCGGTCGAGAACAAACTGATCGATGGCATCGGCGGCGAGGGCGAGGCGATAGACTGGCTTGAAAAACAGTCGAAAGTTTCGCCAGGACTCCCGGTGCGCGATGTCCGTATCGACAGGGATGTATCCGAATGGGTCGATTATTTTGGATCAATGGGCCGAAAAGCGGTTTTTTCTGAAAGACTTACCCTTGACGGGCTGATTTCGGTCTGGCACCCTGATTTACGATAGGGCCATATTTCGGCGTTTGGAATTTGAAATTCCAATGTTGAAATTGTGGACCCGGACCATGCGGATGGGACCATAATATGTCGGCGAAATAACCGGCGGCCGCATTGGAAAAACAACATAACGGGCGGCGTTCGATGACGAAATCCGAACTCATTCAGCGGTTGGCTGAGCAAAATCCGCATTTGTACCAGCGCGACGTGGAACGAATAGTCGCAACGATATTCGATGAAATTTCATTGGCGCTTGCCGAAGGCGACCGCGTGGAGTTGCGAGGCTTCGGCGCGTTTTCGGTCAAGGCGCGGGATGCGCGCATCGGGCGAAATCCCCGCACTGGCGAGGCCGTCAATGTATCGAAAAAATTCGTTCCCTTCTTCAAGGCCGGCAAGGATCTTCGCGACCGGCTTAATCAACAGGATTAGCCGGTATTTAGTTCCCGTCCACGATGTCGTAAAACCCGTGCCCGACTTATCCAAAATTGGTATAGTCGCCGGCGATTATGAAATTTCTCGGCAAGATCATATTTTTCCCTGTCGCGATTGCCGTGGTGCTGTTTGCGATCGCCAATCGCCATGACGTCGGCGTCAGTTTCTGGCCGCTGCCGTTCGACGCGGAAACGCCGCTCTATGTGGCGTTGCTCGGCGCGTTGGCGCTGGGAATTTTGATCGGCGCCGCCGCGTCGTCGGTATCGGTCGGTAAATGGCGGCTCAGGGCACGGGCCGGTGCGCGGCAAAAAGGCGCCAAATCCGCGGCGAAGCCGAACGTCGCTTCCACGGCTGGCGCAATCATCGATTCGGCGCCGACGATCGCGCACCGGCCTTCCACATTGCCCGCCATACGCCGCGCGGCGCTGGATGAAGACTAATTCCCCGACGCGATATGCAGGTTATTTCCGCGCATGAAATCGACGTCCTGCTCGACTATCCAAGCCTGATTGCCGCCTTGCGCGACGCGTTTGTCGCGGGGTGCGATGCGCCACGGCGTCATCGCCATGACATTGCAAACGCCGGCGGTTCTGACGGCGTCATGTTGCTAAAGCCCGCCTGGCGCGCGGCCGGCCCGATCGCGGTCAAGATCGTGAATATATTTCCCGGCAACGCGTCGTTCGGTCTGCCGTCGACCCTCGGCGCGCTGATGCTGTTTGACGGGCGGACCGGCGCGCCCATCGCAACCCTGGACGGCAGCGCTTTGACTGTTCGCCGCACCGCCGCCGTATCGGCATTGGCCGCCGATTATCTGGCCCGCAACGATGCCGCCATCCTGCTGGTGGCGGGCACGGGGCAGCTTGCGCCGGCCCTGGTCCAGGCCCATGCGACAATGCGCCCGATTCGCGAAGTCCGGATCTGGGGCCGAACGCCCGACAAGGCGGCGGCGCTCGCCCGTGCCCTGAACGACGAGGGTTTCGCAGCCACCGCAGTGACCGAACTGGAAACCGGCGTGCGTAGCGCCGATATAGTTTCTTGCGCGACGCTGGCCACATCCCCCCTGATCGAAGGCGACTGGCTGAAGCCCGGCGCGCACCTCGATCTGGTCGGTGGATTTACGCCCGACATGCGTGAGGCCGACGACGAAGCCATGCGCCGGGGCCGAATTTTCGTCGATACCCGCGACGGCGCGTTGGCCGAGGCGGGCGATCTGATCGACCCCATCGCCGCGGGCGTCATTACCGAAGCCGATGTGGTGGGCGAAATGTCGGAACTGTGCCGGGGGACGGTTGCCGGACGCGGCGCGGCTGATGAAATCACGGTTTTCAAATCCGTCGGAGCGGCAATCGAGGATTTGGCCGCCGCCGAGCTTGCGCTCAAACGCCGCGGCGATTAAGACCTTGCCTGCGCTTGATATTCGGAAAATCAGATGACCGCTGAACGTATTTTCTGTGCCGTCGATACCACCGATCTGGACGCCGCCACGGCGCTGGCCGAATTACTGCGGTGCGAAGTCGGCGGGCTGAAGCTGGGCAAGGAATTTTTTACCGCGCACGGTCCAGACGGCGTGGCGCAAATCGCGGCGACCGGTCATAGAATTTTTCTCGATCTGAAATACCACGATATCCCCAATACGGTCGCCGGCGCGGTGCGCGCGGCCGCCGCCCTCGGTGTGCATATGTTGACCATCCACGCGTCCGGTGGCGAGGCCATGATGCGGGCCGCGGCTGACGCCGCCCGTGAAGCGCATGGCGTTCGGCCGCTGATTCTGGCGGTCACCGTTTTGACCAGCCTGGACGGGGACGATCTGGCGGCCGTCGGTCAGACCGGACCGGTCGCGGACCAGGTATTCCGCCTCGCCGCGCTGGCCAAATCCTCCGGCGTCGATGGCGTGGTGTGTTCGCCATTGGAAATTACCGCGCTGAAATCCTCATTGGGCGCCGATTTCACGTTGGTGGTTCCGGGCGTCCGGCCCGGCTGGGCGGCGACCGACGATCAGAAACGCGTCATGACTCCGGGCGACGCGGTTGCGGCCGGCGCCGACTTCCTGGTGATCGGCCGGCCGATCACGCGCGCCGACGACCCCGTTTCGGCGGCGCGGCGCATCGCCGACGAGCTGGCTTGATGTCGGTTGCGGCCAAGATATGCGGTATCAATTCCAACGAGGCGCTGGATGCGGCGCTGGCCGGCGGAGCGGGATATGTCGGGTTGGTATTTTTCCCGCGCTCGCCGCGCAACCTGACTCCAGACCAGGCCGGCGCTCTGGCCGCCCGCGCGCCGGCGGAAACCACCGTTGTCGGGCTGCTGGTCGACCCCGACGATGCGACGTTGGCCGAAATCGCGGCCAAATCGCGGATCGATCTGTGGCAGCTGCATGGCAGGGAAACACCGGACCGCGTGACCCGCATCAAGCTCGATACGGGCAAACCGGTGATGAAGGCGATCAGCGTCGCCGGCCCGGAAGACGTTGCCGTGGCCGAAGCTTATACGGGCGTCGCCGACCGACTGCTGTTCGACGCCAAACCGCCGCCGGATCTCAAGGGCGCCATGCCCGGCGGCAATGCGCTGGCTTTCGATTGGGATTTGCTCGGCGGCCGGACATGGCCGTGTCCGTGGATGCTGTCGGGCGGGCTCGATGCGGACAACGTCACCCAGGCGGTCGCCATCTCCGGCGCGATTGCGGTCGACGTATCGTCGGGCGTCGAAAGCGCACCCGGTGTCAAGGATCCCGGCCAGATCCGGGCATTTCTAAAAACCGTCGCGGCGTTGTAGATTGGGCGAATGACAGACCAACCAAACAGCTACCGCGCCGGCCCCGATGAAAATGGCCGTTTCGGCATCCATGGCGGGCGTTTCGTCGCCGAAACCCTGATGCCCCTGATTAAGGATGTCGAGCGGGCTTATGAGGCGGCGCGGGTCGATCCCGACTTCATCGCCGAGCTGGATTATTACCTGAAATATTATGTCGGCCGGCCAAGCCCGCTTTATTTCGCCGAACGGTTGACCAGGCATCTCGGCGGCGCAAAAATCTATTTCAAGCGCGACGAGTTGAACCATACCGGCGCGCACAAGATCAACAACACCATTGGCCAGATTTTATTGGCCCGGCGCATGGACAAGAAACGCATCATCGCCGAAACCGGCGCGGGTCAGCACGGCGTCGCGACTGCCACCGTGTGTGCCTTGTTCGATCTGCCCTGCGTCGTCTATATGGGCGCGACCGATATCGAACGCCAGGCGCCGAACGTGTTCCGCATGAAGCTGCTCGGCGCCGAGGTTGTGCCGGTTACGTCGGGTTCCGCGACGTTGAAAGACGCCATGAACGAAACCCTGCGCGACTGGGTCGCACATGTGGATGATACGTTCTACATCATCGGCACGGTCGCCGGGCCGCACCCCTATCCCGCCATGGTGCGGGATTTCCAGTCGATTATCGGCGTGGAGGTGCGCGACCAAATCATGGCGGCGGAAGGCCGCCTGCCCGATACGCTGGTCGCCTGTATCGGCGGCGGATCGAATGCCATGGGTTTGTTTCATCCGTTTCTGGACGAAACCTCAGTCGATATTTGCGCCGTCGAAGCTGCCGGCGAGGGGATCGAGACCGGCCGCCACGCGGCGTCGCTTACCGCCGGCGGCCCCGGCATATTGCACGGCAACCGGACCTATCTGCTGCAGGACGATGACGGCCAGATCACCGAAGCCCACTCCATATCGGCCGGGCTGGATTACCCGGGCATCGGGCCGGAACATTCCTGGCTGCATGATGTGGGGCGCGTCCAATATGTTTCCGCCACGGACGCCGAGGCGCTCGAGGCGTTTCAGCTGTGCAGCCGTCTCGAAGGCATTATCCCCGCGTTGGAACCGGCCCATGCGCTGGCCCATGTGATACGCGTTGCGGGCGACTTGCCTTCCGACCATCTGTTGGTGATGAATATGTGCGGCCGGGGCGACAAGGATGTCTTCACCGTCGCCGACGCGCTCGGGGTGACGCTTTGAGTACCCGCATCGGCCGCCGTTTTACAGCGCTCAAGGAACAGAACCGCGCCGGGCTGGTCACTTTCGTGACCGCGGGCGACCCGGAGTACGATATTTCGCGCGCCATACTGTCGGGCCTGCCGGATTCCGGCGCCGATATCATCGAGCTCGGCATGCCGTTCAGCGATCCCATGGCCGACGGGCCGTCCATTCAGGCGGCCGGGCAGCGCGCGCTCAAAGCCGGCCAGAATATGAAAAAAACCCTCGCCATGGTCGAGGAGTTCCGCGCGGTTGACGACGAGACGCCGATCGTGCTGATGGGGTATTTCAATCCGATCTACCAATATGGCGTGGCGGAATTCGCCGCGGACGCCCACCGGTCGGGGGTCGACGGGCTGATCGTGGTCGACACCCCCTTGGAGGAAGACGACGAGCTGCGGGTGCCCGCCGAAGCGGCCGACATCGATTTTATCCGGCTGGTCACGCCGGCAACGGGCGACGCCAGGATTGTCGATCTTGTATCCGGCGCGCGCGGGTTTATCTATTACGTGTCGGTGACCGGCATTACGGGCGCGGGATCGGCGCTGATCGATGATATCGCGTTCGGTGTCGGGCGCGTCCGGCGCGCAACGGGTCTGCCGGTGGCGGTCGGGTTCGGCGTGCGCACCCCGGACCAGGCGGCCGAGATCGCGCGGGTTGCTGACGGCGTGGTGATCGGCTCGGCGATCGTCAATAAAGTCGCCGCGGGGCTGGATGACGACGGCCGCGCGGCGCCGGGACTCGCCGATGACGTATTGAGTTTCGTGAAAGAGCTTTCCGCCGGCGTCACGGGCGCACGGAAATAGGAACGGTTGATTAAATGAGCTGGCTGACAAATATTCCGCCGAAAATCCGCGCCCTGGTAACCAAGCCGGACGTGCCCGACAATCTGTGGCAGCAATGCACCGCGTGCGAGCAGATGATATTTCATCGCGAGCTCGACGCCAATCTGCGGGTCTGCCCGGGCTGCGGCTTTCACATGCGGCTGCCCGCTGAACAGCGGCTGAAGACCGTGTTCGACGACGAAACATGGGAAAAGCTGGAATTGCCGAGGTGTGTCAACGACCCGCTGAAGTTCCGCGACCGCAAGCGCTATTCGGATCGGTTGAAGGACAACCGCTCGACCACCGGCGAAACCGACGCCATCATGGCGGCGGAAGGGAAAATCGGCGGCATGGGTGCGGTGGCGGCGGTGTTCAATTTCTCCTTCATGGGCGGGTCCATGGGGATGGCGGTCGGCGAAGGCATTCTGGTCGCGGCCCGGCGCGCGGTGGAAAGCGGCGTGCCGTTCCTGATATTTCCGTCGTCGGGCGGCGCGCGCATGCAGGAAGGCATCATGTCGTTGATGCAGATGCCGCGCAGCACCATCGCGGTGCAGGAAGTCCGCGAAGCCGGGCTGCCCTATATCGTGGTGCTGACCGATCCGACCACCGGCGGCGTGTCGGCGTCATTCGCCATGCTGGGCGACATCACCATCGCCGAGCCCGGCGCCGTGGTCGGTTTCGCCGGCGCCCGGGTGATCGAGGATACGATCCGGGAAAAATTGCCGGATGGCTTTCAGCGCGCCGAATATCTTTACGAACACGGCATGGTCGACATGGTGGTCAAGCGTCACGACATGCGGGAAACGCTAATCCGGATCATCGATCTACTGACAAACCGGCGATCCACGCCCGATATGCCCGTGCAGTCTCAACTACCCCCACCCGAAGCGGCGGAGACCGGCCCTGCGGAGTGACACCGTTTTCGATCGGCTGGTCGGGCTGCACCCCAAGCTGATTGATCTGTCCCTGGGCCGGACCGAACGGCTGCTGACCGCGCTCGGCAATCCGGAACGGTCCCTGCCGCCGGTGATCCATGTCGCCGGCACCAACGGCAAGGGCTCGGTCATCGCCTTCCTAAAATCCATGATCGAAGCGGCCGGGCTCACGGCGCATGTCTATACCTCGCCCCATCTGGAGCATTTCCGGGAACGCATCGCGGTCCAGGGCGTTCCCATCGCCGATCAGGCGTTGGTCGGCATTCTGGAAGAATGCGAAACGGCCAATGACGACGCGCCGATCACATTTTTCGAGATCACCACGGCGGCGGCGTTTCTGGCGTTTTCACGCCTTCCCGCAGACATGGTGCTGTTGGAAACCGGGCTCGGCGGACGGTTTGATTCGACCAATGTGATCGCGACGCCGCGGCTCTGCGCGATCACCCCGATCAGTATCGACCATGTCCAGTTTCTCGGCGATACGATTGAGGAAATCGCTTTCGAGAAGGCCGGGATCCTGAAACCGGGAGTCGATTGCGTCGTGGCTCCGCAGACGCCCGAAGCGATGCGGGTCATCGCCAGGCGCGCGGACCAGATCGGCGCCAAGTTGTTCCGGGCAGACAAGAACGATTTTGATCTGCCGGCCCCTGGGCTTGCCGGCGACCATCAGATCGGCAATGCCGCGCAGGCATATGCCTGTATCCGGCGGCTCGCCGAACTCGGCGTCGGCGATCAGGCCATCCGTGACGGCATCGCCAACGCGCGCTGGCCCGCAAGGCTGCAGCATCTGACCCGGGGGGAGCTGGTCGAAAAGCTGCCGGCGGGTTGGGAACTGTGGCTCGATGGCGGGCATAATCCGTCGGCGGCTAGGGCGCTGGCGGATTTTGCGGACAGCCGAAACGACATTCCGCTGCATCTGATTGCCGGCATGCTGAACAATCGCGACGCGGTCGAGTTTCTGAGAATTCTTGCGCCAAAGGCGAGCTCCATCCAGATCGTGCCGATTCCCGGCGAGGAAAACTCACACGACCCGGAAGCGGTTGCCCAAGCCGCGCGCGACGCCGGCATCGACGCGCATTCCGCCTTGGATGTCGGGACGGCAATAGGGGAACTGGCCGACAGGGACCGTTTGCCCGCCCGTGTCCTGATCTGCGGATCGCTTTATCTGGCCGGCGCGGTTTTGGCGATGGCGGGAGTCGACTCCGGCGACGGGTTCCTGCATCCTTCGGCGGACACATAATTCTTTCAGGAATTCGATGATGAGCGAAGCCGCGGAACAAAACCCGAAGCGGAATGCCAGGGATCACGTCTATCTGGTCGATGGGTCCGCTTATATCTTCCGCGCGTTTCACGGGTTGCCGCCCATGACCCGGCCCGACGGCACGCCGGTCAACGCGGTGTTCGGTTTTTCCAATATGCTGACCAAGTTGGTCCAGGACACGGAAGCCCAATACATGGCGGTGGTGTTCGACACCGCGCGCAAGACGTTCCGCAGCGAAATATACCCCGAATACAAGGCGCAGCGGCCGCCGCCTCCGGACGATCTGATCCCACAATTCGCGTTGATCCGGGAAGCGACCGATGCGTTCAACCTGCCCAGGATCGAAATGGACGGGTTCGAGGCCGATGACATCATCGCGACCTATGCCAAGCAGGCTGTAGAGTCGGGGCACGAGGTCACCATCGTGTCGTCCGACAAGGATCTGATGCAGCTGGTCGGCGACAATGTCCGCATGATGGACCCAATGAAAAACCGGATTGTCGGCGCGGATGAAGTGCGTGAGCGTTTTGGCGTCGGCCCCGACAAGGTGATCGACGTTCAGGCGCTGGCCGGCGATTCCAGCGACAACGTTCCCGGCGTTCCCGGGATCGGCGTGAAAACCGCCGCCGAGCTGATCAATGTTTATGGCGATCTGGATAATCTGCTGGATCATGCCGAGGAGATCAAACAGCCCAAACGACGGGAAAACTTGGTCAACTTCGCCGATCAGGCGCGGGTGTCGCGCGAACTGGTGACCCTTCGTCTGGATGTGCCGTTGGAGATGAAGCTCGACGAACTGGCGCTTCATGAACCTGATCCGGAGCCGCTGCTGGCATTTTTGCGGGAGCAGGGCTTTAAATCGACGATCGCAAAGCTTCAGCTTGGCGGCGGCGCAAGCGAAACGGATATCGTACCGGACGCGTCGGCGAGGCCGGACCCGGCGTCCGCCGTGTCGGACTATGAGCTTGTGCAGACCATCGACCGGCTCCAGGCGTGGGTCGACGATGCGCGGATCGCGGGTGTGGTCGCGGTCGACACCGAGACCACCTCGCTCGATTCCATGCGCGCGGAACTGGTCGGCGTGTCGCTTTCAATCCGGGGCGGCAAGGCGTGCTATATCCCGCTGGCCCATGTCGGGGCGCGTCCCCAGGGGACGCTCGATCTCGATCTCAATCTCCAAGGCGATGCCGGTGCCGACGAAACCCCGGAACAGATCCCCATGGACCAGGCGCTCGGTCTGCTGCGCCCGCTGCTGGCCGACCGGGGCGTCCTCAAGATCGGGCACAATATCAAATACGACATGGAGGTTCTGGCGCGTTATGACGTCACCGTGACGCCGATCGACGACACCATGATCCTGTCCTATGTGCTGGAAGGCGGCAGCCACGGCCATGGGCTCGATGAGCTGTCGCTGCTGCATTTCGAACACGCCAATATCAAGTTTTCCGAGGTTGCGGGTGCCGGCAAGAAACAGATCGGGTTCGCCGAGGTGCCGCTCGACAAGGCGCTCGATTACGCCGCCGAGGACGCCGATATGACGGCGCGGCTTCATCTGGCGCTCAAGCCCCGGCTCGCGACCGAACACATGACGGTGGTCTATGAGAATATTGAACGCGCCCTGATCCCGGTTCTGGCCGAAGTGGAAAAGGCCGGCATCAAGGTCGATGCGGCCGAATTGAAAGCGTTGTCGGACGATTTCGAAAAACGCGGTGCGATCCTGGGCGAGGAAATCCACAAGCTCGCCGGCCATGAATTCAATATCGCGTCGCCGAAACAACTCGGCGAAGTGTTGTTTGACGAGATGGGGTTGTCCGGCGGCAAGAAGGGCAAGACCGGCGCGTACTCCACCGACGCCAGCGTGCTGGAAGGGCTCGCCGCCCAGGGCCATGATTTGCCGGCTCGGGTGCTCGACTGGCGGCAACTGGCCAAGCTGCGCAGCACCTACACCGAAGCGCTGATCGGGCAGATCAATCCCGATACGGGCCGGGTGCACACCTCGTTCGGTCAGGCGATCGCGTCGACCGGCCGGTTGAGTTCGACCGACCCCAATCTGCAGAATATTCCGGTGCGGACCGAGGACGGGCGCAAAATCCGGCGCGCTTTCGTGGCCGACAAGGGCAATATTCTGCTGTCCGCCGATTATTCCCAGATCGAGCTGCGCCTGCTGGCCCATGTCGCCGATATTGCGTCGCTCAAGGAAGCGTTTATGGGCGGCGCCGATATCCACGCCCGCACGGCGAGCGAGGTTTTCGGCATTCCCATGGAAGGGATGGACGGCGCGGTCCGCAACCGGGCCAAGGCGATCAATTTCGGGATCATCTACGGCATCAGCCCGTTCGGGCTGGCGCGCCAGCTCAAAATTCCTCAAGGCGAGGCGAAACAATATATCGAAAGCTATTTCGAACATTACCCGGGCATCCGGGATTACATGGAAAAGACCAAGGAATTCGCCCGCACCAATGGTTACGTGACCACGATTTTGGGTCGTAAATGTCATGTGCCGGGCATTCAGGACAAGAATCCGGCGCGCCGCAATTTTTCCGAACGCGCGGCGGTGAACGCGCCCCTGCAGGGGGCGGCGGCCGACATCATCAAGCTCGCCATGATCCGCGTGCCGAAGGCGCTGAAAGACACCGGGCTTGCCGCCCGGATGCTGCTTCAGGTGCACGATGAACTGGTCTTCGAGGTCCCGGAAGCGGAACTCGACCGGACAATTGACGTGGTCTCGAAAGTCATGTCCGGCGCGGCGCATCTCAGTATCCCGCTGGTGGTCGATACCGGAACCGGAACGAACTGGGCCGACGCCCATTAAATGAGCTCTGGCGAGCGCCACGGCAATGAACTTATTGCTTCCTTAACGCCGGATTAGCTATATTAACAATCGCGATTGATAATCATTCCTAATTATAGCAAGATTCTAGGGGAAACAATGTTCGTTCATCACAAGGGCCGAGGGACGGCGGCCCTGTTTACTGCCGCCCTGGCCGCAATCACGCCGTTCCTGGCTGCCCAGGCTTCGGCGGATGAAGTCAATATCTATTCGTATCGCAAGGAACATCTGATCAAGCCGCAGCTTGACGCTTTCACCAAACAAACCGGGATCCCCGTCAATCTGGTGACCGGCAAGGCCGACGCCCTGATCCAGCGGATCCTGCGGGAAGGGATGAACAGCCCGGCCGACGTGTTGTTGAGCGCCGATGCCGGCCGGCTGGTGCGGTCGAAAGACATCGGCATTCTTCAGCCGGTGACATCGGCCAAATTGGAAGCCGCTATTCCGGCCCGCTACCGCGACCCGGCGGGTTATTGGTTTGGGCTCGGTATCCGCGCCCGCGTGATTTTCTACGCCGTCGACCGGGTCAAACCGTCATCGCTGTCGAATTATGAGGCGCTGACCGGGGGGCAGTGGAAAGACCGGGTGCTGATCCGGTCATCGAGCAATATCTATAATCAATCGCTTTTGGCGTCGCTGATCGATCATCTCGGCAAGGATCGCGCGACCGCCTGGGCGCGCGGCATCGTCGCCAACATGGCGCGCCGTCCCCAGGGCGGCGACACCGACCAGATCCGGGGCGTCGCGGCCGGCGCGGGCGATGTGGCGATCGCCAATCACTATTATTACGCTCGTTTGATAGCGTCGAAAAAATCCCGTGACCGGAAGGTCGTGGCAAAGGTGAAGGTGCTTTGGCCGAACCAGAACGGGCGTGGAACGCATGTAAACATTTCCGGCGCCGGGGTGACGAAAAGCTCGAAAAACAAGGCGGCGGCGATCCGGCTGCTGGAATATCTCGCCAGCGAACCGGCGCAGAAAATTTACGCCGAAAAGGGCCATGAATTCCCGGTGCGAAAAGGCGTTGCGGTGTCGGGCGTGGTCGCCTCGCTGGGGGAATTCAAATCCGACGACATCAATATCGAGATCCTCGGAAAGAACAACGCCGAGGCGGTGCGCATCTTCGATCGGGTCGGCTGGCGGTAAAGAAATTTGATCGACAGAAAAAGGGCGGCGCATCATGCGCTGCCCTTTTTCGTCTTTTGAAGAAGGATTTACGCCGCGGCGTGAATACCGGCTGCGTTGACTTTGTCGTCGACCGCGTCTTCGAATTGTTCGAAATTCTTCTCGAAGCGCTGGGCGAGGTTGCGGGCCATGTCGTCATAACCCTTTTTATTGTTCCAGGTCGAAGTGGGATCGAGCACTTCCTTCGGTACGTCAGGACAGGTTTCCGGCACCAGCATGCCAAAATTCGGATCCGGTCTGGACGCCACGGTCGCCAGCTTGCCTTCCAGGGCCGCGCGCAGCATGCCGCGCGTGTGGGCGATGCTCATGCGTTCGCCCACGCCATTCCAGCCGGTATTGACCAGCCAGCACTTGGCCCCGTATTTGGCGATCTTCTCGCCCAGAAGCTTGGCGTAAACCGTTGGATGACGCGGCAGAAACGGCGCGCCGAAGCAGGTCGAAAACGTGGCTTCCGGCTCAGACCCAAGACCGCGTTCGGTGCCGGCGACCTTGGCCGTATAGCCGGACAGGAAGTGATACATCGCCTGTTCAGAGCTGAGCTGGCTGATCGGCGGCAGCACGCCGAACGCGTCGGCGGTCAGCATCACGATATTTTCCGGATGGCCGCCCATGCCGGTCTCGCTGGTATTGGGAATGAAATCAAGCGGATAGGACGCACGGGTGTTTTCGGTCAGCGACCCGTCGTCGAAATCGGGCATCCGAGATTCGCCCTTTAGGACGACATTTTCCAGCACGGTGCCGAAACGGAAGCAGGCAGCGTGAATTTCGGGTTCCGCTTCGGCAGACAGTTTGATCGCCTTGGCGTAGCAGCCGCCTTCGAAATTGAACACGCCGTTATCGGACCAGCCATGTTCGTCGTCGCCGATCAGTTTGCGGGTCGGTTCCGATGACAGGGTGGTCTTGCCGGTGCCCGACAGACCGAAAAAAATCGCCGTATCGCCATTCGGGCCGATATTGGACGAACAATGCATCGGCAGCACGCCCTGGGCCGGCAGCAGATAATTCAGCACCGAGAAAATCGTTTTCTTGATCTCGCCCGTGTAGTGCGAGCCGCCAACCAGTACCAGCCGCTTGGCGAAGTTCAGCAGCACGAACACCTCGCTGCCGGTTCCGTCGATCTCCGGGATCGATTGGAAATTCGGCGCCTGGATAACAGTAAAGTCGGGCTCGAAATCGCTCAGCGCCTCGGGCGCCGGCGGGATGAACATATTGCCGGTAAACAGGCTATGCCAGGATTGCTCGGTGACGACGCGGACCTTCAGCCGGTAATCCGGGTCGGCGCCGGCATAGACGTCGCGCACGAACGCCTCGCGGCCCTGGAAATAGGCCAGCATGCGTTTATGGACGATATCGAAATGCTCCGGAGATATCTTGTTATTAACCGGTCCCCACCAGATATCGGCGCTTGACGACGGCTCATCGACGATGAATTTGTCCTTGGGCGACCGCCCGGTATATTCGCCGGTTGTGGTCACGAAACCACCGCCATAGGCCAGCTCGCCCTCGCCGCGCCGCAGCGCATGTTCATACAGCGCCGGGGTCGATAAATTCCAGTGCGCCGCGCGCAAATTACTCAAGCCGTGATTTTCCAGCCCGAATTTGCTTTTAAAGGGTCCCGTCTGCTCCAACATTTCCTCCTGAATTCCAACGCCGCTCCGCCTCGGGCGAGCAACATTCAGCGTTCAATCCGCGCCGAACGGGCAACATAGACACCCCGCGCCGGACATGCAACATGACCACGGCCAAAGGACGTTGTTTTTGGTGTGTGTCAGCCAATTTTTGGTGATTTTCCGACAAGGCCGACAAGCATCGCCCGCGCGGACGTGGGGTCGGCGATGGAATCGTCAAATTCAAGGCGGGCGCACAAACCGTCAAGCCGTAAATCGCATCCTTCGGGATCAA
>JAYZAW010000081.1:0-4561 GCA_036339495.1 Pseudomonadota bacterium | reverse complement strand
CCGGCGCGCTTGGCGCGCCGGGGCCGGGGCCAAACCCGCGATCGGCCAGGGCGCACAGGGTTTTCCCACCCAGGCTCGACCCGCCGGTGCCGAGCACGACCACATCGTCGAAACGGCTGCGAAACCGGGCGACATGGGGCGTCAGCGCGGCCAGATCGCCAGTCGCGGCGGGCAAGCGCAGCAAGGGCAACGAATTATTCCCATGGGCGGCGCGAATGGCCTCAAGCCCGTCCGCGCACCGCGCCAGTTCGGCCTGATACGCCGGCCGCGCGGCCTCATCCACAAGGCAGGCGGAAACGTCATGGTCATAAGCGGGCATCATGGACGACAGAGTACCGCGAAGGCCCGAGTCGGGGGAACCGAATTGGGCGGAAATTGCGCTCCATCAAGGCCATGTCGGAATATTTTACACCTGTCAATTTATCCCATTTGGACCCTGAAACCCCTGAAAACAGCCGAATTTGTTATCTTTCATCATAAATACTCCTTTTCCGCGCCGCAACCGTGTCGGAATATTTTACACTTCCTCAAAATGAGCGGCCGGCCGCAATCGCCAACACCCCGGAACTCCACAACAACCCGTTGAAAACAAATAATTAATAATTATTTTTTCATCAGGCTTTAACTTATGGCACAAGACTTGCCTGACTGTTTGCGAGGCGGAATTTGGGCCTGTTCCCGGAGAGCCGCCAGAGAGACAGGCAACGGAACAAGAAATGTCAGATCCTCGATCGATGAGGCGACGAAGGCATTGTTGAG
This sequence comes from Pseudomonadota bacterium, assembly GCA_036339495.1. Lineage (GTDB taxonomy): Bacteria > Pseudomonadota > Alphaproteobacteria > MPNO01 > MPNO01 > CALGIA01. The sequence continues at coordinate 3,802 of JAYZAW010000081.1, read as the reverse complement.
CGCGACCATCCCGGTGGTCGCCACCCTGATGTCGGGATGACTTTTGCTGAATGTTTCGACCAGGTCCGAAACGTACGCCATCGCCTTGGGAATTTCGTCCAGCTCCTTTTGCGGCAAGGACAGGCTGATATTGATCGCGGTGCTGGATCCGTCCGCGGTGATCAGCCGCCCGACCAACAAGGGCTCGGCCATCGCGGCCGCCAGCACGAAAGGTTCGAACACATCGCCCTTGGCGAGAACCGCGACAAGCAGAATATTGTCGTCCTTGGTATAGGTGTTCTGATTGACCTCGAATGCTTTCAGATAGGGGTTTTCGGCGCCGAAGAACACACGGTAATCGGACTCAAGGTCATGACCGCGCGCCACAGGCCGCCCAACCCCGCTTGCGTATATCACATGGGACAGCAGCAATCCGCACGCCGCCATCGGCAGACCCAGCGCCATGATTTGCCACAGCGGCACGGTCGGAAGATGTTGGGTCGCCAACACCATGGCGAGCCAGAACGGCGACCAAAGCGTGGCGAGGCATATGCCGCGCAGGCAAACCTCGGCCGCGGCGCGGCGTTCCCGGCCACCGTTAGGCGGTCGCGCGCAGGATCATGATAGTACCGAATAATGCCGCGAATATGGTTGCGCCGTCGGCCGCGAGCGGAATCGCAGCCCATCCGTCATACGCAGCCGCCAATGGGATGGTCATGACCGCCAAAATGCCGCACAGCACCAATGTTCGGCGCCGCAGGCGCGCCAGAGAGAGCAGCACATAGGCGCCCATCAGCGCCGGGCCGGAACAGCCGAATAAGCACAAGGACCCAGATCAGGATCAGCAGATATTCGACTCTGACAAATCTCTTATAATGCGCGCTCAATCGCGGAAATTGACGTATTGCAGCGGCTGTTCGAGCTTCATGTCCTTGACCAGCTGGATCACCGACTGAAGGTCGTCGCGCTTTTTGGCGGACACCCGGAGCTCATCGCCCTGAATTGCGACCTGCACCTTCATCTTGGCGCTCTTGACCGACTTCACCAGCTTTTGCGCCAGCTCGCGGTCGACGCCTTGGCGGATGGTCACGGTCTGGCGCAGGGCATTGCCGCTGGCCTGCTCGGGCTTGCCGAAATCGAACGCGCCGTGTTCGACCTTGCGCTTGGCGAGGTAGCCGCGCAGCAATTCCTGAACCTGTTTCAGCTTCAATTCATCATCGGCATTGATCAGCACGATCACGTCATTGCGCTCGATGGAGCATTTGCTGCCCTTGAAATCGAATCGGGTTCCGATCTCGCGCATGGCGCCCTGGATCGCGTTATCGACTTCAGGAATTTCGGTGCGGGATACGATATCGAATGACGGCATGGCGGAACTCTCAATTTGTGGGGAGATTGCCCGTTATAACCCAAAACAAGCAAGTGCAATACCGGCCCTATCGCGACCGGGCCGCGCCCCGTCTCGCTCCGGCCTGGATTTTGGTATTGGGGTTGCCGCCGGACGCCTTTTTGATATTGGCGCCCGGATCGAACTTCCCCGGCCGCATGTTCTGGTCGGGCTGGCCGGCGGCGGCCTCGCGCTTTTTGATTTTCTGCCCCGCCTTGGCTTTCGCCCGCGCGCGGGCCTTGGCTTTGGTCATGTTGTCCTGCCTTTCCGGTACGGCTTCCAGAACAAGTTAACACGGAATCGGGGTGAATCGGCCCTTGATAGTGACAGCGCCCGCCATCCGGGTCACAATCCCGGCCCCGCCCGGGCGACCGGGTCCGAAGAATTTTCCAAACAGGAGTACAAAATGTCGGTATTGACGCTGGAGGAAGCCAATCGAATCGCCCAGGGCGTGATGGCGGAAGCCGAAAAAATGGACATCAAAATCAATGTCACGGTGTGCGATCCCGGCGGCCGGCTGATTGTGTTTCAGCGCATGAATGACGCCGTGTGGGCCGGCGTGTTCGGCAGCCAGGGCAAAGCCATGGCGGCGGTCGCCTTCGGCCGGCCGAGCGGGCTTCTGACCGAACGGGCCGACACGCCGACATTCCGCGGCATCGTGGCACTCGAAGGCGGCCACATGATCATGGGCCAGGGCGGCATGCCCGTGATGCGCGACGGCGTCGTGATCGGCGGCGTCGGCGTCGGCGGCGGCACTTCGCAGGAAGACGAAGACTGCGCCATCGCGGGGATCGCGTTGTTATAGGAGGATGGCGCCGCCGCTTCTGATCCTGCGTGATATCCATCTGACATTCGGCGGCACGCCCCTGCTGGAGGGAGCGGAGTTGTCCTTGTCGGAGCGCGACCGGCTGTGCCTGGTGGGGCGCAACGGGTCGGGCAAATCGACGTTATTGAAGATCGCCGCCGGGATGGTCGAGCCGGATGCGGGTGAAGTGTTCGTCCAACCGGGAACCACTTTGCGGTACCTGCCCCAGGAACCTGATCTCGACGGGTTCGCCACGACGCTGGAATTTGTAGAGGATGGCCTGGCGCCCGGCGACGACCCCCATCGCGCGCACTATCTGCTGGATCAGCTCGGGCTCGACGGGTCGGAAGACACTTCCACCTTATCCGGCGGCGAGGCGCGCCGTGCGGCGCTGGCGCAGGTGCTGGCCCCAAAACCGGATATCCTGCTGCTGGATGAGCCAACCAACCATCTCGATCTCCCGGCCATCGAATGGCTCGAACGGGAACTTGCCGAAATCCGGTCCGCGATGGTGCTGATCAGCCACGACCGGCGTTTCCTGCAAAACCTGTCGCAAAGCACGATCTGGCTCGACCGGGGCGTGACCCAGCGGCAGAACCGGGAATTCAACGCATTCGAATCCTGGCGGGATCAGACCCTGGAGCAGCAGGAACTCGACCGCCACAAGCTCGACCGCAAGCTCGTCGCCGAAGCGGCATGGCTGCACCGGGGCGTTACCGCGCGGCGCAAACGGAACCAGGGAAGGCTGCGGGCGCTGTACGCGCTGCGCGCCGAACGCAAGGAAATGCGCCGCGCGACCGGCAATATATCGATGGCGCAGACCGAGGCCATCCAGGCCGGCAAGCTGACCATCGAAGCGAAAGCCATTTCAAAATCCTGGGACGGCCCGCCGGTGGTGAAGAATTTTTCCACCCGCATCCAGCGCGGTGATCGCACCGGCATCATCGGCCCCAACGGCGCGGGCAAGACCACCCTGCTCAACATGCTGACCGGCGCGGAACCGCCCGACGACGGCTCGGTCCGGCTCGGCGCCAATATCGAGCTGGTCACGCTCGACCAGCGGCGCGAGGCGCTCGACCCAGACGAAACGCTGGTCGACGCGCTGACCAGCGGCGGCGAGATGGTTTCGGTCGGCGGCAAGTCGCGCCATGTGGTCGGTTACATGAAGGATTTTCTGTTCTCGCCGGAACAGGCCCGCACGCCGGTCGGCGTGTTGTCGGGCGGCGAACGCGGCCGGCTGATGCTGGCCCGCGCTTTGGCCCGGCCGAGCAATCTCCTGGTGCTCGACGAGCCGACCAACGATCTCGATCTGGAAACCCTCGATCTGCTGCAGGAAATGCTGGTCGATTACCCGGGCAACGTGCTGCTGGTCAGCCACGACCGGGATTTCCTCGACCGGGTCGTGACCTCGGTCATCGCGTCGGAAGGCGACGGCAAGTGGATCGAATATGCCGGCGGCTATACCGACATGGTCGCCCAGCGCGACGAGGTCGTCTTGCCCGAAATCACCGAAACCGTTCGCAAGCCAAAATTCGCAAAGCCGTCAAACCACACGTCGCAAAGCCGAAAGCTGACCTTCAAGGACAAGCACGCGCTGGAGACGCTGCCCGCGCGGATGGCCGAACTTCAAA
>JAYZAW010000080.1:0-4020 GCA_036339495.1 Pseudomonadota bacterium | reverse complement strand
CGGCGTATTGCCCTGGTGAATTCACAGGGCTCGTTGACCGTGCGATCAAAAATAGGCCTAATTGCGTCCATGAAAAGAATGATCGCCGTTTTCGCCATCGCGCTTGCCCTTGGTTGCGCCCAACCCGCGTCCGCCGGATTTGAGGACGGGCTGGCGGCGGCTCGGCGCGGCGATTATGCGTCGGCACTGCGCGAATGGCGCCCATTGGCCGAAAAGGACCACTCGGGCGCGCAGTTCAATCTTGGCCTGATGTATGCCAATGGGCGGGGGGTTGAACGCAATCTCGAAGGGGCCGCCTCCCTGTTCCGTCAGGCGGCGGAACGTGGTCACGCTTATGCGCAGATGAATTACGCGGTCGCCCTGAGGGCGGGAAAAGGCGTTAAACAGGACCATGCCGAATCCGCAAAATGGTTCCGCGAGGTGGCGGAAAAGGGGCATGTAGGCGCGCAGTTCAACCTCGCCATCGCCTATCTGGAGGGGCTCGGCGTCAAGCGCGATCCGGCCGAGGCGGTGGCGTGGTTTTCAAAGGCGGCGGAGAAAGGGTTGAGTATCGCGCAATATAACCTCGGCCGCGCCTATGAAACCGGTGGCGGGGTGGCCAAAAACGAAGTTCTGGCGCTTAAATGGTATGCGCTGGCCGCCGTGACATTTCCTGCCGGCGACGCCCGGAAAGAGGCCGCCGCGGCACGGGACAATATGTTCGGCAATCTGAACAAACCCCAGGCTCAAGAGGCGGAAGCCCAGGTGCGCGCCTGGATTCGCAGGCGCGCCAAGCAATCGAAGCGAAAATAATTTTTTAGTGAAACGGCGCGCCGTCGGCGGTCTCGTCGCGGCTGTAGCGCCAGATCGCCGCCGGCGGCAGATTGCGCAGGACCCAACCCGCGCGCTCGCCCGCAATACCCGATTGCCGCGCCACGGAACGCGGCAGCGGCGCGACCGAGCCATAGGTAAACTGCACCATCACACCCCCGGGCGGCATGATCGCAAAACATTGATCGAGGATTTCGCTGCGCTGCCGCCTGGCCATGTTGAGCAGGGGCAGGCCCGAAACCACTGCTTTCACCGGGCCAATGTCGGCGCGGGCGATCAGACGTTTCAGCTCGCGGGCATCGCCTCGGATCACGCGAATTTTCGGAAACCGTTTTCGCAACAGCCGGCACAGCGACGCTTCGCGCTCAACCACGACAATCTGGCCTGGATCGGATGCGTTCTCGATCAAGGCTGCCGTGATGCTGCCGGTGCCGGCGCCGAGCTCAACCACCAAGCCGGGAAGATTGTAATCCACCTCTCGGGCGATTGCCGACGCCAAGTTGTGGCTGCTCGGCGCGATGGCGCCCATGCTTTGCGGCCGCCTGACCCACAGGGATAGAAAATTCAGCTTGTCGATGACAGGTCCGAACCGGGAGTTCGTTTTCAGCATTTACCGTCTCATCCAGATGAGATTGCGCGTCCCATTCCATTCTGAAATGGCGTCCCGTCGTGTCCGATACAAGCCATTGATTACCCGAAATCGGGAAAATCATGCAGCCCGTCGGGTCCCAAGGGAAGGTCATGCACGGCGGTTATGGCGGGCAGGGGGATCGGCCCGTATAGATGGGGGAAAAGCGCGCCATTGCGCGAAATCTCCCAGCGCAGCTCGTCGCCGAGCTCTGTTGGATTGGCTTCGATCATCACCAGACCGGACTGGCCCGCACGGTGACGGGCCGCGCTTTCGACGATCTGTGCGGCGGTCGAAAAATGCAGGAACCCGTCACCCCGGTCGGCATCGGGCGGACGATAAAATACGCCGTCTTGGCCGGCCTCCCAGTCGTCCCGTCGACAAATGTGATAGATGGTCGATGAGGCCGGCGTTTTACCTTCGATCATGTCCACAAAATGACAGGTCGTGGGTCTGATGCAAGGCAATTGGCGGATTGGTGCTTGGGGCGTTACACTGATGGCCGATACCTGACGGGAGAATCCCATGAACCCGAACGCCGATGCGGCCGAACGGACCGATGCGTCGCTGATTGCCGCGCTGGCGGAAATTCACTACCAGCCCCTCTGGGACCGGTATCAGCGCATCACGCCCCTAGCGCCCAGTGCGAGCGACGGCGCGTTCCACTGGCCGTGGCGCGAGATCGAGAAACTGACCGGGCGCACGGGCGTCGAGGTCGGGCTCGAAGATGCCGAACGCCGCGCCGTGATCATGTGTCACCCGGCCTTCAACGGCGAGATCGCCACCACCAGCAATTTGATCTCGGCCTTCACCGTGCTGGAACCCGGCGATCGGGCCGTGCCCCATCGCCATTCGGCGGCGGCGATCCGTTTCGGCGTTCAGTCGGAGGGGTCGGCGACCATCGTCAACGGGCGGCGTTGTGATATGCTCGCCGGCGATCTGATCCTGACGCCGCCGATGTGCTGGCACGGCCATATCAACCTGTCCGATCACCAGACCGTATGGTTCGACGGCGCCAATATGCCGCTGGTCTGTGAGCTCGACGCAAATTTTTTCGAACCCGGCAGCCGCGACGACGACGATTTCTGGAAGGTCGATTCGGGTGCGGAACGGAGTTGGGAAGTCTCGGGCATGGCCCCGCTCGCCGGTTCGATGGATAGCGGGGACATGTCTCCCAAATTCCACTATTCCGGCGCCGCCACCCGCGCGGCATTATCCGCCATGACGCCGGACCGCGACGGATCCAAATTGCTGCGATACACCAACCCCCTGACCGGCGACGCCGTCATGGCGACGCTGGATTGCTATGCGCGGCGGCTCGGCGCGGGCATGGAAACCATGCCGCGGCGCGCGACCCACAACACGATCTGTCTGGTGACGTCGGGGCAGGGGCGTTCCACCATCGGAGATGCGACCATCGAATGGTCGAAAAACGACGCCTTCAGCATTCCCCATTGGAAATGGGCGACCCACCAGGCGATTGGGGATGATGCGGATCTGTTCCTGCTGACCGATCGGGTGGTGTTCGACCGTCTCGGCCTGCTGCGCGAGGAAACCGACGGCGCATAGCGAATTACACCTGGCCCGCCGCCTTGACGAGCACATAGATCTTGCGTTTGAGTCCGCGATCCCGGACCGCGTGATAGCTGCGCATGAGCTCCAGGCTTTCCCGGTCGCGTTCCGGATGATCGATGGTGATTGCGGAATTTCATCGCCCTCCGCGTCTTTATCGACAGCGGGCAGGCCGGCGAAAAAGCCGCTTACCAGCATCCCGAGCGCCTGACCGATATAGTAGGGTCGGCTGGCCCCGATCCGGTTTGCGCCCCGTGTGTATTTCTGAACCTGCTGATAGCTGATGTTCATAGCCCCTGCCATTTCTTTCTGGCTAAGCCCCTTCAGGGTACGATTTTCGCGGATGCAGGCGCCGACGAAGGCGTCGATCCGATCCGCCCGCGGCCTCGGGTTATGGGCCATGATCCGAATTTTCCAATATTTTTAAATTTTTCTCTTTGAAGGCGCGAAAAACGGTCTATTCCGGCGTAATTGCAATGACCACGACGCCTATGATTTCGCCTTCATCGTCCGGACTGGGCGCATATTCGACCGGCATTCCAGATGAGGCGGGCTCAAGGCGACTTTCACCGAGGCCCGCCGCGCTATTCGGGCGCTGGACGATCACACTGGCCGGCAATTCCCGATTGTCGGAACAAACGGCCAGGCCGAGATCCTCGGACCCATTGCGCTCCAACAGGCCAACCAGAATTTCCATGGTTTTGCGCGTTGCGCCCGATCCAGTGAACCACCGCAGTATGATTTTGGCGCCGATCGGAATATTGTCACCGACCGGTCGCGCGACCAGTACGGACCCGTATGGATATAAGCGATCCGCGCTGTCATCGGGCAATTCCGCGGCAAAGCAGTCTTCCGGCGTTTTTAGGCCGGGCAGGGCCGGAACCCGCGCCTGGGGCGGCGATATATCCCATTGCGCCGGGGCGGATTCGGAAAACGCGACCGCGATGCGGCATGTCACGGGAATCGAGAGCCCCTCGGCGTGCGACAGCAGGTCGGCCGGCGCGCATCCC
>JAYZAW010000079.1:0-6748 GCA_036339495.1 Pseudomonadota bacterium | reverse complement strand
GTGAACCGCTCAGCATCGAACAGCGGGCGCGCAACGAGGGCGATCTGGGGTTCGCGGTGCGTCTTGCCAAACAGGCGGTGGACCATCTGTTCGAGGCCGGCGGCGGCGGCGGCGGGCTGTTCAACGACCGCCGGGTCCCGCGCAGTTTTGACAGGGATTGGGACATGGCGCATCGCGGCGACAGCGACGATATCCGGGCGACAGACGCCCTTATGGCGCGCCAGTTTCAGAGCGCGCAATGGACCCGCGGGCGTTCGGCCGACTGGACCGCGTTTGCGGCCGATTACTTCCCCGGCGCGCCGCTCTACCCCGCCGCCCACCCGCGACTACATCAACGGCGGAGGCCTTCGTCGACCGCATGAAGGGCTTGGCGAAAACCGAAATGCCATCCTTCACCGTGTCGTATCTCGGCTCCGATATCCAGGCCTTCGGCAGTGCCGCGGTCGCGTTCGCCGCCATTGAAATGGTGGAAAACGAAGAGAAAACAGTGCGCGGCATCGAGGCGTTCCTGCTGATCAAGGAGGACGGCGCGTGGCGCATCGCCTCGCAAACCTGGGACACGGAAGACGAAACGAAATCAATTCCGCAATATCTGCTGTCCAGACCAGTCTGATCCCCATTTATGAGTCCATGACGGCGAGGGGTGTGGTAAAACCCCCTACCACTAGCCCGAGAGGATCGGTTCATGGCTGACAGACCCCGCTTTCTGGTGACCGGAAACTGGAAAATGAACGGTTCCCGGGAAGAGTCCCAGGCATTGGCGCGGGAACTGCTTGATCTGGTTGTGGCGGAAGGCGCAACCGAATGCGACATGCTGGTCTGTCCGCCCGCCATACTTATCGGCTCTGTGGGCGCGATAGTCCGGGATACGGCGATCGCGCTGGGGGCGCAGGATTGCCACGCCGACGCGGCGGGCGCCCATACCGGGGATGTTTCGGCAACCATGATCGCCGATGCCGGCTGCGCCTATGTGATCGTGGGCCATTCCGAACGGCGCGCCGATCACGGCGAGGACGTCGCCCTGGTGCGCGCCAAGGCCGAAGCGGCGCTTGATGCGGGGCTGACGCCGATCATCTGCGTCGGCGAGACACTGGCCGAGCGCGACGCGGGCCGCGCGGTCGAGGTGGTTCTGGGACAGCTTGCCGGGTCGTTGCCGGATGCCGCCACGGCCGACAATATGGTGCTCGCGTATGAGCCGATTTGGGCCATCGGAACCGGGCGCACGCCGACCGGGGATGATATCGCCGAAATCCATGATGCGTTGCGCGCGGAGCTTGCCGGACGCATTTTCGGGGCGGAATCCATGCGCATTCTCTATGGCGGTTCGGTAAAACCCGACAATGCGGCGGAAATTCTCGCCATCCAGAACGTTAATGGGGCATTGGTCGGCGGGGCCAGTCTGAAAGCGGAAGATTTTTGGGGCATATGCAAATCTTGCGCTTGAGGGGATTTGGCATTACATGAAGGCTGATCTGAAAACCAAAGCGACGCCATGATTGAGATTATTCTGGTTTTCCACCTGATTATCGCCATTTCGATGGTCATTTCCGTGCTTCTTCAGCGCAGCGAAGGCGGCGCTTTGGGCATGGGCGGCGGCGGCAATATGGGCGGGTTGATGACTACGCGGGGCTCGGCCAATCTGCTGACCCGGGTGACCGCGGTTTTGGCAGCGATATTCATGAGCACCAGTATTTTACTGGCGATTATGTCAGGTGCGGGCCAGAAACAAGGTTCGATCATGGATCAACCGGCTGCCGTGGCTCCGGCGGTGCCCGAGCTTCCAAAACTGCCGAGTGTTCCGCTCGCGAAATAGGACTAAATGACCAAAACGAATCGGAGGCGGCAAATTTGCCGCCTCCGTGCTTTTGAATTCCGGGTGAACTGATGTAAGGTTCCCGTCCATGACGCGGTACATATTTATCACTGGCGGCGTGGTTTCCTCTCTCGGCAAGGGACTTGCTTCCGCGGCGCTCGGTGCATTGCTTCAGGCGCGCGGTTTCAAGGTGCGGCTGCGCAAGCTGGACCCCTATCTGAATGTCGATCCGGGAACCATGAGCCCGACCCAGCATGGCGAGGTCTACGTCACCGATGACGGAGCGGAAACCGATCTCGATCTGGGCCATTACGAACGCTTTACCGGAGTGCCGGCGCGGCGTAGCGACAATGTCACCAGCGGGCGGATCTATTCATCGGTGATCGAGCGGGAGCGGCGCGGCGATTACCTCGGGGCCACGATCCAGGTCATTCCCCACGTCACCAATGCGATCAAGGATTTCATTTCGACCGACGTCGGCGATGCGGATTTTGTCTTGTGCGAAATCGGCGGCACGGTGGGCGATATCGAAAGCCTGCCGTTTCTCGAGGCCATTCGCCAAAAAGCCAATGAGCTGGGCCGCGAACATTCCATGTTCGTTCATTTGACCCTGGTGCCCTATCTGCAGGCCGCCGGGGAGCTCAAGACCAAGCCGACCCAGCATTCGGTCAAGGAACTGCAAAGCGTCGGCATTCAGCCCGACATCATCCTGTGCCGGTGCGAACGGGAACTCCCGCTTTCGGATCGCCATACAATCGGCCTGTTCTGCAATGTTCCGGTGGATTCGGTAATCGCGGCGCTCGACGTCGTTACGATCTATGACGTGCCGATCAGCTACCACGAACGCGGTTTTGACGGTCAGGTCTGCAAGCATTTCGGCATCCCCGAAAGCCGCAAGCCCGATCTCGCCCGCTGGCGCAAGATCGTCGAAGACATCAAAAATCCTGAAAGCAATGTGACCATCGCGGTGGTCGGCAAATACACCGGGGTTCCGGATTCATATAAATCCCTGGCCGAGGCGCTCAGCCACGGCGGCATCACCAATAATGTCAGCGTCGACATGCGCTGGATTGATTCAGAGATATTCGAATCCGAGGATGCCGTGCAGCAGCTCTCCGAGGTTGAAGGAATTCTGGTGCCCGGCGGTTTCGGCGAACGGGGCGCCATGGGCAAGATCGCGGCGGCGCGTTTCGCCCGCGAACACGGCATCCCCTATTTCGGAATCTGTTTCGGCATGCAGATGGCCGTGATCGAGGCGGCGCGGAATATCGCCGGTATCGCGGACGCGGGCTCGACCGAATTCGGCGACACGCCCGAACCCATCGTCGGTCTGCTGACCGAATGGGCGCATGACGACGTGATCGAACGGCGCGGCATCAATGACAATCTCGGCGGCACCATGCGGCTCGGCGCCTATGCATGCGACCTGGCCGAAAATACACTGGTTGCAAAAATTTATGGAGGCCGCCGGATCGAGGAACGCCACCGCCATAGATATGAGGTCAATATCAATTACCGGCCCCAGCTCGAAGCGGCAGGGATGGTGTTTTCCGGCACTTCGCCCGATGGATTGCTGCCCGAGATCGTCGAGCTGCCGTCGCACCCGTGGTTTGTCGGGGTCCAGTTCCATCCGGAACTCAAATCCAAACCGTTCGATCCCCATCCGCTCTTTACCTCATACATCAAGGCCGCCATCGACCGATCGAGATTGGTATGACGGAACTTCGCCATATATCTATCGGCAATGTCACGATCGGCAATGATCTGCCGCTGGCCATCATCGCCGGACCCTGCCAGCTGGAAAGCCGCGATCACGGGCTTGAAGTCGCGGCGGCGCTGGCGGAAATCGCCGGGCGGCTCGGCGTCGGGCTGATTTACAAAACGTCCTTCGACAAGGCGAACCGGACGTCGATTTCAACCGAACGAGGCCTCGGCCTGGAAGAATCCCTGCCGATTTTTGCCGAAATCCGCGAGAAGACCGGCCTTCCCGTGCTCACAGATGTGCATCTTCCGGAACATTGCGCGCCCGTGGCGGAAGCGGTCGATGTGCTGCAGATCCCCGCATTCCTGTGCCGCCAGACCGATCTGGTCGTGGCGGCGGCGGAAACCGGCCGCGCGCTGAATATCAAGAAGGGCCAGTTTCTCGCGCCGTGGGACATGAAGAACGTGCTGGCCAAGGCCATTGAGGCCGGCAACCCCAACGTCATGCTGTGCGAGCGCGGCGCGTCGTTCGGCTACAACACCCTGGTAACCGATATGCGCGCCCTGCCGGAGCTCGCCGCCACCGGCGCGCCAGTGGTGTTCGACGCCACCCATTCAGTACAGCAGCCGGGCGGGCAGGGCACGGTCTCGGGCGGCCAGCGCGAATATGTTCCCGTACTGGCCCGCGCCGCCGTGGCCGTCGGCGTCGCCGCCGTGTTCATGGAAACCCACCCCGACCCCGACAACGCGCCGTCGGACGGGCCCAACATGATCCCGCTCAATGAGATCGAGGTGCTGATCGCAAGGCTGATGGCGTTTGATGGGCTGGCGAAAGGCGCGGGGTAGGGCGCTCGGCGCTGGCGATCGCTGGGTTTGCCACTGCGTCAATTCCGGATTCAGTAGAATCTAAACTTGACCTTTGTTATCATTTATGATAACTATGCCAGATGGCATGGAAGGTCACGTTTTATAGCGAGAAGGTCGAAAACCAGACATTGGCGCTGCCTGCCGGGATATTGGCAAACTTGTTCCATATCCTTGAACTAGTGGAAGAATTCGGGCCTTCGATTGGCCGCCCACACTCGGCGCCGTTAGGCAAAGGCTTGTTCGAGATCAGGGCCAAAGGCCCTGAGGGGATCAGCCGGTCCCTGTTTTGTTTGGTTAAGGGGCAGGAAATTGTGATCCTGCACAGCTTCATCAAGAAAACCCAAAAGGTTCCGAAAAAGCATTTGGACATCGCGCGCAATCTCTTGAAGGAGGTAATGGAAAATGACTGACAGGCCCACATTTGAGAGCTTCAAAGGCAAGGCGCTGAAAATTCCTGACGTGAAGACGGCTTATGATGAAGCCGCCCCGGCCTTTGCGATGAAACGCAACATGATCGCCATGCGCACGGCCGCGGGCAAAACGCAGGAGCAAATGGCGGAACTGCTCGGCACCAAGAAAAGCAATATTTCCCGGCTGGAAAGCGTGAACAGCGAGGTTTCCCCCCGGCTGGCCACGGTCGAAAATTATGCACGGGTACTTGGCTATCGGATGAAGGTCGAGTTCGAGCCGGCCCCGTCAATGCGGTGACATGACTTAGTGACGACCGGCCCTACCGCCCCGTCTCCGGGTGTATCCGCGAGCCCTCGAAGATCTCCGCCCTACTGCCGACCGGCGGGTGGATCAGTTCCGAGTTGATCCACATTTTGCGTTTCTTGGCTTCCGCGCCGAAATGCTGCACCTGTCGGTCCCAGCCGGTGCTGAACACGGCGCCGAAATTGCCGAGGTCGAGGCAGGTCGTGTAATCGGTCTGGCGGTATGGTTTCGGCGGCAGGTCCATCAATTCGCGCGCGGCGTTATAGCCTGCATATTTGCCCATGGTGCGGCCGTGCTGGCACGACATCAGCGCGTAATGACCGTCATCTCTTTCATCGGCGACGGCTTGTGCGATGTCGCCGGTGGCGTATATGCCGGGCGCATCCTTGACCCGCAGCATGTCGTCGACCGGCAGGCGGCCGATCTCGTCGCGCGCCACCGGAATTTGTACCGACAGTGAACTGGCGCACAGCCCAATGGTGACGATCGCAGTGGCCGTCAGAATTTTCTTGCCGTTGCTCAAGGTCAACGTGTCCTTGTCGATGCGGGTCACGCTGGTTCCCAGCATGATCTCGACATCCGCCTGGCCCATCCCATCCAGGATCACCGGGCGCGGGCCGTCGCCGAATTCCGGACCGACCATTTCGGCCCGTTCCAGCAGGACCACGCGCGCCGCCTGTGCCGTGGCCGCATCGCTGTGCAACTCAATACGATTGCGCATCTCGGCCGCCATCTCGATTCCGCACATGCTCGCGCCGACGATCACGAAGCAATTATGTCCGGGTATATCAGGCGTTTGGACGATTTTTTGAAGATGAACATCAAGCGCGACCGCCGTGTCGTAGGTGTCGATATTGAAACTGTTTTCCGCCAGCCCCGGGATCGGAAGTTCACGAAGTTCGCTGCCGGTGGCCAAGATCAGCCGGTCATAGGGGAGGGTTTTGACAGTTCCGTCGCCGCTTTCCACCGTTACATCGCGCCTGTTCGTATTGATCTTCCGCGCGGCGCCTTCGACGAACGCCACGCCGGCGGACTCGAAGGTCGGCAGCAGCGGTGCGTGCAGGGTTTCGGGGTTCTTCTCATACAGCAGGGCGAGGGCGAGACCAGGGTGACTTTGATGTCACCGCCATGTTGGTCGATCTCATCGGCCGCGTTCAGCGCCGCCATCATGCCGGCGAACCCGCCGCCGATTACCAGAATGTTCCGCATGTTCGTTTTCCTTATTGCCTGGTTTTGCGTTTGCGCCGTCCGGCCTGCCGGTCCTGGAACCATTGGGCGCGGTCGGTATTGATTTTCGCCGGCAGTTTGTTTCTCACCTCGCCCGCCAGATCCGCCAGGCTGGTTTCCGCCAGTGACTCCCGCATGCGCTGTTCCGCTTCGAGCATCACGGCGTGGATACTGCAGACGCTCTGGCTATGGCGCGCCGGCCGCTTGTCGCGATAGAGGATGCATTTGCCCCGGATTTCCTTGCAGTCGAACAGCGCCTTGTTTTCCTCCAGCGCGTCGGTCACATCCAGCACGGAAATGCTGTCCGCCGCCCGCCCGAGCCGGAACCCGCCGCCGATGCCTTCTTCCGACGCGACCAGCCCGGCCTTTTCTAGACGGGTGAACGGCTTGGCCACGAATAACGGCGAGATACCCTGAAACTCGGCG